>NZ_JBTLRD010000003.1:0-306872 GCF_054584775.1 Polaribacter litoreus | reverse complement strand
TTTTAATGCTAAAATTAAAGCTTTTAGAGCACAATTTAGAGGGGTTAGAAATATAGAATTCTTCCTTTTTAGACTAAATATTTATGCTTAATTTTAAAATCCCACAACTTTTGGCGTTGATCCTTAATTTTTTATTTGCATCCAATTTAGCAGCCTAAAAAGAAAAAACCCTATAAACAGTGTGTTTACAGGGTTTTTAAGTGGTACCTCCAGGAATCGAACCAGGGACACAAGGATTTTCAGTCCTTTGCTCTACCAACTGAGCTAAGGTACCATTGCCTTAGCGGATGCAAATATAATATGTTTTTTTATATCTCCTAATATAAATTGTAAAAAAATGTATTGTATTTTTGAAATTATATAAAATGTTAGAATGAATCTTATAATTGATGTAGGAAATACAAGAGTAAAAGTAGCTGTTTTTGAGCAGGATATAATTGTTGAGTTGCAGATTTTTGATAAAAAAAGAATTTTATCCGAAGTAAAAAAAATCTCAAAAAAATATCATATTACTGATGCAATTATATCATCTGTTGCATCAATCTCACTAAAAGATATCAAAAAAATAGAAGAAATCGTTCCGCTAACACTTGTTTCATCTACGATAAAAACACCATTTCAGAATTTATATAGCACACCAAAAACATTAGGTGTAGACCGAATTGCATTGGTTTTTGGTGCTATAATTAAATACCCAAAACAAAATATTTTAATTATTGACGCAGGTACGTGTATTACTTTCGATTTTATAAACAAACAAAAAGAATACTTAGGAGGTGCAATTTCTCCAGGAATAGAAATGAGATATAAATCGCTACATCAGCTTACAGCAAAATTACCTTTATTAGAAAAAAAAATACCCGATAATTTTATTGGAAATAGCACAAAAGAAAGTATAAATTCTGGGGTTGTAAATGGTGTAATTCATGAAATTGATGGGTTTATTTATCAATATAAAGAAAAATATTTAGATTTAACAGTGGTTTTAACAGGTGGTGATGCAAATTTCTTGTCAAAACAATTAAAAAGTAGCATATTTGCCAATCAAAATTTTCTCCTAGAAGGATTAAATAAAATATTGATTTTTAACAAAAACGAATGATTAAAAATATTGTAGTAAGTATTTTACTATTAACGTCTGTTGTTATTGTGGGGCAAAGAACAAGTTCTTCTCCATATTCTTTTTTTGGTATTGGTGATGAATTTAGCACAACTACAGTAGAACAAAGTGCTATGGGAGGTATAGGCGTGGCTTTTAGTCATTATAAATATCTTAATTTCACAAACCCTGCGGCTTATGCTAATTTAAGATATAGTACCTATTCTATAGGTTTGTTAAATAACGATTTAACTGTTAAAACTGCAGATACAAAACAAAGTAGTACTTCTACAACCTTATCATATATAGCCCTAGCTTTCCCTATTGGCGATAAAGCTGGCTTTTCTTTTGGTATGCAACCAATTTCTTCAGTTGGCTATTCATTGTCTAATATTCAATACGAAAGTGATGGAGTTACTTTCTCAGAAGCTACTATATTTGAAGGTAGTGGAGGTGTAAACAGGTTTTATGGAACTTTTGGTATAAAAGTGTTCAAAGGGCTTTCTTTGGGTATTGAAGGAGATTTTAGTTTTGGAAATTTAGAGAATTCCATTGTAAATCAAATTGCAGATGTGTCTTTAGCTACTAAGTACAGAGAATCAACTGAGGTAAGAGGAGGTTCTGTAAAACTAGGGGCTCAGTATGAATATCCACTAAATGATAAATTAGTTTTAACAGCTGGAGCAACAGCAAGATTAGGAAATGATTTGAATGTTGATGGAGAAAAATTGACCTATACTTTTAGTGGTTCAGAAACTGTAAAAGATACCCTTATCAACTCAAATGGAGATAAGGTAATTGCTATTGATGGGAAATTTAATTTGCCCTTAAAAACTACTTTTGGTGTAGGTGTTGGGCAATTAGATAAATGGTATGCAGGGATAGAATATGAAAGTAAAGAAGCTATATCAGCTACAAGTGTTTTTGCCAATACAACAGCATACAGTCTTGGAAAAGCAAATAGAATCTCTTTAGGAGGTTTTTATTTGCCGAAAATTAATTCTATTTCAAGTTATTGGAATAGAATAACGTATAGAGCCGGTTTTCGTTACGAAAACACAGGTTTGTTAGTAAATAATGTAACAAATAACTCTAATTTTACAGAAATTAAAGACTTTGGCATATCTTTTGGTCTAGGAATACCGCTAAAAGGTTTGTCTACAATTAATACAGGATTTGAATTTGGTAAAAGAGGAACCATAGAAAACAATTTAATCGAGGAAAATTATTTTAATTTTAGATTAAGTTTATCTTTGTCAGACAAATGGTTCGTCAAAAGAAAAATAGATTAACAGAAAAACTATCAAAATGAAGAAAATTACGTTTTTACTAGCAGCAACAGTACTCCTGATTACTGCAAAAACTAACGCACAAGACGATGCAAACCGTGAGTGTTTGATTAAATACAACCTTTTTAAGGGAGATTTTAAATCAAAAAAATATGAAGACGCTTACACGAATTGGGTGTATTTAATGGATAATTGCCAAGACTTGTCTGTTAATATTTATAAATATGGTGCAGATATTGCACAAGATGTAAAAAAAGATCCAGTACTGGCAAAAAAAGTATACGAACAAAGGTTCAAATACTTTCCAAACCATGATGATGTAAAAAATAATCTAGCAAAAGTACATAGTGATTATGCTACTTATCTTATGAAAAATAAGTTAGCATCTGATACAGAGGTTTTTAATATTTTAGAAAAGGCTTATAAAATTTCACCTAAAGATATGAGTGTTAGGAATATTTATAAGTATTTTCAAGGAGTAACAGATAAGTACAAAAGTACTGAGCCACAAAAAGTTTTTGATACTTATGATGATGTAATTGAATCTGTTGGAGAAAAATTAGACGATTACACGAAGAAAATCAATAAGTTAACCCAAGACTCAACAAAAGTATTAGATGCTAAAGAAAAAAGAAGACTAAGAGCTTATAGAATTAATTCAAAAGCATTAGGTCAAATTGAAGGTGGATTAGATAAAATGATAATCGACTTAGCAACCTGCGAAAATTTAATTCCATTATATAAAAGAGATTTTGAGAAAAATAAAACCAATGTAACTTGGTTAAAAAGAGCTGTATCTAGAATGTTTTACAAAGGATGTCAAGAAGATCCTTTATACGCAGATTTAGCTAAAGCTTATGCAGAAGCAGAGCCATCACCAGAAGCATACGCATTTTATGCTAATGTTTTAGAAGATAATGGTGATGCTAGTGGTGCAGCTGCAATGAGACAAAAATCTTTTGATTTAGAAACAGATCCTTTAAAGAAAGCAAAATACAAGTTAAAGTTTGCTGAAGCTGCAAAAGCAAGAGGTCAGTTGTCTAAAGCTAGAAGTTTGGCAAGAGAAGCGTTAAAATTCAATAGAAATTTTGGTAAAGCTTATTTATTTATTGGTAGATTATACCAGTCTAGTGTCAACAATTGTGGTTCTAACGAGTTCGAAAAAAGAATGGTATATGCAGCAGCTTTAAGACAAGCAAGAAGAGCATCATCTGTAGACCCAAGTATATCTTCTGTTGCTAGAAAATATATTGCAACATATAAAGCTAACTTACCAAGTAAAAAAGTAATTTTTACAGAAGGTGTTAAAGCAGGAGATTCTTTTACAATTAAATGCTGGATTGGAGAAACTGTAAAAGTTGCTACTAGCGACTAACACATGAAGCAAAATTTTAAAATAATATTAAGAAGTGCTACTGTTTGTTTTATAACAGTAGTACTTTTTTCTTGTACAAATAACACCCAAAAAGCAAGAGATTTCTTAGCGGATAAAAATTTACCAATTGGTAAATCTAAAAATGCATTTCATGTGTATAAAGATTCTGGGAGAATTACTTCTAAATTAATCACACCTTTGCTGTTAGATTTTACGAATAGAAAAGAACATCCTTATAACGAGTTTCCATCAGGAATTAAAATCGTAAATTTCGAAAATAAAGGAACAGATTCTGTAACTATTACAGGTAATTATGCATTATCTTATGAAAAAACATCGGTGTCAGAAATTAAAGGTAATGTTGTAGTGGTTAATCATACAGACCAATCCGTTTTAGAAACAGACCAATTGTTTTGGGATCAAAAGACAAAGTATTTTATCTCTGAAAAAGCATTTAAACTTACAAAACAAAATGATACTATTTATGGTATTGGTTTCGAATCTAAAGACGATTTAACGAAGCATTTGGCAAAAAAAACTACAGGGAAACTAGAAACAAAAGAAGATTGATTGATATGAACAAAATTTGGAAATTTTTTCAGTATGGCTATTTAATGGTTGCGTTTATTTGTTTGGTTGAAGGTATAGTGCGTTGGAATTCAGATAGAAATAGATCTTATTTCTTTCTTGGTTTTGCAATCTTTATTACTTTAGTATTTTTCTTTAAAAGACATTTTAGAAAAAAAGTTCAAAAAAGAAATGAGCAAAATAAGCACTAATTTACCCTTTTAATGGAGGTTGAACTCATTATTATCATTCTATCTATTCTACTATCTGCTTTTTTTTCAGGTATGGAAATTGCATTTGTTTCTGCAAACAAAATGCATATAGAGCTAGAAAAAAAGCGAGAAGGTTTTATACCTAAAATACTTTCTAAAATCACTCAAAAATCATCTAAATTTATTACTACCATGTTAGTGGGTAATAATATTTCTTTGGTTATTTACAGTTATTATATGGGCGAGTTTTTAATTCGATTTATACCCAAATCAGTATACAACGAATTTTCAATCTTACTTATACAAACCATTATTTCTACAATTGTTATTCTAGTAACAGCAGAATTTTTACCAAAAGCAATATTTAGGGTTTACGCTAACGAGGTGATAAAATTGTTTGCTTTTCCTGCCTATATTTTCTATTATATTTTTCATTTTTTTTCTGAATTTATCACTCTAATTTCAGATTTTTTACTTCGTGTTTTTTTTAAAACGAATGAGGCAGAACAACAAACCGAATTTAGTAAAGAAGAGCTAGGAAATTACATTAACGAACAATTAGAAACAGGTAGTGATGATAATGAGATGGATTCTGAAATCCAAATTTTTCAAAATGCTTTAGAATTTCATAATGTAAAAGCAAGAGAAATTATGGTACCTAGAACTGAAATTATTTCGGTAGAAATCCACGATAAAGTAACCAATTTAAAAAATGCATTTATAGAAACAGGTTTGTCTAAAATTTTAGTATACAAAACCTCTTTAGATGATGTTTTAGGGTATGTAAATGCTTTTGAGTTATTCAAAAAACCGAAAACCATAAAATCGATTTTACTACCTGTAGAAATTGTGCCTGAATCTATGATGATTAACGATATACTAAATACACTAATGAAAAAAAGAAAAAGTGTAGCAGTGGTTGTAGATGAATATGGGGGAACTTCGGGTATGATAACTGTAGAGGATATAGTTGAAGAATTATTTGGCGAAATAGAAGATGAACATGACTCTCAAGAATTTTTAGAACAAAAAATTACAGATACCGAGTTTCATTTTTCTGCAAGATTAGAGGTAGATTATTTAAATGAAGAGTACGATTTAGAAATACCAAAATCTGAAGCATATGAAACACTAGGAGGGTTTATTATAGAGCACACAGAAAATATACCAGAAGAAAAAGAACAGATTGAAATTGAGGGGTTTCGAATAGAAATTCTTAAAATGAGTGGAGCTAAAATTGTTGAGGTTTCTTTAAATAATTGTAAAGAGACAGATTAATTTTTTAATCACTCGTTAATCTTATAAATCAACCCTTTATTAATAGCGAATAACTATAAAATGGTTTGCGGAATTAAAACCAAAAATCGTATATTCGCCCACTGAAATTAAATTAATATAGTATGGCAGTATTATCTAAAATTAGAGAACGTTCAATGTTCTTAATTATCATTATTGGATTGGCACTTTTTGCTTTTGTATTAGACCCATCAACACTTGGAGATTTTTTTAATTCTAGCAAAGTTAATGAAATTGGCGAAGTAGATGGTGAAGCTATTTCTAGACAAGAATTTGCAAACGAATTAGAATCATATAAACAACAAACTGGAGGTAGAGTATCTGAAATGCAAGCTGCAAAAACCGTTTGGGATAATATTGTACGAAAAAAAATATACTCAAATCAATTAGAAGAAGCTGGTATTACAATTGGTGAAGCTGATGTTTGGAATGAAATTGTGAATGCACAATTTGTACAAAACAATCCTCAATACCAAAATGAAGCTGGTTTGTTTGATGAAACTAAATTCAAACAGTTTTTAGCAAACGAAAAAGAAAATGGTACTCAATTATGGTCTCAGTGGTCTAATTATATGAACCAAATTAGAGATAATGCAGAAAGAGATACTTACAATAATTTAGTTACAGCTGGTTTAGGAGCATCATTAAAAGAAGGAGAATTAGCGTATATGATAGATAATACAAAGTTAGATGCTAAATTTGTGTATGTACCTTATACATCAATTGCAGACAGTTTAGTACAACTTAAAAAATCTGAAGTAGAAGCTTATATTAAAGAACATGCAGATGAATTTAAAGTAGATGCTACTAGAGATATTTCTTACGTTAAGTTCGATATTAAAGCAACCCCAGCAGATGAACTTGCTATTAAAGATGATATTACTACTTTAATTGAAGATTTTAAAAGTACCGAAAATAATCAACTATTTTTATCAGAAAACGATTCAGATATTAATTTAAATACAAACTTTCAATTTAAAAGTAATTTAAATCAAGTTATTGCAAACACTATTTTTGAAGGAAATAAAGGAGATGTAATTGGCCCTTACAAGGATAAAGATTTTTTTAAACTCTCTAAAATAACAGCAGTTACTCAAATGCCAGATTCTGCAAGAGCAAGCCATATTTTAGTGCCATTTGTAGGTGCTCAAAGAGCTGCTCCAGACGTTACAAGAACAGAAGATGAGGCAAAGCAACTAGCCGATAGTTTGTATAATGTTGTAAAAAGAAGTAGAAGCAAGTTTAGCGATTTAGCTAAAGAATTTTCATCCGATAAAGGCTCTGGAGCAAAAGGAGGCGATTTAGATTGGTTTAATTATACTAGAATGACACCTGCTTTTAGAGATTTTGTTTTTGAAGGTAAAAAAGGAGATATGGGTGTTGTAAAATCACCATTTGGTTTTCATATCATTAAAATAGACGACCAAAAAAATAAGCAAAAAGTATTAAAACTTGCCACTTATGGTAGAAAAATAGTACCATCTGAAGCAACTGAAAATGATGTTTTTAGAAAGGCAGAAGAGTTTGCGTTAGCTGTTTCTAAATCAAATGATTTTTCTGAAGTTGCAAAAGAAAATAACTACAAAGCTTTACCTGCGGTTGGTTTAAAAGCTTTAGATGAAAATGTACCAAGTTTAGGGAAAGAAAGACAAATTGTAAGTTGGGCATTTAATACAGATACTAAAATTGGTAGTTTTAAGCGTTTTGACTTAGAAGGAAGTCACGTTGTTGCTTACGTAACAGATGTAGCTGAAAAGGGTTTAATGTCTGTTGAAAAAGCAGTAGGCAAAGTAAGACCTATTTTGATAAAAGAAAAGAAAGCAGAGTTGCTAAAAGAGAAACTAGAAGGAGATGATTTAGATAAAATAGCTAAAGACAACAATACTAGTATGAGAGTTGCAAACAAAATTACATTAAAAAGTCCAACTTTATCTGGCGTTGGTGTAGAGCCAAAAATTGTAGGTGCAATGTATAATGCTGAGTTAAATAAAGTGTATAATGCAGTAGTAGGAAATAGAGGTGTATATGCATTTAAAGTAACTCAAAAGGAATTACCAACTGCATTGCCTAATTATGATGCAAACCGAAAAAGAATAACGGATACTAGAAAAAGACAGACCTATAAAATATATGAAGCTATTAAAAAAGCATCAGATATTGAAGATAACAGAGCTGTAATGTATACAAACTAAAATATAATTTGTAAATTATACCTAATAAATAGGCTGTCTGAAAAGTATTATTACTTGTCATTTCGACTGTAATTCAAAAATCTTATGTATCGATAATCATTGTATAGATTTTTCAATTTCGAAAAAAATGGCATAGGAATCTGCTTTTCAGACAGCTTTTTTTTATGATTTGTACCAAATGAAACGACTAGCATTTGATAAAACAAATGATATGGTGTTTTGTCAATTACTTCTTTTTTAGTTTAGATAGATTTGTCTCTTAAACATGAATTGATTGTCATTTCAAACATTATTAAAAAACAAAATAGCTTTTGTTATTAAGTACATTTGCAAGTAAATAATGAAGTTGAGAAACATCATTTTTGGTTTTCTCCATTATAGCCGAAATAATTTTATCAGAAAGAATAGAGACCGTAATGTATTAATTAATCTATAGGTAATTTCCCGTTAAGTATATAAGCAAAATAAGCCTCTTCAATTTTTAGAAGAGGCTTACTTTTTATTTAAAACGAGGTGCTATAATATTGTTATTCTCCGAGTAAATGCAGTTCTGTAAATTCCTTGTCTAATATAATAGTTTGTGTACCAACGTTTTCTAAACTGTCTATAGATATTTCTACATTATCTATTTGAACTGCTGTAATGGTAAAAGGTAAATTGTGTAGAACTACTTTAAACTTTTTATATGCAGCATCAAAGGTACCTTGTTTATGTTGTTGTAAAATAAATTCTTTCTTTTTACCAGTTACCTTAAAAGTACGTAAACTATACCTGCCTTTTTTATAATCATACCCATCATGAGCATCATCATATAGTTGAGATTTTTCTTTACCTTTTTTGTAGTAAACGTCTAAAGTAATTTCGTTAAAATCTTTTTCTCCTACATATTGTTGTACAGGATATTTAGGAATAACAGCACCTTCTTTTATAAAAATAGGCATACTGTCTAAATCTGCATCTACCCAAGTTTCTTTACCTCCGTCAATTACTTCGTCAGTCCAGAAATTATACCATTTTCCTCTTGGTATATACATTCGTCTTCCTTTAGAATTTGGCTCTTGAATAGGGCAAACTAAAATATGTTCTCCATATACAAATTCATCACTTCTATAATGCGTTTGTTGATCTTCTTGATCAAACAGTACTAAAGATTTTAAAATAGGAGTTGCATTGTTTATATGATTCCAAAAAGCAGTGTATAGATAGGGTAATAATTGATACCTAAGTTCTACAAATTTTCTTACAATATCTGTAATTTCATCACCAAATACCCAAGGCTCTTGGTCTCCATGATCTCCAGAAGAGTGTACTCTGCAAAACACATGAAAAACACCCAATTGAATCCATCTTGCAAATAATTCTCCTTGAGGTTGTTCTGCAAAACCACCAATATCAGATCCTGCAAAAGAAAATCCAGACATTGCCATTCTTTGTGCTTGGTTATTAGCAATTGCTAAATGTTCCCAAGTAGCCACATTATCTCCCATCCAAGTAGAAGTATATCTTTGTGTACCAGAGTACGCAGCTCTAGTAATTACAAAAGGACGTTTTGGATACGAATATTTCTTTAATCCATGATACGTAGCACGTGCCATTTGCATTCCGTAAACATTGTGTGCTTTTCTATGAGAGCAATGGTTGCCATCATAATCATGACGCACATCATCTGGAAAAGATTTGTTTGGCACATCCATAACAGCTGGCTCATTCATATCATTCCAAACACCTTTAACCCCAATGTCTTCAATTAATTCTTGGAATAAACCAGACCACCACTCTCTAACTTCGGGTCTTGTATAGTCTGGAAAATAACACTCTCCAGGCCAAACTTTACCTTTCATATATGGGCCATCTGCACGTTTACAAAAATAATCTTTATCTAAAGCTTCTTTAAAAACTTCGTATTCTAAATCAATTTTAATTCCTGGATCAATAATAACAACGGTTTTAAATCCATCATCTTCCAGTTCTTTTACCATCCTTTTAGGATCAGGAAAATAATTTTTATCCCAAGTAAAACAACGGAAACCATCCATATAATCGATATCTAAATAAATAGCATCACAAGGAATTTGTAAATCTCTAAATGTTTTGGTGATTTCTTTTACGTTACTTTCTGGGTAGTAACTCCATTTACATTGATGAAATCCTAAAGCCCATAGAGGTGGTAATGCGTGTGGTTTTCCTGTTAAATCTGTATAGTTTGCAACAACATCACTCATTTGTGGGCCGTAAATAAAGTAGTAATTCATTTCGCCACCTTGTGCCCAAAAGCTAGTTACATTTCTACGTTCTTGTGCAAAATCGAAATGTGTTTTAAAAGTATTGTCAAAGAAAATACCGTATGATTTATTATGATGAATAGAGGTGTAGAAAGGAATTGCCTTATAAATAGGATCTGTATTTTTACCAAAAGCGTACGAGTCTGTTACCCAGTTTTCGAAACGTTTTCCTTTTAAATTTACATCTACGGGTTTGTCTCCTAAGCCATAATAACTTTCTGCTTTTTGAGAAACTTTACTCATTTTTACGATATCTCCACCAAATTCATAACTTTCTTCCCAATGAAACCCAATTTCATCTTCATTGATTAAAACCATGTCTAAGGCATCATATAAGCGTATTTGTAAACTTAGTTTTTCAACCTTACAAATTAACTTAGAAGTGGTTACAATGTAGTGTGTATCATCTTCAGAAACGTCTAAAAAGTTGTAGCCTCTAGAAGCATGAATGGTAACACCGTAAGAAAAGTCATTTTCAAATTTTCCTGTGGTAGAATATCTAAACCTAAGTACACTATCTCTTACAACTGTAAGTTGTAAAATAACGTTGTTTTTTGTTGTGAAGTAGAGCGTATCTACATCTTTTTTATAGTCTATTATTTCTGATGGAAATAAATTTCCTTTCTGTTCTAATTCTGTATTAACAATCATAGTTGTTGTTTATGTTAAGCTTATAAAAATCGTAAAATTACATGTAAATTTAAATGTAAACTACTTTTTTTTACGATATCGAATTCGTTTAAATTGGTGCTAAAAATATTGCATATTTATTTAAAAATAAGTTTATTAGCACTTGTTTTTAAAGAATTTTTAATGTCTTAATAATTCTTGTTTTTTTTATAAAGTATCAAAAAAAAGAGACTGGTTTTTGTTAAATTCTTATTGTTCTTTAAAAGTTAGTGGTGTTATCTAAATTTAAAAGCAACCATTGCTAATGGTGGTAGGTTTAACTCAATAGAGTTTTGTTTGCCATTCCACACTTTTGCATCTGAATTTAGATTTTTATTTTGATAGTTTCCTGTACCATTGTATTTTGTAGCATCACTATTAAAAACTTCTTTTAAAGAGCCAGCTTTTGGTAAACCAACTCTATAATTTTCTCTAGGAATTGGTGTTAAGTTTAAAACAACAATGATATTATCTTTTTCTGAATTACCTTTTCTAATATAAGACATTACCGAGTTTTCATGATCTCCATGATCGATCCACTCAAAGCCCTCGTATGAAAATTGTTTTTCAAATAGTGCTTTTTCTTTTTTATAAAATGCATTTAAATCTTTAACTAAGGCTTGGGCTCCTTTATGAACATCAAATTGCAGTAGATGCCAATCTAAACTTCCTTGAAAATTCCATTCGCTTGTTTGGCCAAATTCGCCACCTTGAAATAAGAGTTTGGTTCCTGGGTGTGTGTACATTAGGCCGTACATTAATCTTAAATTCCCAAATTTTTGCCATTCATCACCAGGCATTTTACTCACAATAGCTTTTTTACCATAAACTACTTCATCATGCGAAAGTGGTAACATAAAGTTTTCTGTAAAGGCATAATTTAAGCTAAAAGTTAAATCGTTTTGATGGTGTTTTCTATAAATAGGTTCTTTGGCAAAGTAAGTTAAAGTATCATGCATCCAACCCATCATCCACTTCATTCCAAAACCTAAACCACCATCGTAAATAGGTTTAGATACTTTGGGAAAAGAAGTTGATTCTTCTGCAATAGTTTGTACATCTGGAAACGATGCGTAAACTTCTGAATTCATATCTTTTATAAAGTCGATAGCCTCTAAATATTCACGACCACCAAACATGTTTGGTTCCCATTGACCATCTTTTCTAGAATAATCTAAAAATAACATAGAAGCTACAGCATCTACTCGTAAACCGTCTGCATGATATTGATCTAACCAAAAAATAGCATTGCTAATTAAAAAGGCTTTGATTTCGTTTCTACCGTAATTAAAAATTAAACTTTTCCAATCTTGATGATATCCTTTTCTACGATCTGGATGTTCGTATAGATGTGAACCGTCAAAAAAACCTAAGCCATGATCGTCTGAAGGAAAGTGCGATGGCACCCAATCTAACAAAACACCTATTCCTTTTTCGTGAAATTTATCTACCAAATATTTAAACTCGTCTGGATAACCAAAACGCGATGTTGGTGCAAAATATCCTGTTAGTTGATAGCCCCAACTTGGTTCGTAAGGATATTCCATAATTGGCATAAATTCTACATGTGTAAAATTCATTTCTGCTACATAATCTACCAACTCTTCAGCTAATTCTCTATAACTTAAAAATCGGTTTTCTTCAATTTGTTTTTTCCAAGAACCTAAATGGACTTCGTACACAGAAAAAGGAGCATCTAAAGCATTGTTCTTTTTTCTGTTTTTCATCCATTTTTTGTCTTGCCATTCGTAATCATCTTTCCAAACAACAGAAGCTGTTTTTGGTGGATGCTCGCATCTTCTGGCAAACGGATCTGCTTTTTCTGTTATAATATTATTGTTAGAACTTTGTATTTTGTATTTGTAAATACTTCCTTTTCCAACATTTGGTATAAAACCTTCCCAGATTCCACTACCATCCCAACGAACGTTTAATTTATGTTCTCCTTCTAACCAAAAGTTAAAATCGCCTACTACTGCAACAGATTTAGCACTGGGTGCCCAAACTGCGAAATAGGTGCCTTGTTCACCATCAACATTTATAATATGAGAACCAAATTTTTCGTATAAGCGATAATGCTTACCTGCCTTAAATAGGTTGATATCAAAATCTGTAAAAAGACTGTGTACTTTAGTTTGTGCCATAGTTTTATGAGTTCAAAATATTTGCGATACCTTTTAATGGAATAATTGTCCATTTAGGTCTTGAGTTAAGCTCGTAACCTAACTCGTAAATTGCTTTTTCTAATAAGCAATATTTTAATAAATAAATTCTTTCGTTTGTATAGCCAATAGATAAATTGGCTTCTTGTGTAATTTCTCTGTAGGTTTCTAAAAAAACAGCTACCATATATTTGTAGAGTAGTTCTCCATATTCAGAAAGTTCTTCTAGTGTTTTAGAATAACTACTATGATTGTTAAAAATGGTAGAATAAATTGCGTAGTGAAATGACCTGAATAAGCCTGCAACATCTTTTAAAGGGGGTTGTTTTACTTTACGATCTCTAATGGTGCTTTCTGGCTCACCTTCGAAATCTAAAATGCAAAAATCGTTATCTTGTACTAAAATTTGCCCTAAGTGATAATCACCATGAATTCGAATGCGTTCTCCTTTTAGTTTCGTCCAATCAAAATTCACCAATCGTTTTCTAATTTCATTTTTATGATGTAAAAAATACTTTGCCAATTGTAAAGAATATCCTTCTAATTTGTGGAGGTTATTTTCGGTTAAATTCAATCTATTTTGAAACTGATAGGTTAATCTATTTTTTAACCAAACAGTATAATCGCCATTAAAACGAGTAGGAGTAAACGCAGTTTCTTCGAACTCAGAGCCTAGGGCAATATGCATTTCAGCGGTTCTTTGTGCCAATAATTTAACTTTACCAAATAAATTTAAGCCTACCCAATCTACAATTTGCGCTGGCAATTCTATTATTTTTTTTCTTTTAAATATTTCTATATCAGGTAAATCTTTAAGGTTGATGTTTTTACTTTCTATAGTTGTATATATTTTATGAATTTCTTTTAGGAAATAATCCCAAGCATCGCCATTATTGGGCACTAATTTTTGCATTAAAGCAATGGTAATGTTAGTGTTTTCAGAATCTATAATATTCATACTTCCTAAATAAGGAGGTGTGTTTTTAAATTCTTTTTTGTCTGATAAAAAACGACTCATTTCATAGTCGGGATTTTTATCAGCATAAATTCTTCTAAAAAATTTAACTATAAAAATATCATTATAAACAATAGAGGTGTTGCTTTGTTCTGCTCCTAAAAACCTTGAAGAGGTGTATTCTGGAAAAGAAAAGTTTTCTGTTTTATGATATTGAACAGGTGTTTTGTCTACAGGCAATGCTGTACAAATTCTTTCGTAAACTACTTTTCTAAATGATTCTAAATGCATAGCATCTATGATAAAACCTTCTTGATTTTTGAGTTTTAATGGTAAAATTTTGCTTTCTTTAGCAAAGGCTTCGTCGCTAACAAAGGCTATGGGTAAAAAGTAATGATGGTAAAAAGCTTCTACAAAATTTACTTCTAAAATTAAGCCAAAATACACTTCGTTTTTATGTTGAATTCTAAAATATTCACTTAATTCTATATATTTTAAGTGACTAGATTTACCTCCATACCAACGTTGTTTTAAAATATAATCTTCTAAAACATCAGATAAAAACTTTTCTATAAAATTTTTATCTTCTAAGATTTCTTCCCATTTTTTTGGTGATGAAAAAAGAGAAGACTTAGAATTGATGTTTTGGTTTAAGCTCATATTTATTTATTGATTTTAAAGATGTGTAATGGTAATGTAGCATGCAATTCTACATAATTCCATTCGTTATACCAATCGTAAGAATTTCTGGTTACTAAATCAAGAACTTCTACTTTGTGGCCATGGTTTATACCAAGGTCTTGTAAAGGTAATTGTACTGAACCAGATTGCGAATTATAGGCGTCTAAGCTAATAACGGTTAGTGTTTCGTTAGTTCGATCTTGATTCCATTTATAGAAAGCAATGAGCTGATTGTTTTGTGTTTCTAAAAATTTAATATTGTTTGTTTGTTGATACGATTCGTTTTCTTTTCTAATGGTATTTATTTTAGAAATTAATGTAGTAAGTTTATTTTCTTTGAACCAATCATAATTGCAGAGTTGAAACTTTTCGGACATGTAATATTCTTCTTTACCAGCAATAGGAGCGTCTATTCTTTGTTCAAAAACAGGGCCATAAATACCGATATTAGAACTTAGGGTAGCTGCTAACGCATAGCGTAAAATGTACATACTTTCAGGAGCACCTTGCAGGTGATAAGGGTTAATATCTGGCGTATTTGGCCAAAAATTAGGTCTCATGTATTCTTTTTGTTCTGTTTGAGTTAATTCTGTCATGTATTCTATTAACTCATGTTTCGAAATACGCCATGTAAAGTAGGTATAACTTTGCGTGTAACCTTGTTTGGCTAATTGCTGCATTACTTTAGGCTTTGTAAAAGCTTCTGCTAAAAACAAAACATCAGGATGTTGTTTTTTTACTTCTTCTATAACCCAACCCCAAAAATAGTAAGGTTTTGTATGTGGGTTATCTACCCTAAAAACTCGAATACCACAATCAATCCAATACAGTAAGGTGTCTAAACACTCTTTCCAAAGGTTTTTGTAATCTTTACTTTCCCAGTAAATTGGTAAAATATCTTGGTATTTTTTTGGTGGATTTTCTGCGTATTGTACAGTACCATCTGGCCTCCATTTAAACCAATCTGGATGATCTTTTACCCAAGGATGATCTGGCGCAGCCTGTAAAGCATAATCCATAGCTATTTCTATACCTAAGTTTTTTGCTTCATTTATTAAGTGTTTAAAGTCGTCTAAAGTTCCTAATTCTGGATGTATATCTTTATGTCCACCATATTGTGAACCAATACCCCAAGTTGAGCCCACATCACCATCTTGAGCAACTGTGGTGTTGTTTTTTCCTTTTCGATTTACTTCTCCAATAGGATGAATAGGAGGGAAGTACAATGTATCAAAACCCATTTTTGCCACTCGAGGCAGTAATCTATGACAATCTTTAAACGTACCATGTTTCCCTTCTTCATCTGATGCTGATCTTGGAAAGAATTCGTACCAAGTAGAAAAACGTGCTTTTTCTCTATCTACATAAACTTGTAATTCTGTTGTTGTTTGAGTGAGTAATTTTTCAGGATTTTCAACTAGTATTTTTGTAAGTCTTTCAGAAATAGCTTCTTTTACGGCCTCATTATATGTTTCTGAGTTTTTAAATATAAAAATTAAATGAAGCAGATAATTTTTATCATCTTCGCTTACTTTATCTAAACTTTTTTCTAACAGTTCGGCTCCTTCTAACAGTTCGGAATTAACATGTTGATTGTCATCAATTTTTCGGTGAATACCATGTTGCCAGTTAAGCGCATAATCTACCCAACCCTGTATTTTATAAGCGTAATAACCTTGTTTTGTTGTTGTAAAACTTGCTCTATACTCATCATTAATAGTAGGTTGCATTCGAGTTTCAGACCATTGCTTTTCAGAACTATGTTTATATAATAAACTGGCTTGTAAAATATCATGTCCGTCCACTAAAACGTCTGCTGTTACATTTACTATTTCATTAACAACCCTTTTTATAAAAGCGGTTCCATTATTTATCTGTGGAGCAACATTTTCTATAACAATTCTACTTTGGTTTAGCATTGATTTTTTGTTTGAAAAATTAGTGTATTATGTTTATCCTATATTCATTCCATTAGGTATTGTTGCGTCTTTTTTAATTACAACAATTCCATCTTTTACCATATATGTATCTGTTTCTGTATCTTTAATATGTTTTCCTCCATTAATTCTTACATCATCTCCAATTCTACAGTTTTTGTCAACGATACAGTTATGAATATAGCATCGATCTCCAATACCCATCATATTATCTATATTGTTTTTTGCTACTTCTTCTAGAGTTTCGTAATAATCATTACCCATCATATAGGTGTTGGATATTAAGGAGTTTTTACCAATTCTTGAACGAATACCAATAACAGATCTTTCTATTTTTTCTGCCTGAATAATACAACCATCACCAATAACGGCTCTGTTTAAAATAGAACCAGATATTTTTGATGTAGGTAAAATACGCGCTCTAGTGTAAATTCCTTTTTCGTTGTATAAATCAAATTGTGGCACATCATCTGTTAAACCTAAGTTGGCTTCAAAGAAAGAATCTATATTACCAATATCTTCCCAATAACCTTCATATTGATAGCTTAGGGTTTTGTGATTCTCAATAGCTTGAGGTATAATTTCTCCACCAAAGTCGTTAGTATCAGGATTTTCCATCAACTTTTTCAACAAATCTCTATTAAAAATATAAATACCCATTGAAGCAAGATAGTTTCTACCTTGAGATCTCATTTCATCACCAACATCTGAGGTCCAATCTTTTAACAAATCTTCTCCAGGTTTTTCGATAAAAGAAGTAATAATATTATCTTCATTTGTTTTTAACAACCCAAAAGAAGTTGCATCTTTTGCGTTAACAGGATATGTAGCAATAGATATTTCTGCACCACTTTTTTCATGTTTATCAATCATATCGTTAAAGTCCATTTGATATAATTGATCGCCAGAAAGTATTAATGCGTACTCAAAATCGTTTTGCAAAAAATGGTGCATACTTTGCCTTACAGCGTCTGCTGTTCCTTGAAACCATTTATCACTATGTATGGTTTGCTCTGCAGCCAAAACATCAACAAAAGCAGAACTAAAAAAACTAAAATGATATGTATTTTTAATATGTGCATTTAAAGAAGCAGAGTTAAATTGCGTTAAAACATACATTCTTTTAATATCGGAATTGATACAATTAGAAATAGGAATATCTACCAATCTATATTTACCCGCAATAGGTACTGCAGGTTTTGATCTGTCTTTAGTTAGTGGGTATAATCTAGACCCTTGGCCTCCTCCTAAAATTATTCCTAGTACTTTGTTATTTATCATTTTTGATTTATTAGTGATTCGTATAATTCTTTTGTTTGTTTTGCAATTGAAATCCAGTCGAAATATTCTTCAACTCTTTTACGGCCATTTTGGGCCATCTTATTTTTTAATGCTGGATTGTTAACTATTTTGTTTACTCCGTTTGCCAAATCTTTTGCAAATTTATCTGAATCAACAGGTTCAAAAGGTGCTGTTTTTTGCTGTTCAACAGGTACTAATATTCCTGTTTCACCATCTACAACAACTTCTTTAATACCGCCAACAGCACTGGCAACCACAGCAGTGTTACAAGCCATAGCCTCTATGTTTATAATGCCAAAAGGTTCGTAAATTGATGGGCAACAAAATACATCTGCATGAGAGTACAACTGAATAACCTCTTTTTTTGTAACCATTTTATCAATCCAAATAACATTTTTACGTGTTTTTTGAACTTCGGCAACGGCTTTTTCCATTTCTAAACCAATATCTTCGGTGTCTGGAGCACCTGCACAAAGTACAATTTGTGTGTCTGAATCTATATATTTTATTGCATTTACCAAATGAATGATTCCTTTTTGTCTTGTTATTCTACCTACAAAAAGTACATAAGGTTTGGTTTTGTCTATGCTATACTCATCTAAAGTATCTGTTTCTGAAGTGGTATTATATTGTTGAAGGTTTATACCATTGTAAATAACTTGCACCTTATTTTGATCAACATTAAAATGTTTTAAAACGTCTTCTTTGGTTTCTTCTGATACTGCAATTAGAGCATCTGCCATTTCAATAGCGGTTTTTTCAATCCAAGAAGAGGCATCATAACCACGGCCTAATTGTTCTCTTTTCCAGGGTCTTAAAGGTTCTAAAGAGTGGGTTGTGATTACTAAAGGAATACCATAGCATAATTTTGCAATAATACCTGCAAAATGTGCATACCAAGTATGGCAATGTACAACATCAGCATCTATAGCATCAGCATTCATATGAAGTCCTGTGCTTAAGGTTTTAAATACTGCTTTTAATTTATCATCTGCATTATTAAAAACAGGATTCTCGTAAGGAAAGCCTTTAACAGTTAAATTTCGTTGTTTTGAATCTTGGTCTCCAAAACAACGCACATCTATATCAATTAATTTAGATAATTCGTCTGCTAGATATTCTACATGAACTCCTGCACCACCATAAACATAAGGTGGGAATTCTCTAGTATAAAAAAGGGCCTTCATAAAATTTTAAAGTTTAGATTACTTGTTTTTTTAAAAACTAAAAGATAAGAAAATCCTATTAAAATTATAAAAAAGAAAGATTATTTATTTTTTAAGTATAAAATTTATGAAACTGATAATAATAAACTTACATCTAAATGTTTTTTATAAAATTATCACTCATATTGAAAATATGTAGTGAATATATTAACTGCCAATACATAAAAATTAACTATTTCTTGATTTATTAATTTCGTCTTGTAGTTGTCTTCTTAATTTTTGTTCTCTTTCTAATGATTTTTTTCTGTGTTGTTCAAATTCTTGCTCAACATCTAATAAATTATTTTTTGCTTCTTTGGTGAGTACATTACTTCTAAAAAATTTAAAAATAAAATAGAAGAGCAATAAAAGTGATATGACAATAATACTCCAAAGTAACAAGTTGTATTTTATTTTACTCAGTTGAATGCCAAATAAAGAAATTGAGTTTTCTTTTTTGTTAGATGCTACTAAATCTGCTTGAGTTTTAGAAAGTAGTTCATTGGTGTTTTTTACTTTCTCTCTTTCAGATTTTAATAAATTTTCTTTTTCAGTGATTTGAGTTTTTAGGTTTTTTATAGTGTCTAAAACATTTCTTTTTAAAATTTGATATTTATCTTTACTAATAACCTTGTAAACTTGGTAAGTGGTGGAAATTCTATAAATCTCATCAAATTGACCTTGAATAGAAGTGTCTTCCTTAACATCTTCTGTTTCTTGACTTAGAACAGAAAAACTAAAGGATATAAAAAAAATAAATATAAATTTTAATTTCATTATTGTAAATTTTGCAATGTAAATTTAAGAAAAAAACCCAAATGAAAACATTTAGTTTTCAACTAAAAAACAATTATTTAAAACTTTTTTTATTAAGAATTTTTAAACAATTTAGAGGTTGTAAGCTTTACTTTATTTCATTTTCAGTTGAGGTTTTTTATATTTTGATGAAATAAAGGTTTTGATGGGATATTTAGAGCAGTGTAGTAATAAGAAGTAGATTTAACTTTTTTAAGCTTATACAAAACCTAGGATTATTATTTAACAAAAAACCCAAACAAAAAGTTTGGGTTTTAAAAAATAAGCAAGTATTAATATTTATTTTATTTTGTCTACAACTGCCTTAAAAGCTTCTGGGTTGTTTACTGCTAAATCTGCTAAAACCTTACGGTTTAATTCGATATTATTAGCTTTAACTTTACCCATAAACTGAGAGTAAGACATTCCGTTTAAACGAGCTGCTGCGTTAATACGCGTAATCCATAAAGAACGGAAGTTTCTCTTATTGTTTTTTCGGTCTCTGTATGCGTATAGCATACCTTTTTCAACCGCATTTTTTGCTACTGTGTAAACGTTTTTTCTACGTCCAAAGTAACCTTTTGCTGCCTTCAAGATTTTTTTTCTTCTATTTCTTGAAGCTACTGAATTTACTGATCTTGGCATAATTCAAATTGTTTTTTGTAGTAGGCGACTATAAAATTACGAATGACTAATTACGAATTGAATAATTCTTAATTGAAAATTCATAATTCATAATTCTTTTTTTGCCTAACTCCATGGTTAATAATTAAATTCCCTTATTAAACTTATTGTAAGTTTAATTGTTGTTTAATGTTAGCTTCATCAGACTTGTGTACTAAAGTGTGGTGAGTTAACTTTAATTTACGTTTTTTAGACTTCTTTGTTAAGATGTGACTTTTAAACGCGTGCTTTCTTTTTAATTTACCAGTACCCGTAACTTTAAATCGTTTTTTGGCACTAGATTTTGTTTTTAATTTAGGCATTTCTCCTTCGTTTTAACTTGCTTATGTTATGCTGAACGTGGTTCAGTATTTTTTAATTAATTATTATCTTCTTTAAAAAAATATCTTAATTTTTTATTTCGTTTTTTTCGGAGCTATAAACATAATCATACGTTTACCTTCTAGTTTGGGTAGTTGTTCAACTTTACCATAATCTTCTAGTTCTTGAGCTAGTTTTAACAGTAAAATTTGCCCCTGTTCCTTAAAGATAATCGATCGTCCTTTAAAGAATACAAATGCTTTTAATTTAGCACCGTCTTGTAAAAACTTAATGGCATGTTTCTTTTTGAATTCATAATCATGCTCATCGGTTTGAGGTCCAAAACGAATTTCTTTGATAGTAACTTTAGTGGCTTTTGCTTTTAAAGCTTTTTCTCGTTTTTTCTGCTCATACAAGAATTTCTTGTAATCAATTATTTTACAAACAGGAGGTTTCGCTTTTGGAGAAATTTCTACCAAATCTAACTCTTGTTCTTTAGCCATCTGTTTAGCTTTCGCTAAAGGATATACACCTACCTCAACGTTATCGCCAACTACACGAACTTCATCAACATACTTTATTTTGTCGTTAATTCTGTGTTGATCTTCTTTGATTACTCTTAATGGTCTTCTAGACCTACTTCTTCTAATTGCTATGACTTATGATTTTTAAATTTAACTTAATGTTTTTTCTTAAACTCTAATATAATTAAAATTTTCGTAAAGTTTTACTTTCTTCGGCTTTTATTAAAGATTTAAATTCATTAATAGTAAAAGTTCCAATATCTCCTTCTCCGTGTTTTCTAACAGAAACTGTACCATTTTGCTCTTCTTTTTCACCAACTATCACCATAAATGGAATTTTACTAACCTCAGCATCACGAATCTTTCGTCCTGTTTTCTCACTTCTATTATCTACCAAAGCGCGAATTTCGGAATTTTCTAACGATTCTAAAACTTTTTCTGTATATTTTTGATATTTCTCACTGATTGGCAGTATAATAACTTGCTCTGGAGTTAACCAAAGTGGAAAGTTACCACCTGTATGTTCTAACAAAACAGCAATAAATCGTTCCATAGAGCCAAATGGTGCTCTGTGAATCATTACTGGTCTGTGAGATTGGTTATCTGAGCCTGTGTAACTTAAATCAAAACGTTTTGGTAAATTGTAGTCTACTTGAATTGTACCTAACTGCCAACTTCTTCCTAAAGCATCCTTTACCATAAAGTCTAACTTAGGGCCATAAAAAGCAGCTTCACCTTCTTCAATAACGTAATCTAAACCTTTATCTTGTGCTGCAGAAATGATTGCATTTTCTGCAATTTCCCAAGTTTCCACATCACCTATATATTTATCAGGATTATTCTTGTCTCTTATAGAAACTTGTGCTGTAAAATCTTCAAATCCTAAAGATCCAAAAACATATAGAACTAAATCGATAACATTTTTAAATTCTTGATCTAATTGCTCTGGTGTACAGAAAATATGTGCATCATCTTGCGTAAAACCTCTAACACGTGTTAATCCATGCAATTCTCCACTTTGTTCATATCTATACACTGTACCAAATTCTGCAAAACGTTTTGGTAAATCTTTGTATGAATAAGGTTTAAAGTTGTAAACTTCGCAATGATGTGGGCAGTTCATTGGTTTTAATAAAAACTCTTCATCCATTTTCGGAGTTTTTATAGGCTGGAAGCTGTCTTCGCCATATTTTTCATAATGCCCAGAAGTAACATAGAGTTCTTTTTGGCCAATATGTGGTGTCATTACCATTTCGTAGCCCGCTTTTTTTTGTGCAGCTTTTAAGAAATTTTCTAAGCGAGCTCTTAATGCTGCGCCTTTTGGCAACCATAAAGGTAAACCAGCACCAACTTTTTGAGAAAAGGTAAATAATTCTAATTCTTTACCCAATTTTCTATGATCACGTTTTTTAGCTTCTTCTAAAAGTTCTAGGTACTCTTTAAGCATTTTTTGCTTCGGAAAAGAAATGCCGTAAACACGCGTTAATTGATTGTTTTTTTCATCACCCCTCCAATATGCACCAGCTACATTCATAATTTTTACAGCTTTTATGATTCCTGTATTTGGGATGTGGCCTCCTCTACATAAATCTGTAAAATTACTATGATCACAAAAGGTAATATCTCCATCAGTTAAGTTTTCGATTAACTCAACTTTGTATTGGTTGTTTTCGTTTTTATATTTAGTTAAAGCATCCGCTTTAGAAACTTCACGCATATTAAATTCGTGTTTTCCACGAGCAATTTCTAAAAACTTCTTTTCAATGGCTGCAAAATCTTTTTCAGAAATGGTTTCATCACCCAAATCTAAATCGTAATAAAATCCATTATCTATAGCAGGACCAATGGTTAATTTTGCATTTGGGTGAAAGCTTAAAATTGCTTCTGCTAAAACATGGGCAGATGAATGCCAAAACGCTTTTTTACCAGCAACATCATTAAATGTATGTAAAACCAAAGATCCATCAGTAGTTAATGGGGTTTTGGTTTCAACAGTAGTACCGTTAAAACTTGCAGAAATAACGTTTCTGGCTAAACCCTCGCTGATGCTTTTAGCAACATCAATAGGAGTACTATTTGAAGCAAACTCCTTAACACTTCCATCTGGTAAAGTAATTTTTATCATTTAATGAGAACTATTTTAAGCCTGCAAAGATATTAAAAACAATATTTCAAACAATGGTTTAATCAATTAATAATAAACATTGTATTAGGTAGTTTTTTGTAACTGATTGAAGTTTGTGTAAAGATATTTAAAAGAATTTATAAAGCAATTTTTCCTGTAAAAACAAATTCAGCAGGCCCAGTCAAAAATACATTGGTATAAATACCCTTGTTTTCAGTAAACGAAACTTCTAAAAACCCACCTTCAACAGGTAAAGATACGGAGTTGCTTTTTGTTCTTTTAGTTTTATGCATAGCAATGGCAACAGCAGTTACTCCAGTACCACATGCTAAGGTTTCATCTTCCACACCTTTTTCGTAGGTGCGTACTCGAAAAGTGTTTTCATTAATTTGTTGCACAAAATTTACATTAGCACCAGGGCTATTATAACTATTCCTAATTTTTTTCCCGTTTACAAACACAGGATAATTTTCTAATTCATTAACCAATTCTACATGATGTTGAGTGCCTGTATAAGCGAAAACAGAATTTTTATTCACTTTTATTTCATCAACATCTATCATTTGTAAAGAAACCATATCATTATTAATTTCAGCAAAATGAGGGCCGTCAACTGCAGTAAAATTTGTTTTTTCTTTAATAATACCTAATTGTTTTGCAAAAGCTACTGCGCATCTTGCTCCATTACCACAGAAAGTTTGGCTACCATCTGCATTGTAATAAATCATTTTAAAATCAAAGGTTGTATCATTTTCAATTAAAATCAACCCGTCTGCTCCAATACCAAAATGTCTGTCACAAATTTCTGAAATTTTGTCAGTTTTACTTTTTGGAAAGATTTTTGTTCTGTTATCAACCATCACAAAATCGTTTCCAGTTCCTTGATATTTATAAAACGTTAAATTCATGCAACAAAGGTAACGATTTGTATGGTAAAAAGGGTCTGTTAAAACGTGGTTAAAAACCGTTAAAACCAAGTTAAACAGATTTTTTAAAAATGTTAAAATTGTATATTTGATTAAATAAAAATTAGAATTATGAAGAAATTTTTTGGTTTAGTAGGAATGGCAATTTTAGGTGGTGCTCTTACCTTAGGAGGCTACAAATTGCTTTTTAATGAAACTGTTGTGGTAAATAATAAAGCAGCAGATACTACAGGAATTATACAAACAAATTACACGCCCACTTTTGATACAAAATCTACTGCAGTTGATGCGGCTTCTATAGATTTTACACTAGCAGCAGAACGAACAGTACATTCTGTAGTTCACGTTAAAAACACTTCAATCAGAACGCAAAGCAATCCTTTTGCTATTATTTTTGGTAGTGGAAATGGTGAAAGGCAGTTTGAGCAAGTTGGCACAGGTAGTGGGGTAATTATCTCTGCAGATGGTTATATTGTTACTAACAATCATGTTATCAATAATGCAACATCCATAGAAATTACTTTAAACAATAAGAAAAAGTATGAGGCAGAAATTATTGGAACTGATAAAAATAATGATATTGCGCTGTTAAAAATTGATGCAGAGGTAGATTTGCCATATACGCCTTTTGCTAATTCAGATACCATTAAAATAGGAGAGTGGGTTTTGGCAGTAGGTAATCCGTATAACTTAACATCAACAGTTACAGCAGGTATTGTAAGCGCAAAAGGTAGAGATTTAGAAGGGAATAGAAATATTGAATCGTTTATTCAAACTGATGCAGCTGTAAATCCAGGAAACAGTGGTGGAGCCTTGGTTAATACTAGAGGTGAATTGGTTGGAATTAATACTGCAATTACATCTAAAACAGGTTCTTTTATTGGATACTCTTTTGCAGTACCCTCTAACATCGCTAAAAAAATTGTAGATGATTTGTTGGAGTTTGGGGCTGTACAAGAGGCAATTTTAGGTGTGGGTATAGATAGAGAATATGATGATGAGGGTGTAAAAATTGGTGAAGTTTATTATGATGAAAGTGCGAATAATGCACAACTGAAAAAAGGGGATATCATCAAAAAAATAAACAACGTTAAAATTTCTAAATTCTCTGAGTTAAAAGGACAATTAACAGCGAAAAGACCTGGTGATTATGTAGATGTGCTTATTGAAAGAGATGGCGAATTGATCAACAAAAAAATAGTTCTAAATAAAAGAGATACTTTTATTTCGAGAGTTTTAGGCGTTTCTTTAAAAGATTTATCCGAAAAAGAAAAGAAGAAATATAACTTAAAAGGTGGCGCAAAAATTATTGAAAATGCTAACAGAAGTTTAAGTTATTATGGTGTTGAAGAAGGTTATATTATTACGCAAGTTAATAAAAAGCCAGTATTATCTGCAGCTGAAGCTAAAAGTATGATTGATGATAGCGATTTTGGAAGTGGAAGACCTTTGTTTTTAGAGGTGATTAATTTAGAAGGTGAAATCGAAAGATATGCGCTAAAATAAAAAAGATAACATCCTACGTATGAAATCCTGATAGAAATATCAGGATTTTTTTTGGTTAAAATTTTTAACGAAATCGATTTCGTATTCTCAAAAAAAGAAATACTTTTGTGCAAACCTTAAATTAGTTATTAGCTATGTCAACAACCCAAAATTACGAGAAACAAGTTGTTTCTCAAGCACAAACCAGCAGAGCCACAGTAGAATTTATTAATATTGTTTACGATTTATGGTACGATAAATCTATTGAATTGGTGCTTTTTAGAAATCCTTTAATAGATAAAAGAGCAGGAGAGGTGCTAAATTTAATTCGTTATGCAAAAGAGTTTGTAAATAAAAAAATCTCTATTGAAGATGTGCTGAGTATTGCAAAGGCCATTCAACAAATCGATTTGCCATCTTCTAAATTAGACATTGGTAAATTGGCCTACGAGTGTTATTTAAACCCAAAAAGATGTGAAGATAAAGTTGCCTTTGTACAAAAACAACTTAAAGACGCTAAAGAGGCCAAAAACATAGTTCCTAAAGATGTGGTTTTGTACGGTTTTGGTAGAATTGGGCGTTTGTTAGCCAGAGAGTTGATGACTAAAATGGGTACAGGAGCTCAATTACGATTAAGAGCTATTGTAACACGTGGAGAAATTACACAATCTGTTTTAGAAAAAAGAGCTTCACTATTACAAGTAGATTCGGTTCATGGCGATTTTTTAGGTACTGTACATACTGATATAGAACACAAAGCGCTAATTATAAACGGTACAACAGTACACGTAATTTCTGCCAACAATCCTGAAGATATTGATTATACACAATATGGAATTAAAGATGCTTTAATTATTGATAATACTGGTGCTTTTAGAGATGATGTAGAGTTAAGTAGGCATTTAAAAGCAAAAGGTGCAAGTAAAGTATTGTTAACTGCCCCTGGTAAAGGAATACCAAATATTGTGCATGGTGTGAATCATAAAAAATACAATCCAGATAACACCGATATTTTTTCGGCAGCATCTTGTACAACCAATGCTATTACGCCTGTTTTAAAAGTTTTAGAAGATAATTTTGGAATTAAAAAAGGACACATAGAAACCATTCATGCTTACACAAACGACCAAAACTTGGTAGACAACATGCACAGCAAATACAGAAGAGGTAGAGCTGCAGCATTAAATATGGTGATTACAGAAACTGGTGCTGGAGAGGCTGTTGCCAAAGCCATACCTGTTTTAAAAGACAAATTAACCTCTAATGCAATTCGAGTTCCTGTACCAAATGGATCTTTAGCAATTTTAAGCTTACAATTAAGAAGACCCGTAAATACAGAAGCTGTAAACGCCATTTTAAAACATAATGCCTTAGAAGGTGATTTGGTAGAACAAATAAAATATTCGTTAGATAACGAAATGGTTTCTTCAGATATTATTGGCTCAACAGCACCTTCAATTTTTGATAGTAAAGCCACAATTACAGACAAAGAAACTATTGTTGTTTATGTTTGGTATGATAATGAATATGGCTATTCTCATCAAGTAATGCGTTTAGCAAAACATATTTCAAAAGTTAGAAGATATACATATTATTAAAATATTAATGTTGATGATAAAAAACAAAACTTTTAAAATATTTATGTTGATGAATACCTTGTAAAAAATAAAATAGCTCTCCAATTTTTGAGAGCTATTTTAATTTTTCTTTTTTTTTAGAGGATACAAAAGCTACTTTTTAGGAAGGTATAATTTCATTTCGCCAATTTCCAATTCGTCTAAATGCCCCATTTTTGTTTCATCCTTAGTAATTAAATGCATGTGTACAAATGAGTCGTGATGTGTAAAAACACCTTGATGCTCTGTTGAGAAAAAACCAATTATTTCGCAGTTTGTATTAGTTATGGTAAAATTTGTCTGTCCTTGATGTGCTTCATCAGGAGAGCTTACTTTGCTGCCTTGTGGTAAATTTTGAATATGAACAACTGCTTTAGAAACTTGTCCTATTAATTTAAAAGCAAAAGGTTTTTTGAAGTTTGTAGCTTGGTTTTTAGTAAATTTTTCAACGTCTTTAATTGTTTTTACATTAGTGGGTAGTTTTATTTCATGCCAGTTGTTGATGTTGCTGTAAACAAAAAAAGGTGCAGAAATATCAAAAGATTTTTCAACGATCATTGTGGTGTCGTTAATTACTTTTGATACGTAACTTTTACCGTTATTAATCAGCAATTCACCAGTTAAATAACTCACAGGTCCAAGGCCATAAAGTCCTTTTTTATCAGCAATAGTATCCAGGTTTATACTACTACCTAATTTTCCTTTCCACATTACGTTTTTCATGGCACCAACAATGTTTACATTTTGTTTTTCTTGGACTTTTGAAGTGCAACGAACGAATACTAAAAGCGTAAAAAGGAATACAATTTTTTTCATCGTTTTTTTCTAATTATTTGAGTAATGTTTCTAAAATAGTCTCAGAAAATTAACAATTGCTAATTTTGTAAATATCAAGAGCTGAATATCACTATTTTTTGATAAAATTATCATTTTTTGATGAAATAAAACAGTTATAAATTTAAAAAAAAGCTGTCTGAAAAGTAGATCTGTATGTCATTTTAGCGAAATTGAAAAATCGAACTATTTGATGATTAAAAAATAAGATTTCTCCATTTCAGTCCAAATGACAGGGATTTTATACTTTTCAGACAGCCTCTTTATATAACTATCAGCAAACATATTCTACATATAATCTTCAATAGGATTACAAGAGCAAATTAAGTTTCTATCACCAAAAGCATCATCAACTCTTCTTACTGTTGGCCAAAATTTATTGTCAGCAATATACGCTAAAGGAAAAGCGGCTTGTTTTCTACTGTATGGAAAATTCCATTCATCTGCAGTTAGCATTTGTTGAGTGTGAGGTGCATTTTTTAAAGGATTATTTGCATCCTCTTTCGTTGCATTTTTAATTTCTTCACGAATGGCAATCATAGCATCACAAAAACGATCAAGTTCAGCAATAGACTCAGATTCTGTAGGTTCAATCATCATGGTTCCACCTACAGGAAAAGAAACTGTTGGAGCATGGAAACCATAATCGATTAAACGCTTGGCAATATCTACCACTTCAATCCCTTTTTGTTTAAAGTCTCTACAATCAATAATCATTTCATGAGCTGCACGTCCTTTTTCGCCTGTAAATAAAGTCTCATAATGCCCTTGCAAACGTTCTTTAATATAGTTGGCATTTAAAATGGCATTTTTTGTTGAGTTGGTTAATCCTCTAAAACCCAGCATTTTTATGTATCCGTAAGAAATTAAACACACTAAAGCAGAACCCCAAGGAGCAGATGAAATGGCTGTAATTGCATTTTCTCCACCAGTTTCAATAACAGGATTTGTAGGTAAAAAAGGTACTAGTTGAGGTGCAACACAAATTGGCCCAACTCCAGGGCCACCTCCTCCATGAGGAATGGCAAAAGTTTTGTGTAAATTTAAATGACAAACATCTGCGCCAATTGTTGCAGGATTCGTCAATCCAACTTGAGCATTCATATTTGCACCATCCATATACACTTGCCCTCCATTATCGTGAATAATTTTGGTGATTTCTTTAATTTCACTTTCAAAAACTCCATGAGTAGAAGGATAAGTAACCATTAACGCAGCCAAATTATCGGAATGCAATTCTGCTTTTTCACGTAAATCAGCAACATCAATATTTCCATTTTCGGCAGTTTTGGTTACAATCACTTTCATACCAGCCATAACAGCAGAAGCAGGGTTTGTACCATGAGCAGAAGCAGGAATAATACAAATATTTCTATGTGATTCGTTTCTAGATTGATGATAAGCTCTAATCGTCATTAAACCAGCAAACTCACCTTGAGCACCAGAATTTGGCTGTAAAGAAGTACCTGCAAAACCCGTAATAATATTTAGTTGATGTTCTAATTTTTTAAGAACTTCTTGATATCCTTGTGCTTGATTTAAAGGCACAAAAGGATGAATATTTCCCCAATTAGGATTGCTTAAAGGCAACATTTCTGAGGCAGCATTTAATTTCATGGTACAAGATCCTAAAGAAATCATAGAATGATTTAAAGCCAAATCTTTACGTTCTAGTTTCTTTATATAACGCATCATATCTGTTTCTGAATGATACGTGTTAAAAATCTCGTTTTCTAAAAATGATGTATTTCTTGAAACAGCATCTTCAATAACTTCAAAATCCGAATGAAAAGGTTCTTGAGTTAAAATTTGAGAAAAGGTATCGTAATTTTCTTCTTTTACAGGATTTGGACGTTTTTTTAATTGTCCAAAAATGGTAAACAAAGTCATTAAATCTTTTTGAGTTGTTGCTTCGTTTAAAGAAATAGAAACCAAATTATCAGAAACATAATTAAAGTTTACCTCAAAAGATTCTGCAATTGGTTTTAATCTGATAGCATCAATTTCTACTAAAAGTGTATCAAAATAAGAAGAGTTTAGTTGTTTAAAACCAGCCTTTTCTAAAAAATCTGCAACTAATTTTGTTTTATTGTGCACTGTATCAGCAATATAATGCAAACCGTCTTTTCCATGATACACTGCATACATTCCAGCCATAACAGCTAATAAAACTTGCGCAGTACAAATATTACTAGTAGCTCTTTCACGCTTAATATGTTGTTCTCTAGTTTGTAATGCCATACGCAAAGCACGTTTACCATTCATGTCTTTGGTTACTCCAATTATACGTCCAGGAATACTTCTTTTGTATTTTTCTTTGGTAGCAAAATACGCTGCATGAGGCCCTCCATAACCTAAAGGAATTCCAAAACGTTGCGTGGTTCCTACAACTACAGAAGCACCAAATTCACCAGGAGCTTTTAATTTTACAAGGGATAAGATATCAGCAGCCACTGCTACTTTAATATCATTATCATTGGCTTTGGCAACAAAACTTTCATAATCATAAATCTGACCAAATTTACCTGGATATTGTAAAATTGCACCAAAAAAATCATCATCAAAATTAAATGCTTCGTGGTTACCAATTACTAACTCAATACCAATAGGAGTAGCGCGTGTTTGTAATAAAGATAAGGTTTGTGGCAGAATTTCATCAGAAACAAAAAACTTATTGGCACCCGCTTTTTTCTTAGCACGTTCTCTAACATCAAACAACAAAGCCATGGCTTCTGCAGCAGCTGTAGATTCGTCTAATAAAGAAGCATTTGCTAGTTCCATTCCTGTTAAATCACAAACCATAGTTTGGAAATTTAACAAGGCTTCTAGACGACCTTGAGCAATTTCTGCTTGGTAAGGTGTGTATGCTGTATACCAACCTGGATTTTCTAAAATATTTCGCTGAATAACACTTGGTACAATCGCTTCATGATACCCTAAACCAATATAGCTTTTAAACACTTTGTTTTTATTGGCAAGTGTATTTATGTGTTGTAAATATTCATATTCGCTCATTGCTGGCGCTAAATCTAAATCTTCTTTTAAAAGAATGTTGTCTGGTACAGTTTCAGTAATCAACTGTTCTAAACTATCAGCTTTTATAGTTTTTAGCATCTTTTTTTGCTCCACTTTATTTGGGCCAATATGTCTTAATTGAAACGAATTTGTGTTCATTAAATAGAGTTTTTTTAGACTTTTTTTAATAGATTTAAGTCGGCTTGTACCGCAAACCTAACAATCTGTAATTTAATTTTGCAAAAATACGTATTCTTTGTTTTAATTTTGATGATAATGCCCTCGCAAAACATTTAATTATTAACTAAATAGAATAATTATAAACAATAAGTTACTTTTGTGTAATGAACATTTTTAAGTCCGTTTTTAACTTTTACATCAATGCAAGTATTCATGTAGCTTTAGCAGTATATGCGTTACTTAGAATTACAGAAATGTATTTTGATTTGCCTTACAATCAAAATTTGTATTATTTTATTTTTTTCGGAACTATAACAGGCTACAATTTTGTAAAATATGCGGGTGTTGCTAAGCTGCATCATAGAAGTTTGACAGATAGTTTAAAAGTGATTCAAATTTTCTCTTTTTTTTGTTTTTTAGCCATGTGCTATTTTGCTTATCAATTGCAATTATCAACATTGTATTATAGTATTCCTTTTGTAGTGCTAACCATTTTATATGGAGTTCCTTTTCTAAGTGGTTTTGATAAAAATTTACGAGAGGTCAGTTATTTAAAAATTGCTGTGGTAGCTTTAGTTTGGGCAGGATTTACAGTGTTAATTCCTATTGTAGATGCTAACGCACACATTACTTATACAACCTATGTATTGCTATTGCAACGGTTTTTAATTGTAGTTGTATTAATATTGCCTTTTGATATTAGAGATGTGCAGTACGATGCTATTTCATTGCAAACCATCCCCAGAAAAATTGGCATAGAAAAAACCAAACGATTAGGGTTGATATTAATGATTTTTTGTTTGATTTTAGAGTATTTGGCTTCCACCTCAAATACAATGCAAACTCCGTTTATGGTATTCTTTTTTATTGTGATTATACTCTTAATGAGAGCAAAAACAAAACAGTCTAAGTATTACAGCTCTTTTTGGGTAGAATCGTTACCTATAGTTTGGTGGTTGATTCATTTAGGATTTCATAATTTTTAGGATCTAATACTGGTTTTATTATCAACTTTTTGAAGAATATGAACAAATAAAACAGATATCGTAAAACTCTAAAAAGGCTTCTTAAATGGCTACTATATTTGTAGATTTACCCACTTAAATTCAACCAAGATTTAAAGAAAATGATTACCACAAAAAGAAATTATATTTTCGATTTTGACAGTACACTAACTCGTGTAGAAGCTTTGGATGTTTTGGCAGAAATTACCTTAAAAAACAATCCAAAGAAAGATGAAATTATTCAAGAAATCATTGACATTACCAATTTAGGGATTGATGGAGAAATTTCATTCACAGAATCTTTAGAGCGTAGAATTCAATTATTAGAAGCCAATGCATCTGATTTAGAAGCTTTAGTTGCCGCATTAAAAAAGCAAGTATCAAAATCTATTGAAAGCAATAAAGAGTTTTTTGAAAAATTTGCAGATGATATTTATGTAATTTCTTGTGGTTTTAAAGAATTTATAGATCCTATTGTAGCAGCATACAATATTCCATCAGAAAGGGTATATGCCAATACTTTTGAATTTGATGCGAACGGAAAAATTGTAAGTTTTGATAGTGCAAACCCACTATCACAACACAATGGAAAAATCAAGTGTTTACGAGATATGAACCTTGAGGGAGAAATACAAGTTATTGGTGATGGTTATAGTGATTATGTAACTCGAGAAGCTGGTGTAGCAGACAAGTTTTTTGCGTATACAGAAAATGTTTCTAGAGATAAAACCACAGAAAACGCAGACCATATTGCACCGAATTTAGATGAATTTTTATACGTTAACAAGTTGCCAAGAAATATAAGTTACCCAAAGAACCGAATTAAGATTTTATTATTAGAAAATATACATCCAGATGCTTTTACAAAGTTATCTTCAGATGGGTTTTCTGTAGAAACAATTTCTAAAAGTTTGTCAGAAGATGAATTGATAGAAAAAATTAAAGATGTACACGTTTTAGGAATCCGTTCTAAAACTAACGTTACCCAAAAAGTAGTAGATGCCGCAGAAAAGTTAATGGTGGTAAGTGCATTTTGCATTGGTACCAAACAAATTGATTTAGACGCTTGTAAAGAAAAAGGGATTGTGGTGTTTAACGCACCTTACAGCAACACTCGTTCTGTGGTTGAGTTGGCAATTGGCGAAATTATTATGTTATTGCGTTCGGTTTTTCAACGAAGTACAGAAATTCATAATGGTCAGTGGCAAAAAACAGCAGCAGGTTCTAGAGAGGTTCGTGGTAAAAAACTAGGAATTGTAGGCTATGGTAATATTGGTAAGCAATTATCGGTTTTGGCAGAAGCTTTAGGTATGCACGTGTATTATTATGATGTGGAAGACAAGCTGGCTTTAGGAAATGCTACAAAAGTGAGTACTTTAAAAGAACTGTTAGCAATTTCTGATGCCGTAAGTTTACATGTAGATGATAATGCTGCCAATAAAAATTTCTTTGGTGCAGAAGAAATTTCACAAATGAAAGATGGTGCTGTTTTGGTAAATTTAGCACGTGGTTTTGTAGTTGATATTCCTGCACTAGTTGCCGCTTTAAAAAGTAAAAAACTATCAGGAGCAGCTATAGATGTGTATCCTTCTGAGCCAAGAAAAAACGGAGAGTTCAAAACAGAATTACAAGGTTTAGACAATGTAATATTAACCCCTCATGTTGGTGGAAGTACAGAAGAAGCACAAAGAGATATTGCCGATTTTGTACCAAGTAAAATTATGGCATACATCAATTCTGGAAATACGGTAGATGCTGTAAATTTCCCAAATATTCGTTTACCAAGACAAACAAACGCACATCGTTTTTTACATATTCATAAAAATGTGCCTGGTGTTATGGCTAAAATTAATAAAATTTTGGCTAAATACGATTTAAATATCAATGGCCAATTTTTATCTACAGATCCAAAAGTTGGGTACGTAATTACAGATTTAGATAAAGAATACAACAAACAAGTAATTGATGAGTTGAGAGCTGTAGAAGGTACAATTAAGTTTAGAGTTTTATATTAGCATTTTATCAGCTTTATAATATTTTAAACCCCACAGTTACTAAAATTGTGGGGTTTTTTTGTTGAAATTTGTTTTAGGTTATCAAAAAATGTATTTAAAAATCTCAAGCGATACTTTTATAAAGGATGGGTATCAATCTATTTTTGGTCAAATACACTAAAATACAAAGTAGGTATTTAGTTAGTATACCTTTTCACCATTTAAATAAGTGGCAATTACTTTTGTATTTGGAATTTTGTCTCCAGAAATAGTCATAATATCTTGATTTAAAATTACAAAATCAGCAAATTTACCTATTTCTATAGTACCTTTTTCTTCTTCTTCAAAATTAGAATAGGCAGCCCAAATAGTCATTCCTTTTAGGGTTTGATTTCTGTTTAAAGCATTATTCATTTGAAAACCATCTTTTGGAAATCCTTCTAAATCTTTACGAAAAGTAGACGCATAAAAAGTTAAAAAAGGATTTACTTTTTCTACAGGAAAATCTGTACCTAGGGCAATTTTTCCATACCTATTTAATAAATCTTTAAAAGCATACGCACCTTTCATTCGTTTTTTTCCAATTCTTTCTTCTGCCCAATACATATCTGATGTGGCGTGTGTAGGTTGTACAGAGGGCATAATATTGTTAAAACTTTTAAAATCTTCAGAAGATATTATTTGAGCATGTTCAATTCTCCATCTTCTATTTTCTTCATTTTTTAGAACCTCGTTGTAGGTTTTTAACATCCAAGTATTAGCAGAATCACCAATGGCATGTGTGTTCATTTGAAATTCTGAGGCAGCAATTTGCTTTGCAATTTCTCTGTAACGTTCAGCAGGATAAATTAAAGCACCAAAATGATTTTCTCTATCTGAATATGGTTTACGCATGGCTGCACCTCTAGAGCCTAAAGCGCCATCACCATAAACTTTAAATGAACGCACGTTTAATTTATCCGTTTTATAAATTCCTTTATTGATGTAATAATCAATTTGCTCTTGTTTATCACCAGACACCATGGCGTAAATTCGCATTTTTAATTGATTTTTTTGCTGTAATTCATCAATTAATTCTATAGTACTTCTATCTAAACCAGCATCATCAACCGTTGTTAAACCATAAGAAAAACATATTTTTTGAGCATCTAATAAACCTTGAATAGCTTCTTGTTTAGTGGGGTCAGGTATTTTTATAAAATCCATAGCAGCATCAATTAACACACCAGTCATTTCGCCGTTTTTGGTGATGATTTCTCCACCAGAAACAGGAGTGTTTTTAGTGATTCCTGCTAAATCAATAGCAGCTTGGTTAACTAATAATGCATGGCCATCTACGCGTCTTACAGCAACAGGAGTTGTTGGGAATAAAGAATCTAACTTATCTTTTGTGGGAAACTCTTTTATGGGCCAATCGTTTTGATCCCATCCACGACCTGTAATAAAATTGGTGTTTTTTACGTTTTGAAAAGAATCTATTCTTTTAATAACATCATCATAGCTTTTTGTACCTTCTAAAGATACTTTTTGCTGCTGTAAGCCCATTCTGTAAAAATGGCAATGTGCATCAATTAAACCAGGAACAATGGTTTTACCATGGGCATTAATGGTGTCTAAAGCGCTGTACGAATTAAAAATTTGTTCATTTGTGCCTATTGCAACAAACTTACCATCTTTAATAGCAAAGGCCTCTGCTTTTTGAAAGAGGTTATTTACGGTATAAACATTTGCATTATAAACAAGGATATCCACTTTTTTTTGTCCGCAAGAAAATAAAGAGAGGAAAACAATAAATTGTAATAGATTTTTTTTCATTTTTTAAATGGTATTGGTGTAAACAAAATATACTCCGTACATAAGTACAAACTGAAATGGGATTCTAATAATGGCTATTTTTTTTGAACCTATAGCAGGCCTTTTTTTAGTTACATCCCAAATATGAATGGGCAAAAGTAATAGTAGTAGAATAAAAATGCCTATTGAAGCTTCTTTTGTTGTTTTAGAAACAAACATACCAAACCCTAATATAAATTCTATAAAACCAACGATGTAGTTTACCAGTTTTTTATTTAAAAAATGAGGTATAAAATGCTTAAAGAGGTCCATTTTTATAAAATGCATTATTCCTGCAAAGCAGAAAAATGCACCATAAATTATTCGTAAAATTAGTGCAAAATCTTTCAAAATGTTAAGGTTTTATAGGAGTGTCTGCATATAAATATTTATCCATTAAGTAAATAATACTAGCCATAGATGCACTGCCCAATTCTAATTCGCGTTTGTTTACTTTATCAAAGGTATCTCTACTTGTGTGATGATAATCGAAGTAACGTTGAGAGTCTGGTCTGTAGCCAACTAGAGTTACGTTTTCGCCTTTTAACGGACTAATATCTGCTCCAGATCCACCTTTATCTAAGTCATGTAAACCATAAGGAGATAATAGCTTTTTCCAGCTTTGTAAAAGTTGAGTATTTACTGTATTTGCATCAATAGAAAAACCTCTAGGCGTATGACCACCAGCATCAGATTCTAAACCACCAATATGATTTTCTTTGTTCAATTTTGCCAACTCAGCATATTTTTTTGCACCTCTTGTTCCGTTTTCTTCATTCATAAAAAACACAATTCTAATGGTGTTTTTTGGTTTGATATTGTTTTTCTTAAAAAGATAAGCTACTTCTAAAGATTGCACTATCCCAGTACCATCATCATGAGCACCTTCACCCAAATCCCAAGAATCTAAATGTCCGCCAACTACAAAAATATTTTTTGGGTTTTCAGTACCTTTAATTTCGCCAACAACGTTAAAAGAAGGGGCGTCTGGTAAGGTTTTACAACTTTGTTTAAAGTAGAATTTTAAATCAGGATTTTTTTGTAAATCGGCACTTAACATTTCAGCAGCTTTACTGCTAATAGCTGCAGCAGGAATGTATTTTTCTTTTGGTAAATTTCCATAACTCATGGTTCCTGTGTGAGGGTAATCGTCTATTGCGTTTGTCATAGAACGTACAATTACGCCTTTTGCTCCAAACGCTCCACAAACTGTAGCGCCTCTTACACGTTGATCTACACAACCTCCATAGGCTTTAAAAGTATTAATGAGTGTATCATCGAAAGGACGGTTAAAAAAAACAATTTTTCCTTGCATTTTGCTGCCTAATGCTTTGGCTTCTTCCAAACTTTTTACTTCAATTACTTCTGCTAAAATACCTTCATTTGGTGTAGCAATAGAGAAACCTAAGGCACAAATAGCTACATTTTTTGTTGTTCCATTTATAGTATAACTGGCTGTTTCTTTTTTACCACGAATCCAATGTGGTACCATTACTGGTTGTAACCAAACAGAATCTAAACCTACATCTTTCATTAATTGCTCTCCCCATTCTACCGCTTTTTGAGCTTCTGGAGAACCAGATAAACGACCACCAATATTTTGTGTTAAATCTCTTAACCATTCATAAGATTTACCATCAGTTAATGCCGAATTAAAGATGGTTTTTATATAAGTAGAATCTGTTTTTTCTTGTGTAGAAAGTGTATTTAATGTTTCTTTTTTTGTAGCTTTTTGATTACAAGAAATCATCATGGTTATCATAAAGACTAGCAGTAATAGTTTTTTCATGGTTTTGTTGTTTATTTTGATAAAATTACAAAAACGAGATGACAATTTACTGTATTGAAAATGAATATGTTCATCATGCCTTGCAGCTTGGCATCCTTTACACCTTAGTTAAGGAGGTATTGATCTGAAATTTTCTTTTTAATGAGGTTTAACAAAAACTTTATACTTAGTTCTGTTTGCTTGTACAATTTCAATAAGTCTTTTTGTTGCTTTTGTAAATGTTGGTTGGATGTAATTTGTTTTTTGGGTTTTCAGAAACATCATAACCACTATTTGAAGGTTTTAGGTTAGTTACTTAAATGTATGTTTTTAGCTTTATAAATAAATGACAGATCAATTTTTTTACATCACTATAACTGAGTTGCCATTACTACTAAAAAACTTTGTAAACTAAATGATTTGTGATGACTCTGTAATTACAAATATAAAGTTATGGAAATAGCAATTATAAAAATCGGAAATTTTAAAGGTCTGCGTTTAAGCAAAACTGTTTTGGAAAAGTATAACATAAAAGACAAAGTCGAAATGATTTAGAAAAAAGTACAAATAATCCTTAAACCAATTAGTAGTCTGAGGAAAAACTGGGGAAAGCATTTGAGGAAATGCGTGAGAATAATGATGACCGATTATTATTTAATGATGTATTCGAGGACGAAAATTTTGAGGAACGGAATTAGAACAATATACAATTATACTCGTAAATCTTGACCCAACAATAGGTAGTGAAATTAAAAAAACGAGATCTTGTGTAATTGTTTCACCAAACGAAATTAATACGTTTTTAAGGAAAATCGTAGTTGCACCAATAACAACGAGCTTGAAAAACGATCTGACTAGAATTAAAGTAAAACATAACGAAAAAAAGGGAATGATGGCAATCGACCAAATTCGAACAATTGACAAGTCTTGACTATTAAAAACGTTGGACAAATTATCCAAATCTGAAATACAGAATTGTAAAGAAATTATAAGAGAAACTTTTGTAGCGACATAGATTAAAATATGATGCTTTTGTCAATAATACAATTACATCGATATAAATTATTCCACCAAATTGGGGCAAATTTTTAGGAATATCATAATAAAAAGCGTTGGGTAACTTTTTTAAAACTAAATGTTACGCATAAGCAACTTAGATTCTTTATAAATATATTTATATTTTCTTTGATTGGTTTCAATCATATTGTTAATCTCACTAATCACATCGTTTAAAACCGTTTTTGCAGCCTCTTTTTGATCTGTTCTAATTAAAAATCGCGATAGTTCAAGGCGTTCAGGGTAATTAGAATATCTTATATTTAACTTTTTAAAGTGAATTTCGGCTTCATCTAAAAAATCACATTTTTCTAAAGCAATGGCATAAAAACATAATGAATCTTTAAATGTTTTTTCGATATCAATTTTTCTAGCATATTGAATTACTTTTTTAAAGTTTTCAATTTTAAAATAACATTTTAACGCTTTATTTATGGTGTATGGATGTTTAACGTATTTGCCTTGTAAAGCCTTTTCATAAAATTCAATGGCTTTTTCGAAATTACTGTTGTCTAAATGTGCATCTGCAAGATTAATTTTATTCTGAAAACTTTCAGAAAAAGCAAGTTTTTGTTCTAAAGCTTTAATTTTTTTAGAGGGGTTTACAACAGTAGTAATGGATTCTATTGTATTGTTAATATTATTTTTATTTAATATTTGAGTAAATAAATACACTGCTCCTCCAATAATTGGTACAAAAAATATGACAAAATACCAGTAATAATCATTTTTGGTTTTGTATACATGAAATATACAAAAAGCCTGAAAAGCAATTAACAAATAATACAACATAGATTGTAAATATATGAAAAATGTGATTTTAAGTGGGTGGTTTTTAGATAATATGAAGATATTATATCGTTAAATGACTCGTTTTAAAAGTCAAATTTATACGTTATGCCTCCTAAAACTTGAAAACCTTGCACATTAAAGTTGGCAAAGCGTTGGTAATCTGTATTTAAAATATTATTTAGTCGTAAAAATGCTGAAAATTTATCGTTAAAATGATAACCACCATTGGCATTAATATCTACAAAAGCATCTAAGGTTTCAGTACTATTTATATTAGAAGGAAAAGTATTTGCGTATAACACGTCTTTTCGTTCGCCCACATAAAAAACACTTGTAGTTGCATACCATTTATTGCTTTTGTATTTGCCTGTAAAACCAGCTTGAATTGTAGGTAAATTCCAAGCTTCTTTTTGGGTTTGCATGGTAAAACTATTAAACTGAAAATTGGTGGTTAATACAATTTTTTTTGTTAAATCGTAAGCTAATTCTGCAGTAACGGATGTTGTTTTAACATCATCATAAATCACTGAAAATGAATTTCCATATTCATAGCCTTTTAAAGCAATTCCGTTAATGTTATTGTTTACTCCACTAGATTTTGAATTGTTTCTAACAAACAACGCTTTATCTTCTTCCTCTTTTAGGCTGGCAGAAACATTAAAACTAAAATCATTAAACATAACTCCGTTAAAACCTAAAAACACATTATATTTTTCTGCAGTTTGTGTAATAAATTGTGTGGGAGAAATAAACTGATTATCTTCAGTAAAATTTTTATAAGTATTGGTATGAAAATCACCAAAAATACCTGTGTAAATATTTAGTTTTTCTGGTAGTATAGATTGCTGTAATTGAATATCTGGATATACTAAAAAGTGATTTGTACTATTTTCTGCATCAAAAGAAGCAATTATTTTAGCACCAAGATGTGCTGTGAAACCGCCAAAAGTATCTTTATACTGTGGATTGATGTTTGCCGTAAAAATAGAATAATTCAATTCGTTATTATTACTGTAATTTGTAGCAAAATTACCAACTAAATACTCTACCCCTGTTTTTACTTTTAGGTTGTTTAAACGTCTGCTAATAAAATCTATAGGAAAATCAAAATTGGTATTTAAGTTGATGAGAAATTCGCTACTGCTATAATCATCTGTAAAATAAGAAAGTGATAACACACTTTGATCTAAATAAGCATCAAGAAAATCAATTTCTCCTGTAGCATTAAAATAACTGTATTTTTGATTTTCTTCAATATTATCAATAATATTTGGTACAAAGGTGTTTTCTTCTAAACCATACCAATTATAATTATTTTGTTCTGTATTTAGTGTTATTTTCCAATCAAAATAACGTTCTTCTCTCTTGTAAAAAACAGTGGCTAAAAAATTCGAAAAATCGCTATTTAACAAAGTGTTATTAATGTTATTTTGAGAAGTTTGGTATTTTGATGATATTCCATATTCACTCTGAAAACGAGTGTAATTATGAATATAAATTTCTGCAAAAGTAGATTTATAGTTGCCAAAGCCAAGTGCAGCGTAATTATCATAAATACGTTCTTTTACGCCTACATCTATACCTTTTACAACCCCGCTTTTGGGAATAAATGTAGAGGCAACAGGAGCCGAAAAAATAGCATAGTTTAATGTTTTCTTTTTGTTTTTATCAGATAGTTGAATTACCGGATTTTTTTTAATTTTATTTGCATCAGCAATTTCAGGGTTGTAAGCAGTAATTACTTCTACAACCTCTGTTTTTACTGTGTCTTTTACACTAACAGGTTTTTTTTCTTGAGCAATACTACTCATACAACCAAAGAAAATTACACATATAAGAACACCTTTTTTCATTAATTTTTATTTTGAGGAGTTACAGAATTATTGGTTTTGGCTTCGTTGGTTTTTATGGTATTAAGTTCTATTTCAGCTTCTTTTATAATATCATCAAACTGGGTAAAATTTTTAATAACATTTTCTAAAATAAAAGTAGCCTGATAAGCGTCTTGTAAACTGTAGTAATTTTTAGCCATAATTACATAGCTTTTTACACCCCAATATTTATAAGCAGAATAATTGGCAATTAATTCTTGAACTACTTTTGTAGAAGCCTCATACTCTTTATTTACATTTTTAAAGTAAGCACTGTAGTATAAAGCCTCTGCTTTTAATTCTCCTGTAGCTTCTTCTTCAACTTCGGCGTAAAAAGCTTCTGCTACATCAAATTCTTTAGTTTTAAAAGAACTCCTAGCCATGGTTTTTTTAGCATCTAAACGCAAGCTTTCGTCTAATTTGTTTTTTTCTAAAATCTTTTTAGCATATTCCATAGATGCATTAAAAGCTTCTGTAATAGTATATGCTTTCATTAAATTACTTTGAGCAAACAAAATGTTTTCTTTAGAGTAAGCTTCTTTTTCTAATTTTAGTAAAAAAGGTATTGCTTTTGCAAACGATTCTTCTTGTAGATAAATTTGAGATAATTTTGCAAGAGAGTCTTCGCTAAATTCACTTTGTCCAGCATCTAAAACGTTCTTGTAATAAGCTACAGCTTGTGTAAATAACTTTTCTTTAAATAAAATATCAGCCAGATAATAATTTGCTTTTAAACTGTTTTTGCCATCAGGAAAACTTTTCAAGTACTTTTTTAAACTTAATATCGCACTACTATTTTTACCATCAAAGTATTTACGTTGTGCAATAGAAAAAGTAGAGCTTTCTAGTTCACTATCAGAAACATTTACAAATTTTAAGGTTTTGGTCCAAGCTACATACTCATTTAAGTTATCTTCATCAATATATATGTTTTTGGCATTTCTAACGGCCTCTATAGCATCAGAAGAATTTGGGAATTTTTGTACAGTTAGTTTAAATTTTTCTAAAGCCTTTTTGTTTTTATTTTCATTATAATACAATAGTCCCTGACGCACTAAAGCTCTTGGTAAAAAAACACTTCTTTGGTGTTTGCTGAGTAAACGATCATAAGCTTGATGTGCTTTTTGATTGTTTTTAATTTTTGTGTATGTATTTGCTAATTGATATAAAGCATCATCTTTTAGTGTTGAATTGTTATAATCATTCAACACTTTAGTTAGAGCTTTAATTTTAGCTTTGCTATCATTTCTAAACCCAAAACTCATACCTACTTGATATTGTGCATAGTCGGCTTCAGCACCATTATTAGCAATTACAATTGTGTAGTTTTTAATGGCTTTATCATAGTTTCTCGTTGCAAAATAACTATCTGCTAAACGAATATAAGCATCGTTTTTAATACTATTAGCAACATTTTTTTTCGCTAAGAAAACGGCAAATGTTTGTGCTGCTTTCTGATAGTTTTTCAATTTAAAATGAGTGTAACCGATATTGTATTCTAATAAAGGAAAATCGTTTTTATTTCTAGTTCTTAAGGCATTATTTAAATTGATGAATTTTGTTAAAGCATCATTATAATTTTCTAATCTATATAAAGTTTCTGCCTCCCAATATTTCCCCTTTAATACTATTGCTGTTTCTTGAGAAGATTGAGAAGTACGAAAATAAGAAAGTGATTCTGAGTATTTTTGCTTATTGAATAACTGCATTGCCCTGTATAAGGCAACCTCAAAAGTTAATGCCGAGTTTTCTGGTGATTTTTTCTTTTTTAAATAGTCTAAAGCTCCTTGATAATCTTGTTGATGTATAAAAGAAGAGACCACTAATTCGTTAATTTCGCTATATGCGCTAGAGTTTGGATAGTTCTTTAAGTAGTTTTGCAGTACATCAGAAACATTTTCAAACGGGTTGCCCTCTTCGTAACTCAATTTAGCATAATTTAAAGCGGCATCTTCTTGAATTTTACTGTTAAAAGACATAGCACTAGCAGTTTTAAATGCGTTTAAAGCTTCACTTTTTTTATTGGTATTTAAATAACATTCTGCTAGGTGATAATAGGCATTTTGAGAAACTTCGTTTTTCTGAGAGATAATTTTGTTAAAATAACTAATGGCGTTTTCAAAATCGTTTTGCTTAAAATAAGCGTATCCTAACTGATAATAATCTGTGTTATTCCATTTTTTTCGTTTGCCTTGATACGCTTTTAAAAACGGTATTGCATCTTCATATTTTTTTAAGTTAAAATAACTTTCGCCTACAATTTTAGAAATTTCAGAAACATCTTTTTTCTTAGCAGTTTTTAATAATTCTTGCCCAACTGTTATACAACGCTCAAATTGACCAGATTTAAAACTAATATCTAGCAAGTAATAAGAAATTTCTGTTTTGTAAGATGTATTGTCGGCAATTTCTTTTAGCGTAGTTGCTGCAATGCCATAATCTTCTAATTTATAAGAAATATAACCATAATAATATCTAGAGTCATTGCCATATTTTGCATCATTAATTAAAGGTAAAAATTTGTCTTTTGCCAAATCTAGGCGTTTGGCTACTAAAAAACCATAACCCATTTTAAAATTAAGTTCTTTTCTGTTTTCTTCTGATATTAAATCGGTATTCACTTTTTGATACCATTTTAATGCGTATGCAGCCTTTTTATTTGCAAAATAATAATTTCCAACGTTAAAAAAAGCCTTGTTTTTTTTGTTGCTAGTTGGGTTTTCTTCAACAAACGTTAGCACCTTTTCATCAGCATTGGTTTGGTTTAGCTTTACAGCACACATGGCATCGTAATAAGATGCATCTGCTTTTAAAGCAGTGTTTTGTAAGGATTCTTTTTTTACTTTTTCAAATGTTTTTTGCGCTGCTCTATAGGCTTTAGTGTTGTATAATTTTAAGGCATTGTTAAAATCAGTTCTCATGTTTACATCAACAATAGATTGCTGCGCAAAAGCAGTGTAGCAAATTATTGTAAAAGCAAATGATAAAATATGTTTTTTGCAAAAACGAAATTTCATATCATAGTATTTATTATATTCTAATTAACGAATATTTTTTGAATTTGTTGGATAAAGACACAAAAATAAATGAAAATAATTACGATTAAACTTAAGAATTATTTAAATTTTGTATGTTAAAATCGTTAGAAACTAATAAGTTTGTAAAAACGACTATTTTTATGGAAAAACCAGTTTTGTATTTAGAGCATGCAGATATTTATCAGAGAGATAATTTGGTGTTATCTAATGTTAATTTAACCATTGAAAAAGGAGGGTTTTATTATTTAATTGGTAAAACAGGTAGTGGTAAAAGTAGTTTAATGAAAACTTTGTATGGCGATTTACACTTGCAAAAAGGCTCAGGAAACATTGTAGGCTTTGATTTAAAAAAACTCAAAGAAAAAGATATACCGTTTTTAAGAAGAAAAATTGGTATTGTTTTTCAAGATTTTAAATTATTAAATGATAGAACTATTTTTGGAAACCTAGAATTTGTTTTAAAAGCTACAGGTTGGAAAAACAAAGAAGAAATTAAAAATAAAATTAACGAGGTTTTAGAAAAAGTAGGAATGCAATCTCAATACTACAAAAAAACATTTGAACTTTCTGGTGGCGAACAGCAAAGAGTTGCTATTGCAAGGGCGCTGCTTAATGACCCAGAATTAATATTAGCAGATGAGCCTACAGGTAACTTAGACCCAAAAACCTCTTTAGAGGTAATGCAACTTCTAAATAAAATCCATAAAAGCGGAAAAACAATTTTAATGGCAACACACGATTATCAACTAATTGTAAAGTTCAGACAAAAAACGTTAAAAGTAGAGGCAGGTGAGCTTTTTGAAGTTGCGCAACAAAAAACAATATAGTGCTTTCTGTTCTTATACCTACATACAATTATAATGCTTTACACCTTGTTAAAGTTATTCATAAACAACTGATGAATGCAAAAATTGATTTTGAAATTATTTGCTTTGATGATGGCTCAAAATCAGAAATAAACATTCAGAATAATAAAATAAATACTTTAGATCACTCCAAATTTATAGCATTAGATAAAAATATTGGCAGAAGTGCCATTCGAAATTTACTGGTTAAAAACGCAAATTTTAATTGGTTACTTTTTTTAGATGCCGATGTTTTGCCTAAAAACAATCATTTTATTACGAATTATGTAGCTTTTTTAAATCAAAAAAATAAAATTGTTTGCGGCGGATTATTATATGAAAATATAAAGCAAAATAAAGGTTTTTTAAGATATAAATTCGGAAAAAAGAGCGAAGAAATCGCTGTTGAAATACGAAAGAAACATCCTAATAAATATTTTTTTACTTCCAATTTTTTAATCGAAAAAAGTGTTTTTAATGAGGTAAATTTCGAAGAAGAATTAAAAAATTATGGTCGTGAAGATTTATTGTTTTCCATACAGTTGCACCAAAAAGGATATCGTATTTCTCATATCGAAAACGAAGTGTATCATTTAGGCATAGATGACAATAAAGTTTTTATTTCTAAGACAAAGAAAGCAATTGAAAATTTGTTTTTTTTACAAAAAAGCAATCTAATTACAGATAATGACACTTATTTACTAAAAACAACAGAAAGGCTATCAAAATTTAAACTTTTAAAATTAGTCGGATTTTTTTACCCTTTCTTTGAGTATTTGACATCTAAATTTGTTTCGGTTTTTGCTCTAAACCTTTTAAAAGTAAGCTATATATGTCACTTAAAATCAACAGATAATAAGTGGTTTTTGTTAAAATAATTTTTATGGCTTATAAAAAGCATTATGCTTTAAAAATACGAAGTAGTTTTTCTTCTTGGTGTTCCCAAATTAATACAGATTTTGCTGTTTTGAGTTGAGTAGAAAAGTCTTTTTGAAGCATATTCTTTAATTGATTTGCTATTTGTTCTGGTTTTCTACTAGTTAAAACTTCTCCGACATTAAATTCATTGACAACCTGTTTCATTTCAGGTAGATTCGATACCAAAATAGGCACTTCTGCTTGAATATAATCGAAAATTTTATTGGGTAACGCAAATCTATAATTTAAGCCTAAATCTTCTTCAAAGCTAATGCCAACGTTAGCATTGGGTGTAATTGTAGCAAGTTTTTTAGGTGCTATTTTTCCCATAAAAATCACTTTTTTTTCTAAGGATAACTCTTGTGCTTTATGTTTTAGTTGATGAGAAATATCACCATCACCAATAATTACAAGTAAAGTATCATCCATATATGTCATCGTTTCTATCATCAAATCTAAACCTCTGCCTACATTTAAAGCACCTTGATAAATAATTGTATTTTTACCTTTTGTTTGTAACAGTTCGTTTTCTGGTTGAATACTTTTTTGTAATGGTAAGTTTTTTATTGTGATAAAGTTTGTTTTGTATTTTTTATTGTAATAATTTTTAATGCTATCGCAAACGGTATATGAGTTTTTAATTTTAGGTAGTAAAAAAGATTCTAACTTTTCCCAAGTTTTTTTTACAAGAGGACGATTTACCAATTCTGGTACTTCTGGGAATAATTCGTGACTGTCGTAAACAATTTTTTTACGCTGTATTTTACTCACTAAAAAATTTGGCAGTAAAGTATCTAAATCATTAGATAATAAAATATGTTTCTTTTTAAAGATTAGCACAAAGAATAATCTCAGATTAAATTCAGCATAGAACAGAAAGCCTTTAGTAAAAAGTAATTGCAGTCTTAGGGTGTTGTAGCTTCTTTTTAGGGCAACACTATTTTTTAGTTGACGGCCAATCAGTAAAACATCAAACCCATTATTATGTAAAGTAGTACAAACTTTATGTACTCTTTGATCGGTAGTTAAGTCGTTTGTGACTGAAACAATTATTTTCAAACCATAACTTTTGTTGCAATATAAAACAAAAACCCACTTCTTAGATAAGAAGTGGGAAAAATTGCTATGAAAAAGAATGATAAGTAAAAACTCATCACTTTATGTTAGACGTTGTATTTTTAATAAGCTTGCAAAAAAAAATCATTTTAACAAATAATTAAGAAGTACGGTTTCATTTACTTTAAAAAACACAAAAATAATTTCCGTAATTTTTTGTAAAAACTCCAGCATCACTAAAAAAAAATACTAGCCATATTTCTATTCTGATTTTAATAGCGTTAATTCTAAACGTGTTTTTTTATGCAGATACCATTAATTAAATTTGTGTTTTTATGAATTATGATAAATTATAAAAAGCTGCTTTTTTAGAACTAAAAAAAATAAATGAAACAATAGGATGCTGATATTTATATGTTTACTTAACGCTGTGTAGAAAAGTGTTTTTTATAGTATTTGCAGTATTTTTAAAGATTATCTTATGACTTAATTTATTAATCAAATTAGACCTCATTACTTTGTACTTATTATCATTTTTTTAGTGTACTATTTTGAAATGTTAAATATCAGATTTTGTTGAAGTTAGGACCTTTATTTGTTGCAAAGAAACAGAATTGATTTCATCAAACTATTTCAAAAGGTTAAGTTTAAATAGTGATTTCAAAACACAGTTGTTCTGGGAATACTTTATTATTTTGTAGTATCAAAATTGTACTTTTACAAAAAATATATTAAGAATGAATGAAAAGTTGGTTTTTTCAGGTCATGAGACTTTTCACTGCAAAAGTATGTGGTTGAAAAAAGGATATGATTTTGTAGAGAATGATGGAAAGTTTATAGATGAAGCTTGTATTGATTTAGGAGTTGGTAGAAATATGGTGAGTTCTATTAGGTTTTGGCTAAAGGCTTTTGGAATTATTGACTTAAAGACAGAAAAGACGACTGAATTTGCTAACTTTCTATTTGATGAAAATGTAGGGTATGATAAATATTTGGAAGATGAAACTTCTTTATGGCTTTTACATTATTATCTAATAGTTACAAACTATTCGTCTGTCTATTCAATTATCTTTAACAGTTTTAGAAAACTAAAACCTGAGTTTGATAAAAGTAATTTCATAACTTATATTGAAGAATTAGATTCATCAATAAATCAAAATACATTATCTAAAGATTATTCGGTGTTTTTAAGAACCTATCATTCAAAAGATAGTAAGAATAAAGAAGATAGTTTTTCTGGGATTTTTTCTGATTTAGAATTAATACACGAGGTAAAAAAGAAAGAAGGAACATCAAAGTTTTCTATATCTAATAATAAAAATATAGCGATAGAATTAATCCTATTCATTATTTTAGAGAATAAGAATTACGGACTGTCAATTAGCTTTAAAGACTTATATAGTGATTTTAATAGTGTGGGTAATATTTTTGCATTTAATAATAACCAACTTGAAAAGAAGTTAATTGAGATATCAGAAAAATACCCATACATAATATATTCAAATGAAGCAGGTATAAAAGAATTACAATTCAAAAAAGAGAAACCTAATTCTTTTCAAATATTAAAAGAATATTATGAATAAGCTAAAGCAATCAACATCTATTAATATTTTAAGAGATCAAGATAAAACTTTTGATTATATAGCTAGTGATAATACTACAAGGATTGCAAATTTTATAGTAAACGAATTTAAAAAAGGGATACACAGTTTTAACTTAATTGGTTCTTATGGAACAGGTAAATCTTCTTTTTTATGGGCTTTTAATAAAAGTATATCAAGTGCAGAAAATCTAAACTATTTTAATTTCCCTAGTAAACAATTTAGTCAAACTGAATTTATAAATATCGTTGGTGAATTTAATTCACTTATTGATTTTTTTAAAAATTACTTTTTAATCAAAAATAATTTAAAAGGAAATCAAGAAATTTTTGATTGTATTTATCAGAAATATGAAACAATTAAAGATAATGAAGGAGTATTAGTTATTTGTATCGATGAATTTGGTAAGTTTTTAGAATATGCATCTAAATATAATCCTGAAAAGGAGATGTATTTTATTCAGCAACTTGCAGAATTTGTAAATGATGCTAATCGAAACATTATACTTATAACTTCTGTACATCAAGCTATTGATGCTTACTCACTTCATTTAAGTATTTCTCAAAGGAATGAATGGAAAAAGGTTAAAGGTAGATTTAACGAAATTACTTTTAATGAGCCTGTAGAGCAATTATTATTATTAGCATCAAAATTTCTTAGAGAAAAATATGTAAGTATAGAGAAAAACAACGTTTATTTAAAAAACTTAATTTCTTTAAATGAAAAACATCATTGTTTCTCTTTAGATAAAAACTATTTAAAAAAAATAGGTAATAACTTATTCCCTTTAGATGTTTTCTCTGCTGCAATTTTAACCAAATCATTACAAAAATATGGACAGAATGAAAGGTCTTTATTTACCTTTTTACAGGCCTCAGATCATTTAGGTTTAGACAGCATAAAAAAGAATGAATTATTTGATGTAGCAAAAGTATACGATTATTTATTTGTGAATATGTATGCCAATTTGGTTAGCAAACGTAATCCAGATTATTCTCAATGGGCGCTAATAAGAGACGCTATTGAAAGAGCAGAGTCTATTTCAGACTCTAATCAGGTAATGGTCATAAAAATAATCAAAACAGTTGGTTTAATTAATTTATTTGCAAGTAAAGGAGCTAGTATTAATGATGATTTTTTGATAGCTTATTTTTCTTTAGAATATAATGCCAAAGAAGTAAGAAAGGGAATTGATTTTCTAGATAAATTTAGAATTATAAGGTTTAATCAATTCAATAAATCCTATAAACTTTTAGGAGGTACAGATTTAGATATTGAAGATGCCATTTCAAAAATAGAAAGTTCAATAGATACTTCTATAGATATAGTTCCTAGGTTAAAAGAAGCTTTTGAGTTTCCTATTATTACAGCAAAAAAAGCTTTTTATGAAACTGGAACTCCACGTTTGTTTGAATTTGTAATTTCAGAAAAACCTACTTTTCAAAAGCCAGTTAATGAAATAGATGGCTTTATTAATTTGGTTTTTAATGAAAATATTACAATTAAAAACCTCGAAGAGCAAACTTCAGGTAAAAACGTTGCAATACTATATGGGTTGTATAAAAATACATCAACCATAAGAAAAACATTAGTTGATATCATAAAAACAGAACAAGTTTTAGCTACTATTGAAAATGATGATAAGTTTGCGAAAGAGGAATTAAACACTATTATCAATAGTCAAAAGGCACTTTTAAATCATTATGTGTTAAATTCATTATACTCTGATAAGATTCAATGGTTTTTTGATGGTAAAAAAATAAAACTAAACAGTAAAAAGAAATTAAATAAGTTTCTTTCCGAAATTTGTTTTAGAATTTATCCTTTAACTCCAAATATTAATATGGAGTTGATAAATAAGCATAAAGTCTCAGGTGCTATTAACAGTGCCAGAAAATCCTATTTAAATAGATTAGTTAATAATTGGTCAGAAAAAGACTTTGGATATCCAAGTGATAAATTCCCGTCTGATAAAACTATTTATTGGAGCTTGATAAAAAATAAAGGAATTCATCATTTACAAGATGGTAATTATGTATTGACCAAACCAAATGCAGAAAATGAAAATTTTTTAAAAGTTTGGGAGGCTTGTGAGTTGTTTCTAGAAAGTGCAAAAACAGAAACAAAAACTATTACAGAACTTATTAATATTTTAAGTGAGAAGCCTTTTAAATTAAAGCAAGGTGTTATAGGTTTTTTAATTCCTACATTTCTATTTGCTAAAAAAGGAGATTTTGCTTTGTATGATGAAAGAGGTGGGTACATTCCTTATTTAAATGAGACTGTTCTGTATTTAATGAATAGAAACCCGAAGCAGTATTCTGTTAAATCATTTGAATTGAATAATCTGCGATTGAATATGTTCAATAAATATCGTAGTTATCTGAATCAAGAAAATAAAACTAGTTTTTCCAATGAATCTTTTATTGAAAGTATTAGACCATTTTTAGTACTTTATAAAGGATTAACACCATATTCTCAGAAAACAGAAAAATTAAGTAAGGAAGCTTTAAATTTAAGAGAAGCCATTTCTCAGGCAAAAGATCCTGAAAAAATATTCTTTGAGGAATTCCCAAAAGCATTGGGTTATGAAATTAAAAATTTAATTGAAAGTGAACAGCTTTTCGATGAATATATTTTAAACTTCCAAAAGACCATTTTAGAAATTAAAAATTCTTTTGATGAGTTGTTAAATCGTTTTGAAAAATATTTAACACAAGAAGTCTTAGGAGTAAAAGCTCAATTCCCAGAATATAAAACTATGCTACAAAAACGTTTCTCTGCTTTAAAAGAACATCAGTTTTTGCCAAGTCAAAAAACATTTATGCTTCGTGTCAATTCTAATTTAGATGATAGAAACAGTTGGTTAATTTCAATTTGTTTTGCTATATTGGGTAAATCTTTAAATAACATTACAGATAAAGAAGAAAAAATACTAAAAGATAAGCTAAGTCATCTGGTTAATGAATTAGATAATTTTTCTGAAATAAATAATGTTATATTTGATGAAGGAAAAGAAGAAGTTTATAAAGTAGATTTTACTTCGCAAAAAAATGGATTGCAAAAACACTTAATTCGTATTTCTAAACAACAAAATACTAAAATTGAAAAATCAATTTTAGAGATAGAAAATACGTTAACTGATGATAAAAAGTTAAGAATTGTAGCTTAAAAAAGTTTTTAAGAAAAGAGTTAGACCGTGAGTAACATAAAACACGTTTTGGGAATTTCTGGAGGTAAAGATAGTGCTGCATTGGCAATTTACCTGAAAGACAAGCATCCAAATATGGAGTTTGATTACTATTTTACAGATACAGGTAAAGAGTTAGATGAAACCTACCAATTAATAGAAAATTTAGAAAGTTATCTTGGCGTTAAAGTAAATCGTTTAGAGGATGAGAAAATAGAAAGCACCAATGAAGATCCTTTTGATTTTCATTTTAAATCTTTTAGAGGATACTTGCCTTCTCCACAAGCAAGGTGGTGTACATCTTTAATGAAATTAAAGCCTTTTGAGAATTTTGTGGGCGATAGCCCAACTGCTTCTTATGTTGGTATTAGAGGAGATGAACAACGTGAAGGTTATATATCAAAGAAAGACACCATTCAATCTATTTTTCCTTTTAGAAAAAACATTTGGAGTCAGGATGTATTATACAAAATATTTCACCCAGAAAATCAAGCCCAATTATTAGACTATTACAGCCAATATTTTAATGGTAATACATTAGATAAAATTAATAGTATTTTTTCTAGTCCAATTTCTTTTAACAGAAATTATCGATTAGAAAAAGAAAGAATTGTTAAAGAAAAATTAGACGGTTTATTAAAATTCGGAATTACTGAGTACAATAAAATTGTGTTCCAATATTTAAAAACAACGAGTTATCCTTTGTCTTTTGAAGAAAATTTCCCTTTACTAGAAAATGAAGACAATTTGGTAAGAGACGATATCTTTAGAATTTTACGAGAAAGTGGTGTTGGAGTTCCTGAATATTACAATAAAGTTGAATATGAAGTTGATGGGCAAAAGGGCGAATATGCTAGAAGTAGATCTGGTTGTTATTTCTGTTTTTTTCAACAAAAGATAGAATGGGTTTGGTTGTATGAACAACATCCTGAAAAGTTTAAAGAAGCTATGACGTATGAAAACGAAAAGGAAATGTTTACTTGGATTCCTAACGAATCTTTAAAAGAACTAATGCAACCTGAAAGAATAAAAGAAATTAAATTAAATCATTTAAAGCGTTTAAACAGAGAAAAATCTAAAGATTCTAAATTTTTATTAGATATTTTAGATGACACTGAAAGTGATGCTTGTACTGCTTGTTTTGTTTAATTATCTTAAAAAATGTTTTAAAAATCATTATTTGATTTTACCAATATTAAATTCTATAATATTCTTTATTATGCCAATCTAAAGAAATTGGTGAGGGATAATATTTATCATTTTCTGGGAGAATTATCTGCTTTCCATCAAATTGTGAAATTGAATATGGACTTTTATTTTCTATAATAATTGGAGAAACTCGTACAATATAATTCTTATTTATAGTTATAAGTCCTCTATCAAAAGCTCGATGCAAATTAGGAGATAATGACAAACCATTTGTAATTGTATCGTCTTTTGAAATACTAAAAGGGATTATATGACAAGCGTCTACCATTTGAATATTTGATAAGGATTCAATTCTCATTTCTGATATACAGCAAGTATAATTGTATAATTTAGGTATTGTTCTTTTAAATAAACCACCTCTAACGAATATTTCTTCTTCATATTCATCGTCAGAAAGGTTGAACTTTAACTCAGTAATTAATTTTTGATAAGTTTCACCATCCTCTTTTAATATTTGATTTTGAATATTACTTTCTATATCATTACCCTCGTTTAAAAGAAAATTAGATTTTTGATTAGGAAAATATAAATCCACTAATAATTCTATAAAAAACGCTAAAGACTTTTCATCACTTAAGAGTTGAAATAATTCTTTATCGATTTCAGCAAAAGCAACTGTTTCATTTAAGCTTTTAAAACTTTTGACACTATTAGAACTTGTCAATTCAAGCGACTTGCCATTTTTTGATACTAAAAACCAGAATGGTTCACTTCTCAAATGAAAAAAAGGTAGATAAAATTTACAGGTATGTTTTGTTTCTACTAATTTATTCCAGTTATTTTTAAAAGATAAAAGTAAATCAGCATTGATATAAATTCTGTTGCTTGTTATAAAGCCTTTTTTTATTAGCAACATTATTGACAATAATAAAATGGGTTTATGTGGTGCTTTTCCCAAAAGTTTATTGCTACTTCTCCTTAAATTTTTAAAATAATCAACATATTTATAAATTATTTTTTCATCCATAATTTTCACTTATTAAGCTACATTTTTTCCGTAATCGTTATTTTTTGTAAAGTAATCATTCTCATAATTGGTGTTAAAACGTATTGTTTTTTCTACATTTAAAGGAATTTTCGCAACTTCTGTATCCCCTTTAGCTTTTGAGTTTATTTTAAATTGAGAAGGGTAACGTTGAGGTACGAAGGGAATCTCTTCTTTTTTATGCTCAGATTTTTTACTGCCTTTTGTATCCTTTTTCTCTTTTTTCAAATCGAGTTTAAAAGTATCGCCTAACAACTTCATTAAATCAGAATTTAAAGGTAAATTCTTTGTGAAATTTTTGAGTAGTTGATTTGTGTTTGTTGAAGTGTCAATATTAACAGCTTGTTTTCTAAACTTTTGAATTTCACTTAACCTTCCATCTTTAGCACTTAATTTGGTTGCTAAATAACGCCTTAATTGTTGGGTTTCTTCTCCATCTTTTAATCGATCTCTAGAAGCCATAAATAATTCTTTACGGAACTCATACTTCATATCAGTACAATCTACGTGAATTAATAAATGATTCTTAAGTAGGTTAAGTTTTAGAGACCTTGTAATAAACTCAGAAGTATAAAAACCGTGAACTTGTCCGTTCATAGAAAACATTACATTCATTCCATTTTTAAAGTATCTTCTTCCTATTTCGTCCTTTGTTTTCTTTAAATCAAAGTCTTTTACTTTTACCTTAAATACAAAGCAAGAAACTTTCATTTTACCAAACAGTTCATCATTATAATTTTCAGAAAATTGTTGGTCAATATAAGTATCTTCTTCTTTGAGTAATCTTCTTTTCAATCCAAAGAGATCATTTGATATCACTTTATTGTTAGGATACCTTTCTTTAGTATCTTTGGTCAACATTGGTAATGCAGGACTGAATAGAAACTCATTAATACTTTGGTTTAAATCTTGTGCAAAACCAGAATATCCTTTAGGAAACTGATAAGAGTACATTTTAATTACTGTTCCTGTTTTAAATTGTCTATTTTCTAAGCCTAAATCAAGAGTTTCTATAGGAAAGGATGGTATTTTACCATCTATTAATAAATACTCATACCAAGTTTCTTTAGCTTGGTCATTTTCTGTTTTTGGGTGTTCTCTTATAAGTGTAAATCCAAAATCTCCTGTATTATCAAATCTTTTAGATGCAATGAGTTGATATCTTTTTTTTCCACAAAAAACGATAGCACCACTTCCTCCCATATTGTATTTACCTTGTACAAAATGAACATTATTTTTATTCCCTCTAAGAAGCGATAAAAATGTGTCTTCAAAATTTTCTGGGTGTTGACCTTCTCCATTATCATAAATAATTACAGAAGTTGGATATTGTTTTTTTTGATTTCTTGGACCTTTTCCATCAGCAATAATTTGAATTTCTTCGGCTTGTGCTTTTCTAAATTCTCTTAAATCCCAATTATTATTAGGGTAAAAAGTTTCAATGGCTTCATCCATTGATTTCGGTGCAATATCAGATTTAGGATCAATACCTAATTCCCAACATTTTTTAGTTAATAAAGCATCTATCGAGTTCGTTGTTTTTTCAATAAGTGCAGCTATGGGATTAGATTGTTGATTTTTGACAACACCATAATTGCTTTTGTTGTTTCCAAGTGGTTTCCAGTTTTGGTTTTCGAAAATATTATGATTATAATCAATAATAACTTGAAGTTCATTTTCGTCTTTTGAATTAAAAATAGCGAAGAATAATTCTGATAGTTTTTCTTTATTCATAAATTAGCAATGTTTACACACAAATTTAATGAAATAATTATTGATTTTGGGTTTCTAATACTTTCAAAATAATGATTAGAATATTTTATAGGTGATTCATGATCTTGATTAAAAGTTTAAATGCATGTTTCTGTATTCATAGGTATAAAAGAGAAGAACTCGCTATATATTAAAAATTAAAACATCTATAGTCCAAGTATAAGAAGAAAGTAGTGGATGTATATATGAAAATGAGAGGCAACTACTCACATTTTCACGGCTAAAGCCTTTAAAATGAGTGGTTTTATTAATAAAATTTGCAGAAGTTATTCACTTTTTATTGTTGATATTTCTTTAAGGTGCTAAAAATCAATAAATTGTGGTTTGCTGTGAATAACTGTAGGCCAAAACTGCCAAAATATAAAATTTAAAAATCTTATATTTACATACGTAAAAAGTCTTATCAGCTGTGGCTTTTAAGACTTTTATAATTGGTAACACTATAAGAAAAGTGTTGTTTAAATGTGGTGTTTAAAATTACAATACTTCTTATAGCTTACCAAACAAAAAATGTTAATTTTTAAAGCAGTACCACAGACTGCGTTTGGGTAAGTATGATTTAAGTTTTCTTTTTGCAACTCCTTTAAAAAAATGTCTATTATTTTAAAGTAATCTCCTTTCAAGTCGTTTAGGGTATTGGCAACGCTTTGCTGAGTTTTTTAGAAACGCAAAAGAGGTTTTCTTATAAACCGCTTAAAAATTTTATAAGAAGTATTTTTTTAAATTTTAAATTTTTTAACGATGATATCATTAGTTTCAATAGAGCGTCCTAATCCGCAAAACAGATTAGAAGAGAATAAATTTTATGCAAAAGCCGTAGCAAATGGCAAAACAGATCTAGAAAGATTAGCGTTTTTGGTGTCTAACCAAAGTACGGTAAGAGAAGGAGATTGTTATGCTGTAATACTTTCTTTATTACACAATATTTTAGACGAACTAAAACAAGGTAAAATTGTAAAATTAGACAAGTTGGGTTCTTTTCAAATTGGGGTAACTTCAGAAGGTGTAGCAACGCCAGAAGAGTTTAATCCTAGTATTGTTAAAAATGTGCATATTAATTTTAGACCCGATAAAAGGGTTAAAAATGCCATTAATATTAAAACTTTAGGCTTTACTACCGTATAAATTTTTAATAGTTGTTTTTACAAAACCTCAATAGCTTGGCTATTGAGGTTTTTTTATGGGCAAACCGAAAAAAAGAAAGGTTTCTTTTTGTAAAAGTATGGTAACTTTCACCTAAAAGTAACGTTTCTTTTTACCAAAAGTATGGTAACTTCTATCTAAAAGTATGGTAACTTTTTAAAAAAGTAACTAATAAATTTTATAAGGTTACTTTTAAAAGGACATTTGTAAAGATTTACCCAAAATTGAACTATATTTACTAGTGATTATTCGAAAAATTATGGTAATCAGGCGCTCAATGGACTAAAAATATGTAATAATTTACAATAAAATACTGTGTTTTTATTTCGGATATATTTACAAACTATCAGTTCTCTCTTAAAAACAAGTGTTTAGAGATAATGCTGCTTTCTTTTACTATTATAATGTTGTAAATATAAGATCTACTTTAGAAACTCATCTTTTAAATACTTATGAATTCATTTTTAACCGCAGTGTAGGTATTGATTCGAAAAAGTTTACAGTTTTTAATAAAACTTTCTGCGCACTATTTTTTTTAAGATTGATAAAATAAATGGATGTATATCAATTCTTTAAGAATCGGATAGCGTCAGGAGTTTTTCTGTTTACAAAATAGATGATCCTACTTTTTGATCTTTTATTGCCATTGCTTTTTTAAAAATGATGCTTAGCGAAGCTGTTTATTTATTCGTCTAAACTTTAGCCGCTTTAATCGAACTTATTCTGTTGCACGCCATAAAACTTTTAAATTTGTAGTGTTCTTAAATAATTAATACCCTAGATATGAAGTCAATACAAAAAACAGCAGCCCTAGCCATCCTTTTAATCGCAATTTTTTCTTTTGCTAAATTAAAAAGTAAAACAGTAAAATCAGCTGTGAACTTAGCAGAAATAAATGTGGTAGCCTTGCTCTCAAAACAAGAATTAGGTTGCAGACCATCTAATGCAGTACTGTTTTATGTAGATACAGAAATTATAAAAAAGTACCGTGGTTTTTCTGAAATTAAAGCTGAGGTATTTATGGTAGATCGAGTTTCTGGAGCAAAAAAGGCATTAACCAATGGTCATATTTTAGTACCACATCATAAAGACGCCATGATTAAAAGCCATGGAGAAATTGCTAATAATAAATGGATAGCACTAAAAAATGGAGATAAAATAAAGGAAAGTGCAAATTCATCTTCTTATGATTTTACAAAATTGATAAAATACGAAGTAATTTATAACAGCTACATTAGAGCTACCAATAAATTATTAAAAATAAATAGAGTTTAAAATTCAATAGTAAGTTAGTTGTTTGGTTAAGTTAAAAAGAGGTTGTCAGAAAAGTATCAAAACCTGTCATTTCTATTGTAGTAGAAAAATCGTATTTGTAAGTAATCAATTATATATATTTCAACTTTATGACCTATAAATCTACTTTTCAGAGGCCTCTTTTTTTATTTTTTAGGATTTTAAACTCCATCATTCATTGGTGTATTAAGTAGTGAGATTTCAGGTAAAAATGTAATCGCAAAAAAAAAGAATACTTTCTGACGCTTTAACTGCTATGCCCTTTTTTACTTGTTTATCTTTTCTTTCCTTTTGATGTAGTGCTTTTGTTTGGTAGAAAATTAGGAGATTTTATAAAATTGGCAGCTCATTGAATAGGTCTAATCAATTGATGTACCGAGTTTTTTTAAGTTAAAGAGGATTTTAAAATAATCAAAAAAATCATCAGTATTGATGTTGGATTATAAATAGATATAAAATTTAGAATTTTGTTTACAAAAAACATTAATAACAACATACAATATAAAGCTTTGAACAGTAGGTGTAAAAAAAACTCAAGTCAATATATAGTTTACTATAGAACATAAAATTATAATAGAAACCAGACAAAAGTGAAGTATATCATAGATTGGTTGAGTGTTGATTTTTAAAAATTTTGAGATCAAAGCAAACTTTTGGTTGTGTGCCTTAAAAAAGTATCAACCCTTTTCACATTCACCATTAGCTAGCATCCATTTATCGACAACAAAAATGAAGTCACCTATTTTTTAATTTATGACTTCTGTATGCACTTATATTTGTATTGTATTATAGATGAAAGAAATACACAACAATCTCAGAAACACATTTTCGAAGAGCATTGTTAATAATAACCTAATATTTTGTAAATTACGATGAATTTAACTCATAAAAGTCCCCAAAATATGAATCCCTCACTATCCTCTCTTTTGAGATACGCCTTTATTTTATTGTTATTAAACAGCTGTGGTTTCGATGAACCTGAAGTATCAGATGATATTTTAGAAGAAGAACTAGGAGAAGTACTATCTATACCAGATGGTTTTGATTTTAGCACCGCTCATGATGTTAAAATTAATATAACTGATAATGGAAATTATGCAAAGTATGATATTTATGCATACACAGATGAATTGTATGATGCAGGTTTAGAAACCTATGAAAATGAATATGGAGAAACTGTTACAGAAACGGTTTATAAGTCAGATGTATTAGAAAAGTTAATTTTCTCTGGTGTAGCAAAAAATGGTTCTTTAGAGCAAACAATAAATCTGCCTAAGTTTTACAATAAAGTTTTAATTCGTAGAAATGAGAACTTGCAATTTACTTCTAGTATAAAAGATATTATAAACCAAGAGGTAAATTTTAATGCTGCTGAAGCTAAAAAATCAGTAAAATCGAGTGAATTAAAAAGTACAACAGATTATTTATATTGTGTAAATGGTTCTGCTCAATTATTTCAAGTAGATCCTGTAACAGGTTTACTTACTGATTTATCTCAAATGCCAATGGGTAGCTATACTTGCGCTATTGATCAAGAAAATAAAGTATTATATTCTATTGGAAGATCGAACCCTTTTCCTTTAATGAAATATTCAATTGAAAATGATAGCTGGGAAACTGTGGCAAATTTAGGAATAGGAGGTCCTAGATTAGATTATAATACCAATGACGGATTGCTTTATTTTTCTAAAAACGGCAAGTTGTATACTTTTAATCCTGCAACTGGAGCAAAGTTAAATACATGGAATATTGAAGGTTTAGATAGTACTGCAGGAGGCGATTTAGCTTTTGCCGAAGATGGTACCTTATTTTTATGTACTTTTTCAGGATTATATCGTTTAGAATTGGATGCCAATAATACATATCAAAGTACAAGAATAAGTGCAGACAGCTTGCCTTTTTCACCAACCTCAATGACTTTTGATTCAAACCAAGAGTTATGGCTTGCAAATAATGGGTCTAGCAGTAATTTAATTATAATGGATACACAAACTGGTGGCTGGGCATATAAATATGGGCCTAATGCAAATAACGATTCAGATTTTGGAAGAACAATTAACGATTTAACTACTTTTCGTGTAATATCTGATGATGTAAATGATACAGATACAGATGGAGATGGTATTCCAGATGTAGATGATGCGTACCCTGAAGATGAAGAAATTGCATTCGAGTATTTTACACCTAGTAAATACGGTCAAGGTACAATTGCTTTTGAAGATTTATGGCCAACAACTGGAGATTACGATTTTAACGATGCAGCTTTAACTTATCAAGCAATTGCTAAATTAAATTCAGATAATATGGCTGTTGAATTAGAATTTACATGTAATATTAAAGCTAATGGAGCAGGTTTTACAAATGGTATAGGGTTTCAAATCGATAACTTATCACCTTCTGATATAGAGAGTGTAACTGGTTCAGTTTTATCGCAAAACTTTATAAGCTTAAACCAAAATGGTACTGAAGCAAACCAAGATAAAGCTGTAATTATTTTAGCTGATGATGTTGATAATATTTTAAATGAAACTAAAATAATCATAAGATTTACAGCACCAATAAGCACAGAAAAATTAGGAGTTGCACCTTTTAATCCTTTCTTAATTGTAAACATGGAAAGAGAAAAAGAAATTCATTTACCTTATATGAGCGCTACAAGTTTAGGTGATAAAAGCACTACTTTTAGTGGAACAAATAGAGATGCAGATGGCAACTATATTTCAGATACAGGATATCCTTGGGCAATAAGTATCATTCACGATTTTAAAGTACCAAAAGAAAAAGTAGCAGTTACAGAGGCTTATAATTACTTTAGTCTTTGGGCAGAATCTGGAGGGACAGATTATAAAGATTGGTACAAAGATTCAGCAGGAAATAGAAATGAAGAACTTATTGATAAATAATTTTAACAAATAAGTAGATTATATTTTATTAAATAAAAGAAAAGATTCTGAAGATATTTCTTCAGAATCTTTTCTTTTTAAGTTTTAAAAAAATAACATAATTTACAATTAGTTATTTTATATAAATATTAAAACCCTGTAAATGAAATATTTACAGGGTTAAAAGTGGAGACGCCGAGAATCGAACTCGGGTCCAAACAAGCAGCCAAAAAGCTTTCTACATATTTAGTTCTTAGTTGATTTTCGTTTAAAAGCTGATTAAGAACAACCCACTTTTAACTTAGCTTTTTTAGTTTCGAAAACTTACCAAAGCGTTAAGTTTTCTATGTTTATTTTTACGATGCCCAAAAATGAAACGCCATAAACCAAGGCTTTTCGTGGACATAAAGCTTGCTCACCTTGTGAGCCGAGGCTTAATCTTACTATAATTCAGATTAGGCAGCTAAAGCGTAGTTATCTTCGCCGTTTATAAAGTTGAAATTAGGTTTAACGAGTGTTATTTCATAACTCGATATGCTTACCAATTCACTGACCTTGCTGTCAAAACCAGTCGTCCCCTTAATGAGATAGCTAAACTTGTTTAGCGTAATCAAATTAACCCTGAACTTGTTTCAGAGTCTCAAATCTCATTCTATTTTTTCAAAGAACTATATCATCATTTTAAAAATGATATAAATTTGGGCGTTACTTTTCGCCAAAAGCATTTGGCGATAAAGTCAGGCTTTCACTACTCGTTTTTTATTCCATTATCATTACATAAAAGAACTCAAACAAATCATTCAATCCTTAACGCGATTTGCAAAAGTATAAAAAATACAATTGCTAATCTCTTTAAAATCTAATATCTTCGAACAAATATTATACCATCTTTTACAACAGTAGTTTCAGTAACCTTTAAAAACATTTATTATGAAGTTTGGCATCATTAAAGAACGTAAAAATCCACCTGATAGAAGAGTCGTGTTTTCACCAGAGAAGTTGCAAGAATTTAAAAATCAGTTTGCTACAGCAGAAATTAAAGTAGAATCTTCTAATATTCGAGTTTTTTCTGATGAAGCATACAAAAATGTAGGAGTAGAAGTAACTGATAATATGTCAGATTGTGATGTTTTATTAGGAGTAAAAGAAGTGCCTATTGATGCTTTAATTCCGAATAAAAAATATTTTTTCTTTAGTCATACCATCAAAAAACAACCTTACAATAGAGATTTGCTCAAAGCAATTTTAGAAAAAAACATAGAATTGTACGATCATGAAACGATTGTAAAAGAAAACGGAATGCGTTTAATTGGTTTCGGACGTTATGCAGGTATTGTTGGTGCTTACAATGGTTTTAGAGCAATTGGTTTAAAAAATAAAACTTTTAATTTGCCAAAGGCAGAAACTTTAGATTCTCAAAAAGAATTGATTTCTGAATTAAAAAAAATAACACTACCTAAAAATTTTAAAATTCTTTTAACGGGTAATGGAAAAGTGGCTTATGGAGCCAAAGAAATGTTGGATGCAATACATATTATAGAGGTTTCTGTTAACGAGTATTTAGAAAACACCTATGATGAACCTGTGTATTGTTTGGCTGATGTTTTAGATTACAATAAAAGAAAAGACGGAAAAGTAATTGATAATTTCGATTTTTACAATCATCCAGAAAATTACGAATCAGATTTTATGCGTTTTGCAAAAGTGTCAGATTTCTTTATTGCTGGTCATTTTTATGGTAATGGAGCTCCTTATTTGTTTACCAGAGAAGATGCAAAATCGAAAGGTTTTAATATAAAATTTGTAGCAGATATTTCTTGTGATGTTGATGGTCCTGTTGCATCAACCCTAAGAGCATCAACTATAGCAAACCCAATTTATGGTTATAATCCAGCCACTGAATCTGAAATAGATTATACAGATGAAAACGCAATTGTAGTTATGGCTGTAGATAATTTACCTTGCGAATTGCCAAAAGACGCAAGTGAAGGTTTTGGAGAAATGTTTCTGAAAAATGTAATTCCTGCTTTTTTAAATAATGATAAAGATGGAGTTTTAGCAAGAGCAAAAATGACAGAAAACGGAAAACTAACCCAACGATTTTCTTATTTACAAGATTATGTTGATGGAAGAGAATAATTTTCAGAATCAGCAATTCTTATTAGATTTAGCTAAAGCGAAAATGCCTTTTGGTCAGTTTAAAAATCGATATTTAATAGATTTACCCGAACATTATTTGGTTTGGTTTAAGAATCAAGGCTTTCCTAAAGGTAAATTAGGCTTACAAATGGCAAGTATTTATGAAGTAAAATTAAATGGATTAGAAGATATCATCAGAAAAATAAAAAATGATAATACTTGATTTTTTATATAAGTAGCTAAATTTTAGTGATGTATAAAAGTTTGAAATTTAGTCTTTAACCACCAAACCATAAGTTATATGGGCAATTCCTAAAATTAAGAGTGATGAATACCAATAATTAGGAATTAAGAAACAAATTATTGCTAAAAACAAAGAAACACCTGCTAAAATAAAAAGATTTTTACTGTTTTTAAGTTTTAAAAAGAGTAGGGTTACAGCATATAATAACAAGAAAAAGGGTGCTAAATAATCACTGTAATTAAAGAATATTAGATAAGAAAGTACTAAGAAAATAACAATAAAACTCAACAGATATTTCCATAAAATAGTCTTTGTTGTAGCATTCCATAGTTTATATTCTAATTTTTTTGATTTTGATTTTCCGTTGAAAAATAGGGTTACAGAAGAGAAAATAAAAGTTATAAAGATTATGGTAAGAATAAGAATTTCTATAATTTGAGGAGATAAAGCACCTAAAGGATTCCCATCAACTAAAAAGCCCATTATTAATTTTTTTATTAAAAATGTAGCGCACAAAAAATAGATGCCTATTAAAATACTTGAATAACCTTGTAAAGAAAAATTTGGCTGAATATGATTTTGTTTCTCCATAAATATTTAAATTGGGCAAATATACAACAAAATGAAACCTGCAGAAGAATACATTTTAAATCAGCCAGAACCCTTCAAATCTATGTTAATGCATTTGCAGATTTTAATTGAAGGTTCTTTTCCTGAAGTAGACTTGCAATTTAAATGGAAAATTCCCTTTTATTATTTAAATGATAGACCTTTTTGCTATTTAAATCCGTCTAAAAAGAAAGGTTATGTAGATGTAGTTTTTTGGGTTTCTGCACACTTAACAAAGTATAATGAGTACTTAATTTCGGAAAACAGAAAAGTAGTAAAATCGTTAAGATATTTTAAGCTAGAAGATATCAATGAAGAAATTTTACGAACAGTTCTAGACGAAGCGCATCAACTAAAAGACAAAGGATTTTATAAAAGAACTTAGAAAATATTTTAATATAATTTACCTTTCAGGTTTTTAAAACCTGAAAGGTTTTGTTTAAAACAAGTAGTGTAAATCAAGCAATATTATTGTACCCTAACCTTAAAATGCAAAGCATCTTCTTTGTTGATGAACAAAACCAAATCTGTATTTCTATTTGGGTTTTTTAAAGTTAGTGTAGTTATTCCGTTTGTTGTCTGTATAGTGGGTTTTTGCGCATATTTATGCCCTTTAAAATTGTAAATAATCAGTGAGGTTGTATCTAGATTTTTAAATTTTAACGTGATGTTTTCTGATGATTTTAAGTTGATAATTCCTGTTTTTGGTGCAATTAATTCAGCTTGTAAACTCAAAAAAGTCTGACTATAAATTGGTTGATTATAAAACTCTTGAATGCTCATTCTACCAAAACGCAATACCCAAAGATTGTTATCAGGATAATGTGTTTTAAACATTTTTTGCTTTGGCATATTAAAAAAGTAGTTGTTAAATTTTCGTATCCATTTGCCATTATATTCGTAACCAGCAGCCCAAGTTGCATCTAAAATAATCCAATTACCATTAAGTTTTACAGCATTCCAAGCGTGATTTGTGGAGTTTTGTACTTTGCCAATTTCTCTGGCATCACTTTTAACATTGCCTTTTATTACGGCTGCTTCAATATTTAATAAATCGCATATTTTTTTAAACGATTGCGCATATTCTTCGCAAACTCCAGTTTTATTTCTGAATGCATCTGCAATTAATTTGTCTTTAACCGCTTGTAATTTTTGTTGTTTTTCGGTTTCAGTTGTATAACTAAAACGATAATAACGTTGCCTAGGATTGTAATATTCTTTTAAATTATATCTAATGTTTTTTGCTAACCAAAAAAAAGCGGCTCTTACTTTATCAACATCCGAAGAAAAATCGCTTTCAATTTTATTGGCTAAATCATCAACCTTAGAAAATCGTGGATATTGTAAAACTTTGGCATCAACTTTTTCAAAATCTTGAGAAAAAGTAGCTGCAGACATTAAAAGAAAAAATAGTAATTGTTTCATTATAAATGATTAAACAATTTTGTAAACCAAATATTGTGCCTTTTCTGCAAGGTTTCCAAAATCTTAAAGGTATTTATTCTTAAAAACAGAAAACCTACAAGGTTTTGGAAACCTTGCAGGATATATATTTCTGTTTTGTGGAATTGAGTGAGCGCGTTAAGGATTGAGCGGTCTGTTTGAGCTCTTTTTTCTTTTTCAGAAAAAAAGCGAGTAGCGAAAGCCTGTTAAAACGCCCAAAAACTATTTTAAAATAAATTGTATTTATAAATTATTAATCGTTTTTCGAATGGCAACCAAATTACTTAGAAGACCTTCTAAATTGTCTAAATGTAACATATTTGCACCATCAGATTTTGCGTTTGCAGGGTCAAAATGGGTTTCTATAAATAAACCATCAACATTATTTACCACTCCAGCTCTTGCAATAGTTTCTATCATTTCTGGTCTTCCACCTGTAACACCTGCAGTTTGATTTGGTTGTTGTAAAGAATGGGTTACATCTAAAACAGTAGGTGCAAATTCGCGCATTTCAGGAATTCCTCTAAAATCTACAATCATATCTTGGTAACCAAACATGGTACCTCTATCAGTAATCCAAGCTTTGTGGTTACCAGCATCTTTTACTTTTTGCACAGCGTGTTTCATGGCTGCAGGACTCATAAATTGTCCTTTTTTTAAGTTGACCACTTTTCCTGTTTTTGCAGCAGCAACTACCAAATCTGTTTGGCGTACTAAAAACGCAGGAATTTGCAAAACATCTACATATTCTGCAGCCTTTGCAGCATCAGTAACTTCGTGAATATCTGTAACTGTAGGTACATTAAAAGTTTCTGAAACTTTACGTAAAATCTTTAATGCTTTTTCATCTCCAATTCCTGTAAAACTATCAATTCTACTTCGGTTTGCTTTTTTAAAACTCCCTTTAAAAATGTAAGGTATTTCTAATTTATCAGTAATTGTAATTACTTTTTCAGCAATTCTTAACGCCATTTCTTCGCCTTCAATGGCACAAGGACCACAAAGCAAAAAGAAATTATTTGCAGTTGTATGTTTTATATTCGGAATTTCAGATAATATCATTGGTAAAATTTGCACAAAAATAAGAAATTAATTTACCTAACAGTAAATACTAGTAATTTATAAAACACGCAGTTTAGTTTAATTATTTAAAGGGTTTTGATTAGCTATTAAATTAAAAATGAATAATTTTTACTTGAATTAAGTATTTGTTTTAAAACCATAAAAAAGACATCTAAAAAAAATGAATTTTTCAAAAATAAGTGACTATAAGTTAATATAGTGTTTAAAAAAGGTAATATTGTCTATGTATTGAAAATAAATGTCTATTCATTCAGTAACAGAAAGTAGTAGTTTTAACAAACTTTTAAAATTTATTATAATGATGAAAAAAACTATGTTTTTCTTATTTATGTACTGTTCTTTATACATGTATAGTCAAACTGACATAAATAATTTTGAACCAGGGGATGAAGCTGTTACAATACAAGGTGGTAACTTAACATTATCAACAGAAGCAAATCCAAGTATTTCTGGGTTAAATACCTCTGCTAATAGTCTTAAAATAGGTAGAGCATCTGGTTCCACAGCTTGGTGGGCTTTTGCAACTATCGATGTGGTTCCAGACATAGCAATTGCAGCAGCACCAACAGATACTAAATATTTAAGTATGCTAGTCTACTATGCAGCTCAACCAGATATTGGAGTAAGAACTTCAGCTGGAGAAAGTGATAATGGGGGAAATGCTATGATTACTAGAGCTTTAAACGAGTATAATGCAAGTGAGTCGAATACTTGGCAAAGAATTGTTTTTGAAGTGAAAACAGATGGTGATGGGGTGCATAGTTTTACAACGGGTACCATGTATAAGATTTTATTTCATCCAGACATGGGGTTTAACAACACACCTTCAGGTCAATTGTTAAGTACTTCTGCTTTTGGATACATAGACAATATTGTACTACATGATACGAATCCTTTAATTAACACTTGGATAGGAACTACTTCTGATTGGAATACAGCATCTAATTGGTCTAGAGGAACTGTACCTTTAATTAATGACTTTGTTACAATTCCTTCAGGAACATCTAATAATCCAGTTATAAGTAGTACATCAGGTGTAGTTATAGAGAGGTTAACTGTAGATTCTGGAGCTTCTTTAATTATAGAAGATGGTGGTTCTTTAATTGTTCACGGTACTTCTACTGGTAATATAACGTATAAGAGAACACTAACAAAAGATGCAGATTTAAGCAATGCTTGGTATTCTGTTTCAGCTCCTGTTGCAGGAGCAACTGTTACAACTCTGCAAGCAGAAAATAATTTTGCAGCCGGTTCTGGAGGAGATAGAATTGGTTTGGCTACATATGCAAATGATGGTTCTGCTTGGAATTACTTTACAACCTCTAGTAGTGACGTCATAGCTTCCGGTACAGGTTTAATTGCTAAAATAAATAATGGAGCAGCAAATAGTAATTTGTTAATGACAGGGACTTATGTAGGAACAAATGTAGAGCCAACAATAAGTCAAAGCACAAATAACTTTAACTTTGTTGGAAATCCTTTTACTGCGTATTTAAATTTAGGTACTTTTTTTACTGATAACAATGCAGCTGATAGGTTAACAGAAGAAACGATTTGGATTTGGGATGAAAACAAAAACGGAGTAGATATGGGAGGATATGTTTCAAAAACTTCTGCATTAGACGGATCTTTTGAAATAGCACCTGGTCAAGGATTTTTTGTGAGTTCTGGAAATGCTGCAGATAATAAAGTTACTTTTAATGTAGCCAATCGAAGTCATAAATCAGATTCTTTCTTAAAAAATGCAAATGATAGAATAGAAATAAGTTTATCAATTATGCAAAATAATAAAGCCTTTAGTACAGATTTATATTACTTAGATGGAGCTTCAGTAAATTTTGATAATGGTTTTGATGCATCTATGTTTACGGGGGTAACCTATGATTTAGAAATTTATTCGAATTTAGTTTCAGGAGATAATAAATCTAAAATTGAAAGACAGTCTTTGCCAAAAGCTAATTTTGAAGATATAGTTGTCCCTTTAGGTATTAAAGCATCAAAAGGAGTAATTGAAATCGCTGCAATTAGTAAAAATTTACCAAAAGGAATTAGCGTTTTCTTAGAAGATAGACTTACAAACACATTTACAAATGTAACAGAGTCAAGTTTTAAAGTAAAATTATCTGAAAATGTTGATAATTCAGGAAGATTTTTTCTAAGAACCTCTTCGCAAAATGTATTATCTACAAATAACTCTAAATTAACAGGTGCTAGAGTTTTTCTAAATAATCGAAGTCTTACGGTTACAGGTATAAATCAATCTACAGGTTCTGTATCTATTTACAATATGCTAGGAAAGCAAATTATAACTAAGAGGTTTACTTCTAGTAATGGTTTTAATGTTGGGGTACCTGTTTTATCATCAGGTATTTACATTGTTAAGTTAAATACTTCAGAGGGATCATCAAATAAAAAAATAATTTTAGAATAATTTCTAATATGTAAACATAAAAATATATAATGAACACAGATATGCATAAAGACAAAGATATAACACGCAAAGATGCCTTAAAAAAAATAGGTAATTACAGTAAATATGCAGCACTTACTGCATTAGGAACTTATACGATTTTGAATCCGCAAAAATCACAAGCACAGAGTCCTGTAGCACCAGGTACAGGATTCTAATTTAAATTTTGTGTTTAATACAAAAGGCTATTTGAAAAGGTAGCCTTTTTATTTTTTGTGAAATTCACTAAAATTGATAACATCTCCGTAAATTCTTGTATCAATAGTAAAACCGATGCAGCTATTAACATCAGTATATCAATTAAATTGTTAGTTCATTGGTAAAACATAAATCAACTTCTTATTTATCAGTAATTGTAATTACTTTTTCAGCAATTCTTAACGCCATTTCTTCGCTTTCAATGGCACAAGGACCACAAAGTAAAAAGAAGTTATTTGCAGTTGTACGTTTTATATTCGGAATTTCAGATAATATCATTGGAAAAATTTTACATAAAAATAAGCATTTAAATTAGTTATATTTATGCATTAAAATTTGATAAATATTATGACCAAAACATTTAAAATAATAGTTGTATTAGGATTGTTTATATTGGGTAGCTGTAAAGTAGCTGTTAAAGGAAATAACGGTAAAGATGGAGTAGATGGAACATCACCTTCTAAAAGTGAGGAGGTTAACAAATTAGTTTTGCCTTTTTTTATAGATTCTACAACCGTTAAAAAACATTTGTATACCCTAGCTTCTGATGATATGCAAGGTAGAAAAGCGGGTACAGCAGGTATAGAAAAGGCGGCAAAATATATAGAAAATGAGTATAAAAAAATAGGATTAACTACTTTTAACGGATTAGATTCTTATAGACAAACGTTTAATTTTACGCCAAGAAGAGCTAAAGAAGAAATTACAAGTGCAAATATTATTGGAGTTTTAGAAGGTAAAAGTAAAAAGGACGAATATGTAATAATTTCCGCACATTATGATCATTTAGGAATTAGAAATAAAGAGGGCGAATTAGATAGTATTTATAATGGTGCAAATGATGATGCTTCTGGTGTAACAGGTGTTTTGGCTTTGGCAGAATATTTTAAGAAAGTGGGTAATGAAAGAACCATTATTTTTGCTGCTTTTACTGCAGAAGAAATGGGTTTGGTGGGTTCTACTCATTTTGGTAAAGGTATTGACGCTAGTAAATTTGTTGCAGGAATCAATTTAGAAATGATTGGAAAAATTCCAAGTTTTGGACCTAATACAGCTTGGTTAACTGGTTTTGAACGTTCTGATTTTGGGAAAATTGTGCAAAAGAATTTAGAAGGTTCAGGGTATCAATTATTTCCAGATCCTTACAAGAAGTTTAATCTGTTTTTTAGATCAGACAATGCGTCTTTAGCAAGATTAGGTGTGCCTTCGCATACATTTTCTACAACTGCAATAGATGTAGATAAAGATTATCACAAAGCTTCTGACGAAGCAGAATCTTTAAATATGACTGTAATTACACAAACCATTCAGGCAGTTGCAAAAGGTACAGCAAGTATTATTAACGGAAAAGATACACCTACAAGAGTAGTTTTAGAAGAAGTTAAAAAATAATGATAATGAAACAAATTCAGTTTCTTTTTTTGTTTTTATTGATGAGTTGCTCATCATCTAAAGTGATAGCAGATTACGACTCAAAAATCGATTTTAACAATTTTAAAACCTATCATTTTTTTGAAGATATAGGTAAAGGTTTAAATGATTTTGATGTAAAAAGAGTACTATCAATCTTAAATTTAGAGCTACAACAAAAAGGATTAGAGCAAAATGATAATCCTGATTTTTACATTAATGCAATTGCCAATTATTCAGAAGCACGGAATTCGAATTCTATAGGAATTGGTATTGGTTCTGGAAATAGAAATGGCGGTTTTGGAATTTCTGGAGGAATACCTATAGGAAGTAAAAAATTAAATGAAGAATTTACTATTGAGTTTGTAAATGCTAAAACAAATGAAATTTTTTGGGAAGGAATTTTAAATTCTACCATTAAAGAAAAACGAGAGCCAGAAGACAAGGAAAATCATTTTCAGGAAATTATTAAAAGAATTTTAGAAAAATACCCACCTCATTAAATGAGTTAGATCTCACTAGTTCTATATGATACAGGTTAATTTATTAAAAAATTACTGTGTAATGATGTTGTTAAGGTATAGAAACCTCAACTTTAAGCTAAGATTTTTTCATTTTAATAGCAATTGCATTCTTATCGAACACTAAAAAGGAGTTAATTGTTCATCAATGGTTTTTGTTGCATTTTAATCAGTATAAGACAGACAAAATCCAATTCAAAATATAGAATGCTTCAACTATAATTCACTTTTTAAACAACCGATATTTAATTAACACTAAACGTCCATACACGACCAATAGATTTTGCCCCATGTTGATCTTTTACATCAACTCGCCAAGAATAAGTTTTACCCGATGCTACTGAAACTGAATATGATTTTACAGCCACATTATCATCTTGTAAAGATAAGTTATTAGCTTCACCAAAGTATACTTCATAAGTTAGTGTATCATTTGAATTTACGTCTGCAGCATCCCAAGTTAAATTTACGGAACCCGAATTAATTTGGCTGTTGTTTTCTGGTGTTAATGGTGCTGATGTAAATGGTGCGTAGTTTGTAACAATATCACCCTGAGTAAAAAAAGCGTAGGTTTCAGATGCTGTGCCTTGATTATTGTTTACGTCTAAAGCATCAACTTTCCAATAATACGCGGTTTCTTGCTCTAAATTTATAGTAACTTGAGTATTAGATATTATTCTATTTTCAATAACATTTGTTAAAGCCCTATCTTTTGCAATGATGATATTGTACTCAACTTCGTCATCTTCAGGATCAATAGCTGTGCTCCAATTAAAAGCAATGGTATTATCAATACATAGCAAATTTTCACTTGGATATATGAGTGATACTGCTGTTGGAGCTTGATTAGTTGCCTTTTTTGAACATTGAAATGCTATTAAACAAAAGCAAATTAAAAGTAAGGTGTTTAATTGCTTCATTGTTTTAAAATTTTAATTGGTTTAGCATCTTTAAGAGATAGTTTTAAAATATAGATTCCTTTGGCAAAAGTATTGAACGGAATTTTTATGATATCTGATGTTGTTTTATGATTTTGATGATAAATAAGTTTACCTGTGATATCAAAAATATTTGTTTCAATATTTGGATTGTTGATGTTAGAAGATAAGCGCAGTTCAATAAAATCTTTTACAGGATTTTTGATAACAATAACTTGAGGTGTACTATTATTACTAGACAATAAATCGTTAATATTTTTTTCAAAAACACCCTCACATGCTATGGCTGTTTTTACAGTTAATATTCCTGATTCGTTGATATTCAAATCAAAATTTTTGCTACTCGAAAGTCCAATTAACTCATTATTTAAAAACACTTCAAATGGTGGTGTACCTTTTAAAATTTCAAAAGAATACGTGTTAGATTCGTTTTTAGCAGCTACTTTTAAGTCTATTTGTTGAGCTTCTTCGACAATAACTTCATAGCAATGGTTAGTATTTAGCGCTACAGTTTCTATACATATTTGATAATTACCAGGGGCTAAATTAGCAAGTTCAAAACCTGAGCTAGGTATGTTTTCTTCGATATTTGTGTTAGTGCCCAAAATTGTTAAGGTATAGCTATGCGTTGCATCTAAAATATTTACAGTAATTATTCCGTCATTTAAGTCTTGACAAGACTCAGCAGTTGTTTTTATAACAAAGTTGTTATCGCCAATAGCTTCAACAATAGTTATGGTATAATCTTCGGTTTCTCCCCATTCTGTAAGATGATCAGCATCGCAAGCACCTTCACCAAATCCGTTTGAGGGATCATCATATTCTAAAACAACTCTCATTCTTGTTTCGCCAACCCTAGCATTGTTAGGTACAGTTATACTTAATAAAGCAGTAGCAATATCTTCGGTTCTTGTACCTAAATTATATCGTTCTGTATCAATATCAAATTCAAAATCTTGATTCCAATCTATAAAAACGTAGCAATGGTCTTGATAACCAGCAGTATCAAAAGTAACACTAATTTGTGTTTCTTTGCCTTTAACCAGTACAGTATTTATTGCTGTAAAATCTTGATAACCATCTTCTGTATCGTTACCAGAGTTATTATTAATATTACCAAAAGTAACGTTAGATATGTATTCAGATCCACCAGCTTCATCTGTAAAAGTAGATGAACAGTACACGCCTAGTTTTGTGGTGAAGTTAAACGTGTCAGAAAAAACACCTTCACCACATTTATTTTTGGGTTTTACTCTCCAAAAATATTGCGTAACACTAGAAATATTATTGGGCGTATAAGTGTTGGTAGCAACAGTTGCAGCTGAAATAATATTAGAAAATGAAGCATCTGTAGCCACTTCAACCTCATAAGAAGTAGCATTGTTATCTAAGGTCCACATTAATGTTTCATTTAAATTTGTTGCAGTTGCACCATTAGAAGGCGATGTTAGCGTTAAGGGGTTGAATTCAGGAGAAATCAGTTTAAAATTAACATTTAATGGCTGTGTTACAGATGCTGATGTACCAATAACGTTTATTTCATAATCACCCACTGTTTTTTCGTCAAGGTTAGAAACTATCATGCTGATATTACCATCTGCACTAATTGTAGAAGAACTGAAAGTTACGTTAGCACCTTCTGGTTGTCCTGTTGCAGTAAGTGTAACTACTTCAGAAAAACTATTTATAAAATCGAAACTTAAAGTATACGTCACACTTTCATTACCAGTATTACAAGCGCTTTGAAATCCTGTTGTATTATTCATTACAAAAGTTGGAGCAGTAGATCTTATGGTAAAATCTATTGCATTTACATTGTAAAAAATATTATCAGCAGCTTCTATCATTATTCTTGCTGAGTCTGTGGCATTGTTTGGTATTAATACTTCTTCTGTACCATCGTTTGGAGAGTTGGATTTTAAAGTGATTGGAAATGTTACACCTCCATCAACAGAGAGTTTAATATTTACTAAAGAACAATTAATAGGTGAGGTATCAGTTTCACCTTTATTCCAAGTTATGGTTTGTGTAGAACCTGTATTCCAAGTTACAGCAGTAGTAGGAGCAGTAACCGAAAAAGGAGTTGCATCTACAACCTCAATTTTTACATCATCTCTAGCAGTGTTTCCTCCTCTAGAATCATTGTCTCTAACCGTAAACGCAAAATCAAGTTGTCTAGCCACGGAAGGCAAAACCTCCCAAGTAGTAGAGGTGTTTCCTGCAACGATAGTAGCTAAATCAGGAAAATACCTAACAGGAACATCTTTTGAGGGTAGTGACCTAAAAAGTGGTCCTACTGCATTTGTTGCCACTGGAGGCATTGTAGCAGATTCATTATCTATTTGTTCCCAATTGTAGGTTAAAGAACTTGTACCATCAACATCTGTTGCTGTACCTGTTAATTTAAACGGAGTTGATTTGGGAATTGAAAAATCAGCCCCTGCATTTGCAGTTGGAGCTGTATTATTGGTTGTTGTTACTGTAGCACAACTCGCAGAAGTGTTTAAGAGATTTAAAATTTGTGCAATACTTACTGCGTGAAAATAATCATCACTATTACCATTTGAATTTCCTGATTTTACATCTGGCGAACAAATTCCTGCATATCCCATAATAGTTGAACCACTACCAGGCTCTACAGCTGTTGCATCTGTTCTGTTACAATCGTTATTTTGAGTGTGAGTAGCACCAAATTGATGTCCTAATTCATGTATTACTAAATCTATATCATAAGCATCACCAACAGGAGCACCCAAACCAGTTACACCTCTTGCTTTTTGGTTGCTTATGCAAGCACTACCTAAAATTGCAGCACCGTCTAAAGAACCACCACCAGTACTAAACACATGGCCTACATCATAATTAGCATCACCAACATTCGAGTCTATAATAGCTTGTATCTCATTAATAAGTGTACCTGTAGATTCATCTGTCATCCCATCAGTTTCAGCATCTAAAAAAATAATTGCATCATTATTGGCTACTAACTCTAATTTTATGGCAATTTCTCTTCCTAAAACGCCATTAATTCTTGTCATAGAAGTATTCATAGCAGATAAAACTGCGGCTTTTTTTTCTTGATCTGTAGCTGAATCTGAAATATTCTGTTGAGTTGGCCCTAAATGAAATTGTGCATATTCACCAGTACAGGCTAACGCCATTCTAAACGTTCTAAATGTACCATCGTTTGTTTTTTGTTGATTGTTTGATGAAAATGCTGTTTTAGTATGAGATTCTACCAAGCATTTAAAATCTTCATCTGCTTTTGGTAAATTTATGCTTTGATAAACAATATAATTTTTATTGTTTTTTGTATAAGGATCGATGTATAAATTCGGTTTAGTCTTAGAAAATACAACCCCATGAAATCCATCTGTACCCCAGCTAATTTTAGCAATTGTATTCGGATTTGTAATACTTTGAGCAGTATAAGAGGTTATATTTGGATATTTTTGTTGTAAGATAATATCAAAATTAGAATCTTCTTGAATGCTAAAAAGTGCTAAATTACCATTAGCATCCGGTAATTCTATAAATTTTTCTTTTGATGATTTATTACGAATACTATTCTCAAAAATTTCTTTATTGAAACTTACTATTTCGTATTTCGTAGGAAAGTTTTTTTTGTGATAAATTTCTTTTTTAGAAAGTGTAAAACTTGCTTTTTTTTGTTTTGTCCATAATTTTTGGGCTAAAATTACGTGTTGACCTAAAAATATGAATCCTAAAAAAAGAAAAAGGGGTAATCTATTTTTCATAAAAGTGTATTTAACATACATTATAGTTTCAAATATAATGAAATATTTACCTTTGTAATTACTATTATGGCTAGAAATATACTGTTAAAAGACTTGTCTTTTAAAGATTTTAAAGAAACTTGGGATTATCAAACTGAACTTTTACAAGAAATTGTAGATGTTAAGATTTCTAATCGTAGAAATGACTTGCAAAAAACTACTAAAAATCACTTTTTGTTTGTTGAGCATCCGCATGTGTACACCTTAGGCAAAAGTGGTGATATGAGTAATTTACTGTTGAATGAAAATCAACTTAAAGAAAAAGGAGCTACTTTTTACAAAATTAACAGAGGTGGAGATGTTACTTATCATGGCCCAGGACAAATTGTAGGTTACCCAATTTTAGATTTAGAAAATTTCTTTACAGATATTCATAAATACCTGCGTTTATTAGAAGAAACCATTATTTTAACCATTGCAGAATATGGAATAAAAGGCACAAGAAGCGAAGGTGAAACAGGTGTTTGGCTTGATGTTGGTACCCCTTTTGCTCGTAAAATTTGTGCTATGGGGATTCGTTCTTCTAGGTGGGTAACTATGCATGGTTTTGCTTTAAATGCAAATGTGAATTTAGGCTATTTTGACAATATTATTCCTTGTGGAATTAAAGGTAAAGCAGTTACTTCTATGGAAGCTGAATTGAATAGAAAGGTTGATTTAGAAGAAGTAAAAACTAAAATTTTAAAGCATTTTAAAACACTTTTTGAGGTTGATGAGTTTTTGGTTGATAGTTAATGGTTAGTGGTTGATGGAATTATATGATTTTCCTTAACTAACAACTAACAACTAACAACTAACAACTAACAAACAAACCTATTTCTCTTCGTTAAAATACACTTTGTAATATTTCATTTTCTTCTCTTCATCATAACCTCTTTCTAAATATTCTGAGGCTGCATCTGGTGCATCTACATCTAATTTTATACTGATATTTGTATCTAACTTTATTTCTGTTTTTAACTTGCTTTTTTCTTTCTTTAAAACAACTCCAGAAACATCAAAATTATTACGGATTAAAACATCATTTAAATCTTCATAGTGTTTTTTATAATCTTCGAACAAATCTTTGTGTTTGTCTTCTTCAAAAATTTCGTCTTTAAATTCGTGATAATCTACAGCTTCATGCTCTTTAAAATAATCTACTGTATTTGCTAAGAAATTACCTTGTTCGTGTTTCCCAAATTCTGGTTTTATAACCTCTTCAGAAAACTCTTTACACAACTCTAAATAGTTCTGAGTATGTGAGTTATAATCATCTGCTAATTTTACAGATAAGAAGTTTTTAATCCAATATTGGGCATCGTAATTGTTGTTATCTACAGAAAAAACAACTGTACCTTCTGTATCTGATGTATTTAAAATTAAACAACCTTTGTCTATTCTTTTGGTTGATATTCCTTTTTGAACCACAACATCAAAACTATCATTATCATCTAAATAGGTCTGAAAAAAATCGACCTTATTTTCGATTTTAAAAACTCCAATTGCCTCTGTTAAAACATCTTTATACTCTAAACCTTCTATAAAAACTACAATTACATCTCCTGTTTTAATTTGAGCAGAATTCGATTGTTCGTACAAATGATTCACAATGTTTTTAGAGTATTCTATAAACGTATTTTCGTCTTTAAAAACTTCTGATGCATAATTATTTAACTCATTTAAACGCACATCTGCATGATGAGAAAAACGATAACTTTGTGTTAAACTACCAAATGGTTTTAATAAAAAACTCTTCATTAAATCGTAACCTTCTTGATCGAAACGAATTAAATCTTCTGAAAGCACATTTTGACCGCTATTGAATTTATTAGCGACTTTGTGTAAAATGCATTTGGTGATTTCGGCTCTTGTTTTTTTAATCATCATCTAGAAATTTGGAGCGTAAAAATAGTTGAACTTTTTTAAATAATTTGAAGTTATTTACTAAAGTTTGCAAACAAGTTTAGCCCTGATTGAACGACTTGTTTGAGCTCTTTTTTGCTTTTTGGAGCAAAAAAAGCGAGTAGTGAAAGCAGGAAATAGCTTCTAAAAAAAATTATAACTTCAACTTTAATTGTTCTGGCAACAACTTAAATGTTTTTCTATGGTATTTTGTGGCACCAAATTCACGAATGGCATTTCTGTGTTCTTTGGTTGGGTAACCTTTGTTTTTTTGCCAATTGTACATGGGTAATTCTTGATGAATTTTAGCCATATACTCATCTCTATAGGTTTTTGCCAACACAGATGCTGCTGCAATACTTAGATATTTTGAATCGCCTTTTACAATAGTTTTGTGTGGAATGTCTTTATAATTACGAAACTTATTGCCATCTATAATGATAAATTCTGGCGTAATTTTTAGTTGATCTAAAGACCTGTGCATACCTGTAATTGAAGCTTGAAGTACGTTTATTTTATCAACTTCTTCTTGCCAAATAAAAGAAACCCCAAAAGCCAAAGCATTTTGTTCTATAAAAGGTCTTAATTCGTCTCTCTTTTTTTCTGACAATTGCTTGGAATCATTTAAAAATGGATGTGTAAAATCTTTAGGCAAAATAACAGCTGCAGCCACAACAGGACCAGACAAACAGCCTCTACCAGCTTCGTCTGTACCTGCTTCTAAAGTAAAACCACTAAAATTTGATTGTAACATTTTACAAAGAAAAGAAAGTTTTGTAAAGGTTTGTTTTTTTTGATAAAAATTCTGTAAAGAATTAACAGATTTCATTAAATTTATTAACGAATCTTTTCGTTTTATTATTTTACATTTGCTACGCAGATTTTTACTATGTTAAGACACTCTTTTTTATTTTTTTTATTAGTTGTTATTGTAAATCATGCGCTGTGCGCTCAACAAATTAGAGGTGCTAGTGGAGGTGGTTTCTCTTCTAATCAAAAAACGGATAGCCTTTCTTTAGAAACTAAAGTAGTTTTATCGGGTAAAACAAAATATACCGATTATAAAATTATTTCTCATAATAGAGATACATCTTATGTAGACACCACGCTTACTCTACAAAAAGAATATAAGTTTAATTATTTAAGAAAAGATAATTTTGAGTTTTTAGAATTCCATAATCAAGGACAAACACACAATAAATTAGGCTATACTTTTAATGATTTAAATAAGTTGCCAGATATTGGATATACTGCAAAACAAGTTAGTTATTTAGAGGTTGATGATATTAAATATTTTAAAGTACCCACACCAACCACAGAAATTTTATACAGAACAGGTTTACAGCAAGGGCAGGTAGTTGATGCAATTTTTACCGTAAATTTTTCAAGAAGATTAAACTTTTCTATGTCTTATAAGGGATTACGATCTCAAGGAGCTTATAGAAGAACTTTGGTTAGTAATGGAAATTTTAGAGGAACTTTTAACTATAGAACAGAGAATAATCAATACGAAGTTAGGGGGCATTATGCTTCTCAAGATTTTTTTCATCAAGAAAATGGTGGGCTAACTCCAGAAATGCTAGAAAATTTTATTAATGAGGATGAAAATTTTGATCAACGTTCTCGATTAGATGTAAACTTAACAGATGCCGAAAGTCAGTTTGATAGTAATCGAATATATTTAGAACATAGTTACAAGTTAATTGCTAATAAAGATACCATTAACGATAAAGATTTTAGCAACTTAAAAGTAGGGCATGTTTTTACAAATGAAAATAAAAGTTTTCGTTTTGACCAATCTACTACTACAACTGCCATTTTTGGCTCTGCTAATGCCATAAGTGAGGTTGATAAAACTGCTAAAAGTAAAATTACTAACAATGAATTGAATCTAGAATTCAATTCGAAATATGTCTTAGGTAAATTTAAAGCTAAAGCTAACTTAACTAGTTATTCTTATGGATATGATACTATTTTAAATAGCAGCGAAAAAATAGATAAGTTAAAATTAGAAGGCAATGCTATTTCTTTTGGGGCAGACTGGAAAGCCAAAATTAAAAACTTTCAGTTAAATGCAGATGCGTCTATAACTCCTGGTTTAGGTAGGTTGTCTGGTAATTATGTTAGGGGAGAGGCTGTTTATAATAAAGATAGCATTTTTGCTGTAAAAGCAAGCATTTTGTTGAATTCTAAATCGCCAAATTTTAATACGCTTTTGCATCAAAGTGGTTATGATGATTACAACTGGCTAAACGATACGTTTAGCAATGTAAATACAAGAAATTTAGGGTTTGCTTTTACCTCTAAATGGTTAAATGCTGATGTAAACTTTACCAACATAGATAATTTTACTTTTTTTAATGCAAATAATACTCCTCAACAATTTGAAAACCAGATTGTATATTTAAAAGCAAAGGTAAATCGCGAGTTTAAATTTTGGAAATTAGCTTTAGACAATACTGTAATGTATCAAAATGTTAGTAGCGGAAGTTCTGTTTTTAGAGTTCCAGAATTGGTAACAAGAAATACCTTTTACTATGCTGATGATTGGTTCGAAGGCAAGCCAATGTTGGTAAATATTGGAATCACCTTTAAATATTTTACCAAGTACTTTGCAAATGCTTACAATCCGTTATTAGGTGAATTTACTTTACAAAATTCAGAAGAAATTGGTTTTCCTACATTTGATGTTTTTTTTAATGCAAGAGTTCGTAGAACACGCTTGTATTTAAAAGTAGATAATGTAACCTCATCCTTTTCTAAAAAGAACTATTTTTCAGCGCCAAACTATCCTTATAGAGATTTTACAGTACGTTTTGGCTTGGTTTGGAATTGGTTTATTTAATAACTGGAGCTTACTTTTAGAATATTCATAAAACAAAACAGCCTTTTTTAAATTTTAAAAAAGGCTGTTTTTATGTCTTAAATGAAAATGTTACCCATTCATAGAAATTAAAAACTCATCGTTGTTTTTAGAGAATTTAATTCTATCGTTAATAAATTCCATTGCTTCTATAGGGTTCATATCTGCCAAATATTTACGCAACACCCACATTCTTTGTACGGTTTTATCATCTAACAATAAATCATCACGTCTTGTAGAAGATTTAATTAAATCGATAGCAGGATAAATACGTCTATTAGAAATATTACGATCTAACTGTAGTTCCATATTACCAGTTCCTTTAAACTCTTCAAAAATAACTTCATCCATTTTAGAACCAGTTTCTGTAAGTGCAGTGGCAATAATTGTTAAAGATCCACCACCTTCTATATTTCTTGCAGCACCAAAGAAACGTTTTGGTTTGTGTAATGCATTAGCATCTATACCCCCAGAAAGTATTTTTCCTGATGCAGGAGCAACAGTGTTGTAGGCTCTTGCTAAACGTGTAATAGAATCTAAAAGAATTACCACATCATGCCCACATTCTACCAAACGTTTTGCTTTTTCTAAAACAATATTTGCTACACGAACGTGTTTATCTGCAGGTTCATCAAAAGTAGAAGCAACAACTTCTCCACGAACACTTCTTTGCATATCTGTAACCTCTTCAGGTCTTTCATCAATTAACAAAACAATTTGATAAACTTCTGGATGATTCTTAGCAATTGCATTTGCAACATCTTTTAAAAGCATTGTTTTACCCGTTTTTGGTTGGGCAACAATCATACCTCTTTGTCCTTTTCCTATTGGCGAAAATAAATCGATAATTCTTGTTGATAAAGAACTACCTCTTTCTGCCAAATCGAACTTTTCTTGCGGAAACAAAGGTGTTAAATGCTCAAAAGAAACACGATCTCTAACAATGTTAGGGTTTAATCCGTTAATTTTTGAAACTCTAATTAAAGGGAAATATTTTTCGCCTTCTTTTGGCGGACGAACATTACCTCTAACAGTATCTCCAGTTTTTAAACCAAATAATTTAATTTGAGATTGAGACACGTAAATATCATCTGGTGATGATAAATAATTATAATCAGAAGAACGTAAAAAACCATAACCATCAGGCATCATTTCTAAAACACCTTCACTTTCTATAATACCATCAAACTCAAAATCAGGATCTTTATACCTATTGTTAGATTTATTACCTCTACTAGCTACAGTTTTTTTATCTCTACTATTGTCTTTAGATCTTGGTTTGTTATTTTGTTGAGAATTATTTTTATGTTGACTATTGTTTCTAGATGTATTCTTACTGTTATTATTGCGTTGTTGGTTGTTTTTTTGAACTGGATTTTGTTCTTTAACCTCTTTAACGTCAGTATTTTTTTCAGTTTCGGTTGCTGCTTTTTGTTCTTGAACAACCTCTTTTTTAGGTGTTCTTTTTGGTGCAGGTTTTTTGGTTGTTTTAGTTGCTTCTGATGAAGTTTCTTTAACAGACTTTACTTCATTGGCAGTTGCTTTCTTAACAACTCTTTTTCTTTTCGGCTTTTCTGCCTTTGGCTTTTCTACCTTTGGCTTTTCTTCAGTAGCTGCAGTTTTTTGTGCAGCTGCAGGATCAGCAGCTTGTTTATCTAATATTTGATACACCAAATCTAACTTTTTTAATTGGCTTGTTTTGGTAAGGCCAATAGATTTTGCAATTACTTGTAATTCAGTAAGTTTTTTTGCTTTTAGTTCAGAAATTTCGAACATTTATATATTAATTAAGTTATAGTAAGTCTTATACACTTAAGACGTTTAACAATTCTTTGTTTGAGTTTATAGTATTGTATATAGCACTATACAATATTTTTGTGCGGTTATTATGTGACAAATATATACTTTTTTTTTCACTTTTAACTTTTCTTTTTTTGAAAAAGAAATTCTACTTTTGTTTTATAATACATATATATGATTCAAAGAATACAAACCATTTATTTATTATTAGCTTCAATAGTTTCTGGAGGTTTAATTTTTGTATTTAATTTATGGAATACAACTAAAGAAAAAATATTTGTTGTAAATTTGTTTTCGAAAGAGGATGTTATGTTAAAAATAATTCCTTTTACGTTCATCATGTCTGCTATTTTATCAATTGTAACTGTTTTTCTATACAAAGACAGGAAATTACAATTTGTTATAGGACGTATTATTATATTGATAAACCTTTTTTTATTAGGATTATTGATTTATTTGTCTCTAAATTTATCTGGAGAAACCGCAGTTTCAGAGAAAGGTATTGGGATGTTTCTACCAATTGTAGCTATTTTGCTTATTGTTTTGGCAAACAAAGCTATTAAGAAGGATGAAGATCTTGTAAAATCTGTAGACAGATTGAGATAAAACTAACAAATAGTATATTTAGTGCGAAAAAAACCGAGATATTTCTCGGTTTTTTGCGTTTTTAAAAATAGCAGTTTTTACAAAATCTATAAAAAGCACCAAAATCTATAAAATTTGCTGTTTTTTAAAGTGCTGATAAATAGCTATTTAAAAGAGTGCTCTCCCCATAAATGGGGAGGCGCCTCCCCATTTATGGGGAGAGAAAAATTTCACCATAAATGGGGATTGTGTAATCTAAATTAGTAGTATAAATTTGTAGTGTAACAATGAAAGAAAAGATTTACGTTCACGTAGCTGATGATCACAAGATAGTAATTGATGGTATCAAAGCTGTACTAAATACTGATAAGGATATAGAGTTTAATGGATACTCTTTAACTGGCAAGCAAGTATTAAATTGGTTCGATAATCCAGAAAATAAGGCAGACGTTTTAGTATTAGATATTACAATGCCTATTATAGACGGAATTGGAGTTTTAAAACACTTTAAAGATAATAACATCAGTCAAAATGTTGTAATCGTGTCGAGTTATGATGATATTAAGATTGTACAAGAAATGTTAAATCTTGGTTGCAATGCTTACATCACCAAAAATAACGCTGGAGAATTTATTATTGATGCCATAAAAGCGGTAGTAAGAGGAGAACAGTTTTTTACGCCAAGTATTCAAAAAGAACTAATAAAAGCCTTATCAGGGCAAAAAGTATCAGATCGCGATTTACCAGATAAGTATTTGATAGAAAGCTTAAGCGATAGAGAATTAGAAGTATTAAAATTAATAACAGAGCAGTACAGTACTCCAGAAATTGCAGAAATGCTTAGTCTAGGTATTAGTACTATAGATTCACACAGAAAAAATTTATTAAAAAAATTAAAAGTAAAAAACTCAGTAGGTTTAGCAATGTATGCGGTAAAACATAAAATCGTCTAAATTATTATTTCAAATTTTTGACTAAGATTTTAGTTAACCCCTAAAAAATTTGAAAGGTTTTCCCCAATATTATTTACCTTTTATTGTATGCATTGTAGAACCTGCCTGTAGTTACGTAGTTAAAATAGTCTAAATTTAAAATTAAAACCATGAAAAAAAATTGTGTATTAGCATTAGCAGTAGCCGTTAGTGTAGCATTTTCTTCTTGTTCTAACGAAGAAACAACTAGCTTAGAAAACAACTCGTCGGGTTTGTTAAAAACCTATCAAATTAAAAGGGATGCAACAGGAGCTTATTCCGTTGATTTTGATGTAGAAGATTATACCAAAGTAGATAAGTTTACAGAGGGTAATAATAATGAATTTTTACTATCACCAGCAAAAGTAGCACAAACAGCTAAAAGTATCTCTCAAGAATTAGTTATAGATAATAGTAACTTAAAAGTTAGTTTTGTAGATGCAAACTCAGATAAAAGTGCATACATTTCTATTACTGATGATAATATAAGTCTTCAAAGAAAAGAAAATGGAATTAAACTAGCATCTTACAGTGTAGAAGGAAACCAAGATGGTACATATGATTTATTTTTCGATGTAAAAAATGATGTAGATGTTTCTTTTGTGTATAATGAATCAATTAGTACTTATGAGGTGCATTTGAAAGATGGTGCTGGAAGTGAAACTAGTTTTTCTAGAACTTTAGAAAAAGAAGAAGGGAAACCATTAAAAATTGATTTTGTAAATTATATTAGTAATCCAAACGCAAAATCTTCTGATTTTTTAATGGTAACAAGAAAACCTGAGGTTATAATTAATTAAAAAAAATATTAATTGATAACATTTAAAAGTATACTTCTATCAATTACTATTCTTTTTCAAGCTTTACCTAGTTTAAAATCTTATAAAGGATTAGCATCTTCGTATAAAATTTTAAATAAAAAACAAGATAGTGTTACATATAAAAAATTAGTTGAAATTGATAGTATCTATAAGGAAAAACAATTTGATTTAGCTCTAAAAAAAGCTTTTCAAATTCTAGATTCTGTTGGTCAGGACGAAATAGATATTAACCTAAAGACTAATTTTTTAATAGGTAATATATTTTATGAAACGCTAAGTTTTAAGAATGGAATAAAGTATTTCAAGAAAAATGTTAACTTAATTTTAAAAGATTCTTTATTAAAAGAAGATGATAATTTTAGTAATAAATACAATCTTCATTTGGTAGAGAATCTTCTTAGATTGGGTAGTTCCTATCACAAATTAAAAGAGAGAGATTCATTACAGGTTTATAAAGATAGTACTCTATTTTTTTATAAAAAGGTTATAAGTTTTGATGAATATAATCCGTTAGTGTTAGATACGAAAGCTATTGCGTACAGTAACTTATCTGCACTATATATCAATGATAGTTTGTATGATAAAGCTGAAATTTATGCTAATAAATCAATAGAAATTCATAAATCTAGAAATGATAATGTTAACCATGCAGCTGCTCTCGGAAACTTAGCAAGTATTTATTTAATTCAAAAAAAATACAACACAGCTAAAGATTATTATCTAAAAGCCCTTGATTTAATAAAAAATAACGAGAGTTCTAAATCAATAAGATTCAAATCAAGTTTATATTTTAATTTGGCTTGGGCTTTAAGAAATTTAAAAGATTACAAGGCATATGATTTTCAAGAAATTTCCTATGAAATAAGAGATGAGCTAAGAGATAATGAATTTAGAAGTGCAATAAAAAAAATAAATGCTGAATATAATGTTGATGTCGCAAAAAAAATAGTAAGACAAGAAGAAGAAAATAAAAGATTAAAGCAACAACGTACCTTTTGGATTTTAGGCGTTGTAGCTTTATTAATTATTTCATCCTTAACCTATATCATCAATTTAAATAAATTAAAACAGAAAAATTTGGCATTAAGTTTTTCACAAAAAGAACTACTTAAAAACAAAGAAATTGAAAAAATTAAAGCAGAATCTCAAGCAAGAATTTTAAACGCAACTATAGATGGTAAAGAGTCTGAGAGAAAACAAATTGCAGAAATTTTACATGATAGTGTAAGTGCCTTGTTATCTTCAGCAAATTTACATTTACAAGCTACAAGAAAACAATTTAATGGTAAAACCCCTGTAGAAATTGATAAAACTCAACGAATAATTGAAGAAGCATCAGATAAAGTAAGAGGCTTGTCTCATAATTTGGTGTCCTCCGTTTTATTAAAATTTGGTTTAATGTTTGCAATAAGAGATCTCGCAGATAAATTCTCTAATTCAGAATTAACCTTAGATACGGATATTAGTGAAATTAGAAGGTATTCGCAAAATTTTGAAATTAAAGTCCACAATATAATTTTAGAATTTGTAAACAATGTAATAAAACATAGCAAAGCAAACAACGCACTCATACAATTAAAAGAAGAAAATAAGGTTCTTTATCTTAAAATTTCTGATGATGGCATAGGTTTCGATAAAAATAAAATCGATGTAAAAGATGGTTTAGGAATCAATCAAATTAAAGCTAGAATACGAATGATGAAAGGTAAATTTCATATCAAGTCCTCAAACAACAACGGAACACAAATATCAGTAGAACTTCCTGTTTTAGAAATCGAAGAATTTAACCACGTTTAGCCAATTCTATAATTTCTAAATTTTTTATTTCTCCTTTTTGCAGTTCAAAACGAAGCATAGTTCTTATTTTATGAAAACCATGATTGCCTGCAGCTCCAGGATTTAAGTGTAATACATTTAGTTTTTTATCAAATTGTACTTTTAAAATATGAGAATGTCCAGCAATAAATATTTTTGGAGGATTTTTACTGAGCTCTTCACGAATTCTTAAATTATATTTATTAGGATATCCACCTATATGAGTCATCCAAACAGAAACATTTTCAATATTAAATTTGTTGTCTAAAGGAAATTCAGCCCTAGCATCTTTATCATCAATATTGCCATAAACTGCACGTAAAGGTTTTATTTTTTTTATAGCATCAGTAACCTTTAAATTCCCAATATCGCCTGCATGCCAAACTTCATCCGCTTGTTTTACAAACTTTAAAATTTGATCATCAATATAACTATGTGTGTCAGATAATAATAAGATTTTTTTCACATTTCAAAAGTAATCATAACAAAATAAATTATGTAATTTTGGTCTCTTCAAAAACACATTTTCTTGAGATATTTTATAGAGCTTTCTTACAATGGAAAAAATTATCATGGTTGGCAAATTCAGCCAGATGTTATTTCTGTGCAAGAAAAATTAAATAATGCACTAAGTACAATTTATCAAGAAAAAATAGAAGTTGTGGGTGCAGGAAGAACAGATACAGGTGTGCATGCAACACAAATGTTTGCTCATTTTAATATTGATACCCCATTAAAAGATAAAATTGTATTTAAATTAAATTCAATTTTACCAAACGATATTTCTGTACAGCAGGTTTTTTTGGTTGATGATGAAAAACACGCAAGATTCGATGCTAAATCTAGAAGTTACGAATATAAAATTTGGTTAGGTAGAAATCCGTTTTTGTTAGATTTTTCTTGGCAGATTCATTCTCAAAAACCAAATGTAACTTTAATGAATGAAGCCGCAAAATTACTTTTAGAATACACAAATTTCCAAACTTTTTCTAAAGTAAAAACTGAAGTGTACACTTTTAATTGCGATGTTACAGAGGCTTTTTGGCAACAAAAAGGAGACGAACTAACGTTCCATATTTCTGCAAATCGTTTTTTAAGAAATATGGTAAGAGCAATTGTTGGTACTTTAATTGATGTTGGTTTAGGTAAATTATCTGTAGATGATTTTAGAAAAATAATAGAAAGTAGAAATAGAGGAAATGCAGGATTGTCAGTTCCTGCAAAAGGATTATTTTTAACAAAAATAAAATATTAAGTTTTGGCAGAAAAAACAGGGAATGCTTTTGATATGCAAATTTTTTCGAGACTAATGTCTTTTGCAAAACGCTATCGTTTGTATTTTTTTATTGCATCTTCATCAACTATATTATTAGCCTTATTTTCGGTTTTATCACCTTTGGTTTTAATAAATACGGTTAACGATTATATTTTATCTAATGATAAAGTTGGTTTGCGTAATTATGCCTTAATCATGTTGGTTATTTTGTTGATAGAAGTTTCGCTTCAGTTTTCATTCATTTATTTTGCAAATTGGGTTGGGCAACATATTATTAGAGATATAAGAGCAAAAATATTCAGACATATTTTACAGTTTAAAATGTCTTATTTCGATAATAATTCTGTGGGTAAATTAGTAACAAGAGTTGTTTCTGATATCGAAACCATAGCTGCTTTTTTTAGCAATGGTGTGTTTACCATTTTAAGTGATATTCTAAAAATGTTAGCAGTAACTGTAGTAATGTTAGTGTTAAATTGGAAATTAGCATTAATCACTTTATCAATTTTACCCATTTTAATTTATGCTACAAAATTGTTTCAAGTGGCAATTAAAGCTACTTTTCAAGAAGTTAGAAATCAAGTTGCCAATTTAAACGGATTTGTTCAAGAGCGAGTAACAGGTATGAAAATTGTACAATTGTTTAATCGTGAAAACATTGAATATCAGAATTTTAAAGAAATTAACGATAAGCACAAAAAAGCAAATATTAAAACCATTTGGTATTTTTCAATCTTTTTTCCGATTGCAGAAATTTTATCATCCATAGGTATTGGACTAATTGTTTGGTTTGGTGGTGGACAAGTTGTGCAAGATTCTGGTATTTCTATTGGTATGATAATGGGTTTTATACAATTTGCACAAATGTTATTTAGACCTTTACGCCAAATTGCAGATAAATTTAATCAATTACAAATGGGTATTGTTGCTGGCGAACGTGTTTTTAAAGTGATAGATACTGATAGCAGCATCACCAAAAACGGAACAATTAAAGCTGAAAAATTAAAAGGTGATATCAGTTTAGATGATGTTAAATTTAGTTATGTTAAAGACGAACTTGTTCTAAAAGGGGTTTCTTTAGAAGTTAAATCTGGACAAACTATTGCCATTGTTGGTGCAACTGGAGCAGGAAAATCGACCATTATTAATTTGATAAATCGCTTTTACGAAATAGATGGTGGTAGTATAAAAATAGACGGAATTTCTGTAGACGATTATACTTTAGAAAGTTTAAGAAATCAAGTTGCCATTGTATTACAAGATGTTTTTTTATTTTCAGATTCTATTCTGAATAACATCACTTTAAAAGATGAAAACATCACTTTAAAAGAAGTTGAAAAAGCCGCAAAACAAATTGGTATTCACGATTTTATAATGACACTTCCTGGAGGTTATCATTATAATGTAAAAGAACGTGGAGCAATGTTATCTTCAGGACAAAGACAATTAATTGCTTTTTTAAGAGCTTATGTTAGCAAACCAAGTATCTTAATTTTAGACGAAGCTACTTCTTCTGTAGATGCTCATGCAGAACAAATGATTCAATTTGCAACAGAAACCATTACCAAAGACAGAACATCAATTGTAATTGCACACAGATTAGCAACCATACAAAAAGCAGATCAAATTGTTGTAATGGATAAAGGATTGATCGTAGAACAAGGTTCGCATCAAGAGTTGTTAGAAAAAGAAAATGGCTACTATAAAAATTTGTACGACAAGCAGTTTAGTTTAGATGTAGCTTCTTAAAATACTTCGCAAAACCATCAATTTAAACACAATTACTTTTTAAACGAGTTAAAAAAAGATTTTTTAGAGATAAAAAACAGTTTATCATACCTCTATTTTTGTATCGTAATAAATTATTAATCAATACAAAAACATAAATTATGAAAAAACTAGGAATATCAATATTGGTAATTGCAGCTTTAGTAATCACATCTTGTAAAAACGAAACCAAAAAAGAAATTAATGAAGAGACTACTGAAATAGGAAACGAAATTAATGAAGGATTAGAAGAAGCTGGAGACGAGTTAAATGAATTTGGAAATGATGTAAAATCTGCTTTCGATGATATTTCAATTCCAGAATTTGATGATGAAAAAGCAGAAGCGCATTTAAAATCTTACGCTGCTTATGTAAAAACACAAATGGATAAAGGCGCAGAAAATATTAAAAACTCTGAGTTTGCAAAAGAAACTGAAGAGTTTGCTGAGAAAAGCGAAATGTACATTAAAAATTTAAGTGCAGAAGCCAAAGCCTCTTTTAAAGCTACAATGGATAAAATTGATGCAAAAGTAAAAGAAATTGAAAATGATATGGAATCCTAATTGGATATCATTAAAAAAATATAAAATTAAAAAGCTCTCAAATTTTGAGAGCTTTTTTTTATTTTAAATACTGTCTTTTTTTATTTTTTCTATCAATTCATCTTGGGTGGTGTACAAAACAAATTCACCATCTTTAATGTAAGAAATTTCGCCTGTTTCTTCAGAAACCAATAAACAAATAGCATCTGTTTTTTCGGTTACGCCAATTGCAGCTCTGTGTCTTAAACCAAATCTTGCTGGTATTTTTGTGCTATCAGAAATAGGTAAAACCACTCTTGTAGCCACAACATAATTATCTCTAATAATGGTGGCACCATCGTGCAAAGGACTGTTTTTAAAAAATATACTTTCTAAGATCACCTCATTTACTAAAGCATTCATTTGGTCTCCAGTATTCACTAAAAAGTCTAAACTATTGGTGCGTTCAATAACAATTAAAGCACCAGTTTTGTTTTTAGACATGTTGTTGCAAGCTCTTACAATTTTTTCAGCTTCAATTTCAGAACCAATTTCGGTTTGTAAAAACTTAAGTTGCTTTAAAAAACTTTTTTTGTTAGAGAAGTTTGTCGTACCAATCATCAGCAAAAATTTACGTATTTCTTGCTGAAAAACTATAATTAAAGCAATAACACCACCAGAAAGTAAGTAGCCTAAAATACCACTTAGCATTTCCATTTTTAAGGCTTGTGTTATTTTCCAGATTAAGAAAATTAATGCAATACCAATAAAAATATTAATGGCAACAGTACCTTTTAATAATTTATAAATATAGTAGAGTAGTATTGCTACTAGCAAAATATCTAAAATATCTAAAAAAGAAAATTCAATAAAATCTAACACGTAAAAGATACATTTTAGGTAAAAGTACTAATAAATTCTGTGAGTACCATATCAGTTTTTTATATCTGCATCAGATAATAAAAGCGGATATTTTTCTCGAATTAATTTAATTTTCGATTCAAGTAATTTATCTTGATGATTCGTTTTTTTATAATCTTCTAATAAGCTTACATAATTTCTGTTGTACAATTTTACCGCCAATTTATTTCTTAAATGTGTGTAAGCCGCATTTAAATGATCTATTGTTAAAATATAAGTTTCGTAATTGGTGTTTCTATCTGTTTTTACAGAGATAAAAGCTTTTGTTGGATGATCTGATGAGGTTGATAATTGTTGTCCTTGGCACCAATCACAGGGTTTGTTTTGGGTATCTAAACCACCACCATTATCTATAAAATCGATAGCAATTTGTTTTAAAGTTTTTGGTGATACAATTTCACCTTCTACAAAAATTTCGTTTTTAAGGTTGATGTTTACCTCTAAAATGTTCTTGTCTTTAATGGTTAATGCCGCTGCTGATGGATCTTTCTTCGGAATTTTTCTGTTAATTCCTGCATCAACATTCATAGTTGTTGTTACCAAAAAGAAGATTAATAATAAAAATGCGATGTCTGCCATAGACCCTGCATTAATTTCTGGAGATTCTTTTCTACTCATAATACCTAGTTTTTAAAAGTTAATAAATTTGATTTTTTTTCCTCTTGATAAATTCAAGAAGCTTATTAAAGTTTAGGTAAGTTGAGTTAACATTTTTTTAACAAAAAGAGTGCCAAAGAATTAATTACTAGAATAGTTCTATTTTGATATTTAGAAAATTATAATAATAACCAAAATTCATTTTAACAATGGTTTCTTTTCCAAACTCTTTTTGTTTTGTAAATTTATAACAACAAATCAAACACCATTATGAAAACAAAATTACTAGTATTCTTTTGCAGCATTTTTATTTTTATTTCTTGTAATTCATCCTTAGAAAAGGAAGAGAAAAAAGAGAATTATGTAGCAGACAATTACACCAAAAAAGAAGTAGATATTACAATGCGAGATGGCATAAAACTGCATACTACAATCTATTCGCCTAAAGATACTTCTAAAAAATATCCAATTTTAATGCAAAGAACGCCTTATAGTTCTAAACCTTATGGAGATGGAATGAAAACTAAAATTGGACCAAATATTCATTTAATGAAAGAAGGTAATATTATTGTTTATCAAGATGTTAGAGGTAGATGGATGAGTGAAGGCGTTTACGATAATATGCGAGCGTACAAACCCAATAAAAAAGAAAATGAATCTGATGAGGTTTCTGATACTTATGATACCATTGATTGGTTAGTGAAAAACGTAGAAAATAATAACGGAAATGTGGGTACTTGGGGAATTTCTTATCCTGGGCATTATGCAACAGTTTCTGCAATAGATGCGCATCCTGCATTAAAAGCGGCTTCTCCACAAGCTTGTATTGGCGATTTTTTCTTTGACGATTTTCATCATAATGGAGCTTTTTTATTAAGTTATTTTAGAGCCATTTCTTTGTTTGGTACTTATAAAGATACTCCAACAGACACTTCTTGGTATTCTTTTCCAAAGATGAATTCGCAAGATCAATATCAATTTTTCTTAGATAAAGGACCATTAAAAAATTTAAATGAGTTTTTTCAGTATGATAAATTAGACGTTAATGCAACAGCTTCGAAAGATAGAATTGATGATTTTTTCTGGAAAGAAATTGTAGAGCATCCAAATTACGATGAAAATTGGAAGAGTAAAGGAATAATACAACACATGGATAAAGTACCAAGTACTGTAGCAACTATGATTGTTGGGGGTTGGTTTGATGCTGAAGATTTATACGGACCTTTAGAAACCTATAAAGGGATAGAAAAAAACGGAAAAGATAATTACAATACTTTGGTTTTCGGGCCTTGGGATCATGGGAAATGGGCAAGAAATACCGTAAAAAATACAGTTGGTAATTATTATTTTGGCGATTCAATTTCTTTAAAATTTCAATCAGAAATAGAAACAAAATTTTTTAACCATTTCTTAAAAGGTAAAGGTGATAAAAATTCAGGTTTACCAGAAGCTTATGTTTTTGATTCAGGTAAAAAAGAATGGAAATCTTACGATTCATGGCCACCAAAAAATGTAGTGAAAGAAGATTGGTTTTTGTCTGAAAATCAAGAATTAACTTCGGATAAAAAATCAACATCAAAAATTAATTTTATTAGTGATATCAAACGTCCTGTACCTTATTCTGAGGATATTAAAACCGTTTTTACACCTAGAAAATACATGACAGACGATCAGCGTTTTGCAGCGAGAAGACCTGATGTTTTGGTTTTTGAAACGGATGTTTTAACTGAAGACTTTACATTAGCTGGAGATATTTTAGCGAAACTAAAAGTAGCAACTACAGGAACTGCAGCAGATTGGATTGTAAAGGTGATTGATGTTCATCCATCAGATACAAAAGAAGATAATGAAGGCTTACAAGATCATTTAAAAATGAGTAATTATCATTTAATGGTTAGGAGTGAAGTTTTAAGAGGGCGTTTTAGAAACAGTTTCGAAAAACCAGAACCTTTTACACCTAACAAAAAAACAGCTGTAAATATTAAATTGCAAGATGTTTTTCATACGTTTAAAAAAGGACATAAATTACAGATTCAAGTGCAAAGTACTTGGTTTCCTTTAATCGATTTAAATCCGCAAACGTATGTAGATAATATTTACAAAGCAGATGAGGCCGACTTTAAAACACAAACGCATACTGTTTTTACAGATTCTAGTATCGAGTTTTCTGTACTTAAAAATTAAAGATGAAAAAAATAATCATACTCTCATTACTAGTTCTATTAAGCTGTACTAAAAAAGTAGTTTTTACCGAACAAGAACGTTGGCAACAGCATGTCAAAAATACAGAAATTATTAGAGACGATTTTGGGGTGCCACATGTTTACGGAAAAACAGATGCAGATGCTGTATTCGGGTTGTTATACGCACAAGCTGAAGACGATTTTAATCGCATAGAACGCAATTATATTTGGGCAATAGGAAGATTGGCAGAGGTAGAAGGAGAAAAATATTTGTATAGCGATTTACGTGCTCGTTTGTACATGACTGAAAAAGAAGCCAAAGAAAATTTTGAAAACAGTCCTTCTTGGTTACAAAAGTTGTGTGTAGCTTTTGCTGATGGATTGAATTACTATTTGGCAGAAAATCCAGACGTAAAACCAAAATTAATAACCCATTTTGAGCCTTGGATGCCTATGTATTTTAGCGAAGGTTCTATAGGTGGTGATATCGAAAGAGTTTCTACAAAAAAAATTAAAGATTTTTACGATGGTGATAATAAAATGGCAGTGGTAAATGAAGGGTTAATTCGTTTAAAGGACAATGAGCCTAGAGGTTCTAACGGATTTGCAATTGCAGGTTCCAAAACAAAATCGGGTAATGCGATGCTATTGATCAATCCTCATACTTCGTTCTTTTTTAGAGGAGAAGTCCATATGGTAAGCGAAGAAGGTTTAAATGCTTATGGAGCTGTTACTTGGGGGCAGTTTTTTGTGTATCAAGGATTTAATAGAAAAACAGGTTGGATGCATACATCAACAGGTACTGATATTATTGACGAATTTGAAGAAACGGTTGTAAAAAATGGCTCAAAGACTTCATACAAATATGGAGAAGACATTAAACCAATGGACTCTATAAAAGTAAATTTAAAATATAAAACTGTAAACGGATTAAAAGAAAAATCTTTTATGACCTATAGAACGCATCGTGGGCCAATTACACATGCAAATGAAGATAAATGGGTAACAACTGCATTAATGTGGAGTCCAATAAAAGCTCTAGAGCAATCATTTACCAGAACAAAAAAATCAAATCATAAAGAGTTTTATGAAATGATGAATATAAGAACAAATTCTTCCAACAACACAGTATATGCTGATGCAGATGGAACTATTGCGTATTACCATGGAAATTTTATTCCAAAACGAAACCAAAGCTTTGACTATACCCAACCTGTAGATGGAAGTAACCCAAAAACCGATTGGCAAGGATTACATCCTTTAGAAGACAATATTTTAGTTCTAAACCCTCCAAATGGATGGATTCAAAATTGCAATTCCACACCGTTTACGAGTGCTTTAGAATATAGCCCTAAAAAAGAAGATTATCCAGCTTATATGCATTCCTTTCCAGAAAATTTTCGAGGAATTCACGCCATTCCATTACTAACAGAAGCAAAAAATTTGACCTTAGATTCATTAATCGATTTGGCTTACGATCCATATTTACCAGGTGCAGAGATGTTAATTACAGGCTTATTAGAAGCAGCAAAAGCCTCTAAAGTTAACAATAAAGAAGCCAGAGAAGCAATAGCACTTTTAAAAAATTGGGATTTTAAAGTTTCAGTAAGTTCAATAGAAATGACCTTAACGCAATTTTATTTAAGAGCATATTATCGATCTGGAAAAATACCAAGAATGGTTGGAAATAAAAGAATTTCTAGATTAGGTAGATTTGAGTATATGAGTAAAACTTCCAGTTATTTAGAAAGATTAGAGATTTTTCAACAAGCGTTAAACAACATAAAAGAAGATTTTGGGTCTTGGAAAACTCCTTGGGGAGAGTTTAATCGTTATCAAAGAAATGATGGTGAAATTCAACAAGATTTTAACGATGCGAAACCAAGTATTCCAGTTGGTATGGCTTCTAGTTCTTGGGGAGCATTGGCTTCATTTGGAACTCGATTTGGAAAGGATACAAAACGCCAATATGGAACTTCTGGTAACAGTTTTGTGGCTGTTGTAGAATTTGGCAATAAGGTAACCGCAAAAACATTATTAGCTGGAGGTCAAAGTGGAGATCCAAAATCTCCTCATTTTGCAGATCAAGCTCAAAGATACGCTGATAAGCAATTTAAAGATGTTGCTTATTATAGAGAAGATGTTTTAAAAAGAGTAAAATCTAGATATCACCCAGGAAACAAAAAATAAACTACATACTATTATTACAACTTAAATAAAGGTAACTTATGAAAATAAAAATTTTAATTTTTACATTCTTATTTATAGGATTAAAAATACATGCACAAGATCAAGCAGTTCCTGTTTTTAAAGATGGTGAAGCACAAATTGTAGCGGCTTTTAAAGATCAATCGAAATGGATTCGTCACGATTTATGGGTAGAAACTACTTTTGATACTGATGGTGATGGAAAAATGGACAGAATGCATGTAGATGTAACAAGACCAGCACAAACCGAAAACGGATTAAAATTACCTGTGGTTTATGAATCTAGTCCTTATTATGCTGGTACAGCAGGAAATGCACCTATTTTTTGGGATGTCAAACACGAACTCGGAGAGAAACCAAAGCAAAGAAATCATGCAGAAGTTAAAAGAAGAGGTAAGCGTCCTATAATTTCCAATTCTCAAATTAAAACCTGGGTACCTAGAGGTTATATTGTTGTACACTCTTCCTCACCAGGTACTGGTTTGTCTGATGGTGCCCCAACAGTGGGTGGAGATAATGAATCGTTAGCACCAAAAGCAGTTATAGATTGGTTAAATGGAAGAGCTAAAGGATATACATCTAGAACAGGAAACGAAGAAGTTAAAGCATTTTGGTCTACAGGAAAAGTAGGTATGACAGGTACTTCTTATAATGGAACCATTCCCTTAGCAGCTGCAACAACTGGAGTTGAAGGTTTGGAGGCTATTATTCCTGTTGCACCAAATACATCCTACTATCATTATTATAGATCCAATGGGTTGGTGCGTTCTCCTGGAGGATATTTAGGAGAAGATATTGATGTGCTATATGACTTTATACATAGTGGAGGTGAAGATTTAATACCAAATACAGGAATTTTTAAGGATAGTAATTCTAAGAAATTTATTCGAAAAAGAGACTATGCCAATGCTACTGTTCGAGATAAAGAAATGATAAATGGTATGGATAGAATTACTGGAGATTATAATGATTTTTGGGCAGGTAGAGATTATTTAAATGATATGAAACCTATGAAAGCCGCATTGCTGATGTCTCATGGTTTTAACGATTGGAATGTGATGCCAGAACACAGTTATCGTATTTATAAAAAAGCATCAGAAATGGGTTTACCAACTCAAATTTATTATCATCAAAATGGTCATGGAGGCCCACCACCAATGCAAATGATGAATCGTTGGTTTACCAAATATTTACACGGAATTGAAAACGGAGTTGAAAATGATCCAAAAGCTTGGATTGTTAGAGAAGATGATAAAAGGAGTGAACCAACAGCTTATGAAAATTATCCAAATCCGTTAGCAAAAGAGGTAACGCTATTTTTAAATGCAGGTGCACCAAAAATAGGAGGTTTATCTTTAAGTAGTACAAAATCAAAAGGAAAAGAAACCCTAGTAGATAATTACTCTTTTTCTTCAGAGGCATTAGCTCAAGCAGCCTACACCAATCATCGTTTGTTGTATGTTTCTCCAATTTTAAATGAAGATGTACACATTTCTGGAGTGCCCTCAATTACTATAAAAGCTGCTAGTTCTGCAGAAGCCGTAAATTTATCTGTGTATTTGGTTTCTTTACCATGGAGCAAGGGTAGAAGAACAAAAATAACTGATAATATCATTACTCGTGGTTGGGCAGACTTACAAAATTACAAATCATTAACAAAAAGTAAACCTTTGCAACCAGGTAAATTTTATGAAATGACTTTTGATTTGCAACCAGATGATCAAATCATAAAAAAAGGACAGCAAATTGGATTAATGATTTTTTCTTCTGATAATAATTACACCTTGTTACCTGAACCAGGAACTGAGTTAACTGTAGATTTAGAGAGTACAACAATCACAATCCCGATTGTTGGTGGCACAACAGCTTATAAGAAAGCCATTGATTAACACAATAAATTTATGCTTAAAACAACTTTATTTTGGTTTTGCTTTTATGCATTTGTAATACAATCTTACAGCCAAGATTTAACAAGAATGCAATGGAAAAATAGAGTATTATTGGTTTTTTCTGATGATAAAAGTGATGAAAAATTGCAACAACAAATCAAAAATTTATCAAAAGATAAAAAAGGTCTTGTAGAGAGAAAAATAAAAGTTTATCAGTTTGTAAAAAAGCAATATAAGATTGATTTTGATTCTGATTGGTCAGCATCAACAATAAAAACCAAGAAATTTAAAAAAGCATCAGAAAGTTTTAAAGTTGTTTTAATAGGTTTAGACAGTGGTGTTAAGTTAAAGCAAAATACTGTATTAAATACTAAAAAATTATTTACAGTTATTGATAGAATGCCTATGAGAAAAAGAGAAATCAGAAATAATAACTAATCTAGAATATCAGTTTTTAAAATATTACTTTTACGATATGTTTACACCAAGAATAGAATTAGAGCCAGACGATTTTTATATCAACAAACAAGGCTATAAAGTTTTTACAGAAAAATACCACCTTAAACGAGGGTATTGCTGCAAAAGCGGCTGTAAACACTGTGCTTATGGGTATGATAAAAAAACGGATAGTTTTAAATAGTGACTTTTTACCGATTTAAGTGTCGAAAAAAGTAGATAATAAATCAACAAAAATGATAAAAAGATTCTTAGTATTCGTTATTGCAGTTCAGTTTGTAAGTTGTGCAGAATTGCAAAAAATAGCAAGTCAATTGCCAAATGGGGCAGAAGGTGTATTGTCTCAAGAGCAAATAGGTAAAGGTTTGCGCCAAGCTTTAGACAATGGTATACAAAATCAAGTAACTAAATTAACCGCTAAAGACGGTTTTTATAGAAACGAAATGGTTAAAATATTGCTGCCAGAAGAATTACAAGCAGTAGATAAAGGTTTACGTAAAATAGGTTTAGGTAATTTAGCAGATGAAGGTATAAAAGTATTAAACAGAGCTGCTGAAGATGCTGTACAAACAGCAACACCAATTTTTATAAATGCTGTTAAAGAAATTACATTTAACGATGCTAAAAATATATTATTAGGCCAGCAAAATGCTGCAACAAGTTATTTACAAACCAAAACAAAAGATAAATTATACCAAAGTTTTAGTCCGGTAATTAACAACTCTTTTACAAAAGTAGGAGCAGATAAAATTTGGAGTAATTTAATTACAAAGTATAATGCAATACCGTTTACAAAAAATGTAAACCCAGATTTAACCGCTTACGTTACAGAACAGGCTTTAAAAGGGGTTTTTACAATGATTGAAGTTGAAGAAAAAGGAATTAGAGAAAAAGTAGGGCTAAGAAATACAGCTTTATTGCAAAAAGTTTTTGCCTTACAAGATAATAGGTAGTTGTAATTTTTTGATAATTTGATGAAATTAAAAATGGGTAATACATTGTTTATCATTTGTATATAGTTCATTTTTAAGAAAATTTTAAGAAAAGTGCTTTGTCAAAAAGTTTATATTTGATTTATAAATTCCTCCACCATATGTACTACAAAAAGCAATTATCTCAACTTAAAGAACATTTACACCAACAATATCATCGTCTTATTGAAGCATCCAATAGTTACCGATTTTTAGACGAAACCTTAAGTGATTTGGCTGCATTTAAAGCGATGAAGCTTTTACAAAAACTAAATAAATTACAATATTTAGATAAAGAGGCTACTGCATAAAAGGTCTTATTTTAATTTCGTTAAATAGTAAAGAGAAAATACAATATTTTTGTAATCCTATAAAAGGAGATGACTATTTTTTGTAATAAAAGTATGAAATCAAAAACACTTCTTATGTTTAACAATATTTAAACCCCTTATCATTGATTGGGGATCAATGAGGTCTAAGAAATTATTATAACTTTTTTATTTAATTAATAATTTCTTAGACTTTTTATCGAATATAGTTGAAAGAAAAGCGGTTTAAGCATATACATATTTCAAAGGCTTACACAAAATAGTAACTTAACGAAGTTGTATTTATCGTAACAAAACTTCCATTTGCAATTGCAGTTCTTTCGCTTTTTCAGCAGCAGCTAAAGCAAAATTTTCTGAGTTTGATGCATAAATTATTCCTCTAGAAGAATTAATTAATAAGCCAATATTTTCAGACAATCCATATTTACAAACATCTTGTAAACTACCACCTTGAGCACCAACTCCAGGTACTAGTAAAAAAGAATTTGGTACAATTTTTCTAACCTCTTTAAAATATTCTGCTTTTGTAGCTCCAACAACATACATCAAATTTTCTGAATTTTTCCAGTCTTTAGATGTTTCTAAAACTTGTTGATACAACTCTTTATCATCAACTTTTTTCGTCTGAAAGTCAAAAGCACCTTTGTTAGAAGTTAATGCCAACAGAATAGTATGTTTGTCTTTAAAAGCTAAAAAGGGTTCTACAGAATCTTTACCCATATAAGGAGCAACTGTAACAGAATCAAAAGCTAGATCTTCAAAAAAAGCTTTTGCGTACATTGTTGATGTGTTGCCAATATCACCACGTTTAGCATCTGCAATTGTAAAAATTTCGGGATGATTTTTGTTGATATAACTTATTGTTTTTGCAAGTGATTGCCAACCTTTTATGCCATAAGCTTCATAAAAAGCAGTATTCGGTTTATAGGCAACACATAAATGATGTGTAGCATCAATGATGGCTTTGTTAAATTCAAAAATAGGATCTTCTAAAGTTAATAAATGCTTAGGTATTTTAGTTAAATCAACATCTAAACCAATACATAAAAATGACTTTTTTAGATTTATTTGTGATACTAGTTGTGCTGTTGTCATTACTTTTGTTTAAAGTTTTACAAAAATACTATTTTAAATTTTTAAGATTTGTAAGAAGCAAACTTTTTAATGGACAAATTAATATGAAAAAAATCTTTATACTATTTGCTGTTTTATTGTTGTTTAGTTGCTCAGAAGATCAAAAACAATTTTCTGAAGAGGCCAACCTAGAAATGTTAGTGGGTTTAGATAAATCTAAAACTACCTTAAGAGAAGTTTTACATCAACATAAAGGAAAAAAAATTATGATTGATGTTTGGGCTTCTTGGTGTAAAGATTGTATTGTTGGTTTCCCAAAAGTAAAAGCTTTGCAAAAAGAATTTCCAGAGGTGGTGTTTTTATTTTTATCTGTTGATAGAAGTAATCCTTCTTGGAAAAAGGCAATAAAAAAATATAATTTAAAAGGCGAACATTATAATTTACCAAACGGTATGAATGATGGTGATTTTGTAGATTTTATTAACCTAAGTTGGATTCCGAGGTATATGATTGTTGATGAAAAAGGAGAGATAACGCTATTTAAAGCTACAAAAGCAACAGATAAAAACATCAGAAAAGCCTTACAAATGTAGTAAGTAAAACGTTTTAGTAACTATTTTTTTTTCTGAGTTTTATTTATGTAACATTTCTTAAATTTACAGGTAAATAAATTTATAATTATGAGACAAAAGATAGTAGCTGGAAATTGGAAAATGAACAATGATAAAGAAGAAACTAAAACTTTAATTGACGGTGTAAAAACTGAAATTGAAAATTTATCATTAGAAAATACAAGAGTTATTGTTGCACCTTCATTCGTAAATTTAGAATCGGCTGTAAATCTGGCAGAAGGTTCTAGTATCGAAGTTGTTGCACAAAATATGCATCAAGCAAAAAGTGGTGCTTATACAGGTGAGGTTTCAGCAGATATGTTAAAATCAATCAGTATAAAAACGGTTATTTTAGGACATTCAGAAAGAAGAACTTATTTTGGTGAAACAGATGAGTTACTTGCAGAAAAAGTAAATGCAGTTTTAGAAAATGATTTAGAAACTATTTTTTGTTTTGGTGAGTTGTTAGAAGATAGAAAATCTGACAATCATTTTAATGTTGTAGAAAGTCAGTTAAAAAATGCTTTATTTCATTTAGAAGCTAAAGATTGGGCAAGTATTGTTTTAGCATACGAGCCTGTTTGGGCAATTGGTACAGGAGAAACTGCAAGTGCAGAACAAGCACAAGAAATGCATGCATTTATTAGAAGTATTGTTGCTGAAAAATACAATGCAGAAGTAGCAGAAGCTGTTTCTATTTTATATGGTGGTAGTGTAAAACCTGCAAATGCAGAAGAAATTTTCTCTAAACCAGATGTAGATGGTGGTTTAATTGGTGGTGCAGCGTTAAAAGCAACAGATTTTTCTGCAATTATAAAAGCGATTTAAAAGAACTTAAATTTAAAACCAATAAATTTGCGTCAAGATTTAATTCTTGACGCTTTTTTTATGATGGATAATATTTATATAGAATACAATTTTACGATAACACCTAAAGAACCTGCAACAGAAATTTTAATTGCAGAATTAGGTAATGTGGGTTTTGAGAGCTTTGTAGAAAATGAAATTGGAGTTACTGCTTACATTCAAAAAGACGAATATTTTGACGGTATTTTAAACGATATTTTTGTTTTAAATTCAGATGAATTTCAGATAGATTATCAAAAGAAAGAAGTGGCACAAACCAACTGGAATGCAGAATGGGAAAAGAATTTTACACCTATACAAGTGGATGAACTAGTGAGTGTAAGAGCTCCTTTTCACGAGAATCCTAATCTTACATACGACATTGTAATTGAACCAAAAATGAGTTTTGGTACTGGGCATCACGAAACCACACATATGATGATTCAGCATTTATTACAATTAGATTTAGAAAATAAATCTGTTTTAGATATGGGATGTGGAACAGGTATTTTGGCCATTTTTGCGGCGATGAAAAAAGCGAATCCTATAGATGCCATAGATATTGATAATTGGTGTTTTGAAAATTCTTTAGAAAATGTAGAACGAAACAATTGTAAACACATTGCTGTTTTTAAGGGTGATGCATCTCTTTTAGGTGATAAAAAATATGATGTTATTATAGCCAATATCAACAGAAATATTTTGTTAAATGATATGGAAATTTACACAAAATGTTTGAATGAAAAAGGCACTTTATTATTAAGTGGTTTTTATAAAGAAGATATTCCTGTTATTGACAATGAGGTTGTTAAGTATAATTTAACACTAGAAAACCATATAGAAAGAAACAATTGGGTTGCATTGAAATATAATAAATTGTAATTTTGTTAATATGAGTACAAAAGAAAAAATACAAGAAGAAGTTGATGTTTTAGAGCAAGAAACTCACCAACACGAAATTGTGTTACATAACGATGATGTAAACACTTTTGATTTTGTAATAGAATCTTTAATAAGCGTTTGCGATCATACCTTAGAGCAAGCAGAACAATGTACTATTTTAGTGCATTATAAAGGAAAATGTACTGTAAAGTCTGGCGAATACAAAGATTTAGAACCAAGATGCTCTAAATTATTGCAATTAGGCTTATCTGCTGAACTGGTTTAACCCATGGAAAATATTTTAAAATACTACGAGTTTTCCGCTTTTTTTACTGATAGTTCAAACATATTTTCAGGTAACGAAATTGCCTATTCAGAATTAAACGATACGCATTTTTTAATTTTCGAAAAACATTTAGAAACATTTAATTTATATGTTTCTAAATATGCTCATAAAAATGAAATTGGTAACAAACCACCCATAATTTTAGAGTTATTGGTAGAAAACTACAATAAGAGTATTCCAGAACATAGGATGGCTATAAAACAGTATTTAAACTAGAGGCTGTCTAAAAAGTAGATTTATATGTTATTTTGACCGAAGTTATATAATACATATTCGATTATTAGCAAAAAAGTTTTTTATTACAGTAGAATAGAAATGTTGTAATACTTCTCAGAAACCCTATTTATTTTATAATATGACCATATTATATGCTGTTTTGATGATGTTAGAATAGTAACGAGAATTTCATATTGCTTTTAGGTTGATATCGATTTATTTTCTGAAAAACAGCAGATTGTCACTTAAAACATTACTGAGATAAAAAAATAAATTTTTATTAAAAGTAGCCTTCGAAGCAAATAGTTTTATTGAGAAATCTTAAATTTTAATTAAGATTTCTCTATTTCAGTTGAAATGACATTCGTTTCAAAGAATAAAATATATTGATAATCAGCGGTTTTTAAATGTAGCTCCTATTTCATTAATTGCTGTCTTCAATAAACTGCTTCACCATACCGTAAATAAGTGTATCCTTATTATTTTCTATTTGTCGCCATTTCACTACTTCCATAAAAGCTTTTTTTCCATCAACATTTATAAAACCGTCTTTTGAGTGCAGAATTTCTCCAGTAACTGCAACAGCCATATCTTTCTCATAATATTCTTGGGCATGTTTTTTATCAAATAAATCAAAATTATTTTTGCCAATATGTGCATAGGTATCATAAGAAAATAAATGACCGAATTTACTAGTATAAGAAGGGTTTACATACTGTGTAATAAAATGTTTTCCTCGTTTAACTTTTTGCCAAACAGGTAGAGGAAAACCTTCGTAATTTCTATTAAAAATCACCATATTTTCTTTTAAACCTTTACTTCTTTCTTGTAAAGTGGCATATTTAATTTTTACATTTTGATTTTCAGTTCTTAAAAAATAGGTAGAAATTGTTAAAAATAGTAGTGATGCATAGGTAACAATTTTATGTTTTTTTTCAAGATTAGACACCTTGTACAAAATGTTTCTTGAGTTTAAAGCTAACTTTTTCATAATAATTATAGTTTTATATTGTTGAAATAAAAATTATGAACAAAGTCGTTTTCTTTAGTGATAAAAGAATTACAACTGTTAGCTGAATATATACATAACGTATACAACATCAAAATTAAGGGTGCAGATACAACATGAGTTGTATTGCTCAAAGCAAGTGTTTTTTTTAGATCCATTGATTGGGGGATTTGGATTATTTAAAGTGATTTAATATTCTACATTATTAGTTTAATTTTATATTACTTTCAGGTAAGGTTTCTTTAACCATTCCATAAATTAAAGTATCTCTATTGTCTTTTATATCTCTCCATTTAAGTACTTTAAGTTGTATAATTTTACCTTCTTTATCAATTGATTTCTCTACACTTTCTATTTTCTTACCAATTATAGCAACAGCAATATCACTCTCATAGTGAGATTGTGCAATTTTTTCTGGATAATTGGCAAAGTTGTTTTTACCAATTAGAGAATATTTATTGTATTGAAACAAATGTCCAAATTTTGATACATATATGGGGTTTACATATTGCATGATAAACTGGTCTCCTCTTTTAACTTTCTGCCAAATTGCAAGTGGAAAACCTTCATAATTTCTATTAAAAATTACCATATTCTGTTTTAAGTTTTCATTTCTTTCTTGCAACATGGCAAAATCTATTTTTATATTCTGGTTTTCTGTTCTTAAGAAATAAGTAGATATGGTTAAAAAAAGTAAAGAAACATACGTAATTATTTTATGTCTTTTCTCTAAATTAGAAACCGTAAACAGTATTTTTTTAGAATTAAACGCTAATCTTCTCATAATATTCATATTTAGGGGTAAATAAAAAACAAAGATTGTAAGTTATCTTACTTTTGTAAAAAATACCATCAAATAAGCAGTGAAAGTTATTCTTATTCCATATGGCATGTGTCCAAATTGAACACCTCTTTAAATATGCGAATATGTACCAAAGACAACTACATTTAAAGAAGGAGAAATAAACAGGGTAAGATTTTTGTGATGTTGTTTTTGTTTTGCAAATAATGTTAAAACAAAATTTAACACATGCAAACAAAAATTTAATAAAATTAGTTTTTATGATATCCATGATTGGGGGAATTTTGGATTATTAAATAACTAATTATCTATAGTAAAACAGATAAGTACAAAACAAATATATGAATTAAAGCTTTTTTTAGCAACAAAAATTTTTGTTATTAATGTTAATTTTTTTTATTTTAAAGTTTATGTTTAAAAAATAAAAAAACTTACCCATCATTTTGAGTAAGCTTTTTGTGACTCCAGCAGGATTCAAACCTGCAACCCTCAGAGCCGAAATCTGATATTCTATTCAGTTGAACTATGGAGCCTTTTGTATATTATATGGTATTAAAAAAAATTAATTCAATAAGTTCTTTTTTACTAAAGTTGATATGATTTTACCATCAGCCTGTCCAGCCAATTCTTTAGATACAATACCCATAACTTTTCCCATATCTTTCATGCCAGATGCACCTATTTTTTGAATGGTATCTTTAACAACTTCCTCAATTTTTTCTTCGGATAAAGCCTCTGGTAAAAATTGTTCCAATACTTTTATTTCAGCTAATTCAGGATCAGCCAAATCTTGTCTACCTTGTTGTATAAAAACAGCGGCACTATCTTTTCTTTGTTTTACCTGTTTTTGAATAATTTTCATCTCTTGTTCTGCTGTTAAGCCTTCTTGAGCTCCAGTTTCGGTTTTTGCCAATAAAAATGCAGATTTTACAGCTCTTAATGCTTGTAAAGCAACTGTATCTTTTGCCTTCATGGCTTCTTTCATTTTAACCATTATTTCTTTTTGCAAACTCATGTGCTATTCTCTTTTTAATTAATTATTTCTTTGTTTTTTTTAAGTACAATACGTTTTTATTATAATCTATAAACGCTTTTCCTTTTTGTAAAATATCAGCACCAATAATACCATGAACTTCCTTGGCATTATGTTGTACTAAGGCTGTGTTTACATGAGACAAATTAAATAAAACTAAATGACACTCTTTAGTTTTCCAATTACCAATTTTAAGTAAATTGTTTTCAGATTGTTGAGTATCCATATCTGTTGCTCCTGCTCCAGCTGCTTTGGTTTCACTTTCTTGAGCATCTAATTTAAAATATTCAATTAAATTAGAACTTACACAAGAGTTAGAGGCGCCTGTATCCAAAATAAAACGACCTTTTACGCCATTAATTTTACCTTTTAGCTCTAAGTGGTTAGTAGCAATTTTTTTAAGTTTTATAGTAACGTATTTATTCTTCTTAAGTATTTTACGAATTCTTTTCATTTAGTAGAAATCTAAAAACCAAAAATACGATATAATAAGATGATATAAAACCATGCTTCATCTTATTTGTTTTAATTCTAAAAAACTGTTATTATTTTTTTCATTTGATGTAATCATTATAATTTACTATTTTTAGATGTATTTTAAATGAATTGATGATGAAAACTACAAAAAGATTAGAAAATGCTCTTATTAAGTTATACAACGCTTATCATAATAATAGATTAAATCCTGAAGATTGTACAGCATGTGCAGTGGGTAATATATTAGACAATTATGATAGTTGGAAACATTTGTCAGATAAACATGGTTCTTTAGAATTGAGTTATGTGGGTAGAGTTCATCAAAATTTGGGTAGAAAATTTAACGGTTACACCCCACAAGAATTATTGCATATAGAAAAAGTGTTTTTAGACGCCTGCGGATTTAAAACTCCTCTTTGTCATTATAACCAAAAACCTATTAATCCAACTTCAAAAGATGTGTTATTTAATGGTTTGTCTGCTGTTGTTGATATTTTATGTCAATTAGATAATATTGATAATGTTATGGATTTTTCAAAACTTTTTGAACAAGAGAATGGAACTCCCGTTTATCATATTGAAACTTTTTTAGCCTAATAATTATTTAAATAAGTTTTATTCAAATAAAAAACCGATTCAAAATATTGAATCGGTTTTTGTTTTTTATGGTTTGATGAAATTCTGAAACAAGTTCAGAATGACGTTTTGCTATCCTCCAAAGTCATCAAAACGTATGTTTTCATCTGGAATTCCAAAATCTTCTCCCATTTTCTGAACGGCTTTGTTACGTTTAACTTTTTATGTTTTAATATTAGTGATTTTAATAAAATTTTTTTACCGTACTTATTAAATTCTCTTTGTTTGATTTAAATATTTCTATATTGATAAATCTTTAGATTTTTTTTAAAAACCTGCACCTCCACTACCAGGTCTAATAGGATTAGCTGAGGATGCCTGAGCTGTTTTTGGGTTTAGAATCATATAAGTACCCAATGCTGTTAAGGCAGCATACTTACTATAGTTTCCTATTTTATGCATGGCTTCTTTTCTAGTGATTGTATCTTGCGTTTTTTGGTTTGTCTTATTTTTCATTTTATTTGATGTTTGAAGGTTATAGTATAAATACTTTTTTGTTGATACTACCTGCATTAGCATTAATGTTAATAATGTAAGCACCTTTGGATAAATTTGGCAAGGGTACAGTATCAGACAACCTACTTTCTATAGTTGTTTTAAATACTTCTTTACCTAGTATATCATATACACGTATTTTAGTATTTCCATTTGGTATACCATTAATTTGTAGCGCATGGTTATCTATTAAATATGCATTGATATTTTCATTGGTAAACGTATCTGTAGCTAAAACACTCGTTTTAGTGTGCAAGTAAAAACGTCCAAACCCATCAATAGGAGTATTTAATGTAACTTGATGCGAGGTATTTGCACTTAAATCGATAAAGTTGTTAGTGGTTTTATCTTCTAAAAATACGTTATAGCCATCAGGTAAGTTTTGTGAATTGATGGCAAAATCAATAGTTCCTGCAGGAGCAGTTAGACCAACAGGAATAACCGTTTCTTTATAATTGCTGTTTGGCAAAGACTGTATGCTTAATTTTTCTCCATTACTATCAGTTACTAATGCAGTATATACAGCCAAATCATCTGTAGCTCCACCAAAAATGTTACTATCATAGCCATTATCAAAGTCAGTAGTGGTGCCATATATATAATAGATATTGGCATCTCTATTGTTTTTACCATTGCTAATTTGGATATTAATTTCTGGTCTTGCACTTTTTTGGAAGGTTTCAGTTTGATGCGATTGCATGGCTTCTGTAATAGTAAATGTATTAGCATCACCTCCAGCTTTTACAAAGAAGCCTTGAGTAGGAGCAATATAAAAATTAGAGGCGAAATTATACGTGTCATAGGTATCTCTACTTTGGTTCCATACCCAAATTGTAGCTTCCGTTAATAAATCATTTGTACCTCCAACATTGGCATTTAATAGATCATTGGCAGAAATAAAGGAAGGATAGGGGTTACCGACCAAATTAAAAGCACTACCAGTACTCGCAGAATAATCTAATATGCTTAAAGTAGTATAATCTTCAGTAGGCATTGTACCTGTGTATTGCACGTTACCAGCAGCATTTAATTTAATAATATGCCCAACACCTGTTAGAAAATTAGAGTTAATTGGTGTACCATTTTGGTAATAGCTCCAAGCATTAAGCATAGGATTAAAAGTTCCTAAAGCCACATTATTGCCTTGCCCTGTGGCTAGGTTAGAAGCTGTTACATAGGCATCTATATCTTGCCCAATTACAGGTGAAGCTAAGGCGAACCAATTGGTAGTTGTTAGGCTTCTAACATAAGAGATATTTCCAGTAGCTGCACCATTTACAATTAACGAACCTCCAGAAGTAATGGTTAATGCCTCTCCATTATTGGTTACATCTCTATTTACGGTTAAGCTACCACCTGCAATGGTAAGAGAAGCACCAACATCTATAGTAATAATATTTGCCAAAGCACCAGTAGTAGCGCTAATTACAGGTTTATTGGTTACGTTTGGAATGATTACTTTATCTAATGTTAATGGCACTGCAGCAGGACTCCAGTTACTTGCAGTAGCCCAGTCTCTGTTGGTAGCACCTGTCCATGTCGTTGCAGGACAAGAGCCCCAAACAGGTTTATTACTTGTTATTAAAAAAGAACCATTTGAAAAGAAACCTGGTTCAGTTGTAATGTTGCTAACGCACCATTTGCTTAGGTTTTGGTTAAAGTTTTCGGTGTTAGTAAACATTCCATACATATTAGTTACGTTAGCCACATTCCAACTCCCAATATCTTGGTTAAAGTTTTCGACGTTAGTAAACATTCTCTTCATATTAGTTACATTAGATACATCCCAACTTCCAATATCTTGGTTAAAGTTAGTAGCGTAATAAAACATAAATGACATATTAGTTACGTTAACTACATTCCAACTCCCAATATCTTGGTTAAAGTTAGTAGCGTAATAAAACATACTTCCCATATTAGTTACATTAAATACATCCCAACTTCCAATATTTTGGTTAAAGTTGGTGGCCTCATTAAACATATATTTCATATCAGTTACGTTAGCCACATCCCAACTCCCAATATCTTGGTTAAAGTTATTGGCATAAGCAAACATAAATGTCATATTAGTTACATCAGATACATCCCAACTCCCAATATCTTGGTTAAATTTAGTAGCCGAATGAAACATATTTGCCATATTCGTTACATTAGATACATCCCAACTTCCAATATCTTGGTTAAATTTAGTAGCCGAATGAAACATATTTGCCATATTAGTTACATTAGATACATCCCAACTTCCAATATCTTGATTAAAGTTTTCAACACCAGCAAACATAACTGCCATATTAGTTACATTAGATACATCCCAACTCCCAATATTTTGGTTAAAGTTTTCAGCCCCATTAAACATATTTGACATATTCCTTACGTTAGATACATCCCAACCTGAAATATCGTCATTAAAACTAGTTTCATCGAAAAATAAGTTTCTCATATCAGTTACATTAGATACATCCCAGTCTTTTATGTGTCCATACGTGGTTGTTGCTGTTGTGGGGTTAGCTATCCAAGCATTTACTGCTGTATGTATGTTGGCATTTGTAATTGGGGTTACTACTACACAAGTACCCCAAATAGGTTTGTTACTTGTTGTTAAAGGAGTATTATCTGAAAAGAAATCTGGTTCAGTAGTAATGTTGCTAACGCACCACTTGCTTAGGTTTTGGTTAAAGTTTTCAGCATCAAAAAACATAGCATACATATTAGTTACGTTAGCTACATCCCAGCTCCCAATATCTTGGTTAAAGTTATTGGCATAAGCAAACATTAATCTCATATCAGTTACATTAGATACATCCCAACCACCAATATTTTGATTAAAGTTAGTAGCGTAATAAAACATACCATACATATCAGTTACGTTGGCTACATCCCAACTCCCAACATCTTGGTTAAAGTTAGTAGTATTACCAAACATAATACGCATATTAGTTACGTTAGCTACATTCCAACTCCCAATATCTTGGTCAAAATTAGTAGCCGAACGAAACATTTCTGACATATCAGTTACGTTAGCCACATCCCAACTGTCAATATCTTGGTTAAAGCTAGTGGCTCCAAAAAACATAGAACTCATATCAGTTACGTTAGCCACATTCCAACCTCCAATATCTTGGTTAAAGTTTACAGCATCACGAAACATAGCATTCATATTCGTTACGTTAGCCACATCCCAACTCCCAATATCTTGGTCAAAATTAGTGGCTAAAATAAACATACCATTCATATCATCTACGTTAGCCACATCCCAACTGCCAATATCTTGGTTAAAATTAGTGGCAGCAGCAAACATACCTGCCATGTTAGTTACGTTAGATACATCCCAACTCCCAATATCTTGGTTAAAGTTAGTAGCTCTAAAAAACATTAAAGATATATATGTTACATTAGCTACATCCCAACCTGAAATATCTTGGTTAAAGTTTTCAGCCCCAAAAAACATTCTCGTCATATTAGTTACGTTAGATACATCCCAACTCCCAATATCTTGGTTAAAGTTTTCGGCACCATGAAACATACTATACATATTAGTTACGTTAGATACATCCCAACTTGAAATATCTTGGTTAAAGTTAGTGGCATAATCAAACATATTTGACATATTAGTTACGTTAGATACATTCCAACTTCCAATATCTTCATTAAAATTATCGTATTCAGCAAATAATGCTGACATATTAGTTACCTTAGACACATCCCAGTCTTTGATGTGCCCATAAGTAGCTTCTGCATCTGTTGAATTTGCCACCCAAGCATTTACAGCAGCATGAATATTTTCCTGTGTAATTGGAGTTGTAGCTACATTTGCTGCTTTTATATTTTGATAATTATAGAGCAACACAAATAAGCCTACTAAAAAGGTAGTTGTTTTTTTCATTTTATTTTTTTATTAGTTATAAAATTATTAAAGTGTTGTAGATTTTCAAAAAAAACATAAAAAAAACCTTGATTTTCTTACAAAAAAAAAAAGGTTTTTCCTGTTAATTTTGTTTTTTTATACCGCAAATAAAATTAATGAATAGAGTAAATATTTAGTTTAATAAATTCTAATAAAAATGTAAATAAATTTACTAAAACCTTTTTAAATGATTTGTTTATAGGATTTTAGAGTTTTGAATTTTTTAATTGAAATGTCATTTTTAATACTTCTGAAATCAACATTAGTTTTAATTGAAAGTATCTTTCAAAGCATGCAGCGTCGTTGAGAAATCTAAAATTTAGACCAAGATTTCTCCATTTCAGTCGAAATGACATTCGTTTCAAATAATAAAACGTAACGAACAAATAAACTGTAGTTTTTAAGTGGTACTCATGTTAATAATGTATTGCACTGTAAGTTGGCTTTAGTACCAATTTTAATCCCTAAAATCTGAAGCTTATTAATCTTTAAGAATTACTTTTGCTAAGTTTTAGAAGAATGATACATTAAAAAAACCGATTCAAAATGTTGAATCGGTTTTTGTTTTTATTGTTTGATGAGATTCTGAAACAAGTTCAGAATGACGCTTTGCTATCCTCCAAAATCGTCAAAACGTATGTTTTCATCTGGAATTCCAAAATCTTCTCCCATTTTTTGAACGGCTTTGTTCATTAATGGTGGTCCACAGAAATACAATTCGATATCTTCTGGAGCATCATGATGATTTAAATAGTTTTCGATTACACAATTGTGAATGAAACCTACAAATCCATCACCTTCTTTATCATTAATATCTTTTTTAACTTTCCAATTATCCTCTTCCATTGGCTCAGATAAGGCTAAATAAAACTTAAAGTTAGGAAAGTCTTTTTCTAATTTATAAAAGTGATCTAGATAAAACAATTCTCTTTTAGAACGACCTCCATACCAGTAAGTTACTTTCCTTCCTGTTTTTAATGTTCTGAATAAATGATATAAGTGAGATCGCATTGGAGCCATACCAGCACCACCACCTACATACAGCATTTCTGCATCTGATTCGTTGATGAAGAATTCTCCATAAGGTCCTGAAATTACACATTTATCGCCCTTCTTTAAATTAAAGATATAAGAGGAAGCTACACCAGGATTTACATCCATCCAGCCGTTTTTAGCTCTATCCCATGGTGGAGTAGCAATACGAACGTTAAGCATAATTTCTCTGCCTTCTGCTGGATAAGAAGCCATAGAATACGCACGCTCTACTAATTCGTCATTCTTCATTACTAATGGCCATAGTCCAAATTTATCCCATTCAGCTTGAAACTTGTCTGGTGTATCATGTTCTTCAGGATGTGCTGTAATGTCTATGTCTTTATAGTTTACGGTACAAGGAGGAATTTCAATTTGAATATATCCACCTGCTTTGTACCCCATATCTTCAGGAATTTCCACTACAAATTCTTTAATGAAGGACGCTACATTGTAATTTCTTACCACAACTGCATCCCATTTTTTAATTCCGAATACTTCTTCAGGAATTGTAATGTTCATGTCTTGTTTAACTTTGACTTGACAAGCCAAACGTGCACCTGCTTTTAATTCTTTTTTTGTAAAGTGCGGTACTTCTGTAGGTAATGCTTCACCACCGCCTTCAAGTACATGACACTCACATTGAATACAAGATCCACCACCACCACAAGCTGATGGTAAAAAGATTTTTTCATTTCCTAAAGTAGTTAAAAGTGTACTTCCAGAACCCACTTCTATTTCTTTTTCTCCATTAATGGTAATTTTAACTGGACCAGAAGGAGATAGTTTTTGTTTTACGAATAATAGTAATGTAACTAGTATCAGCGTAATTAATAAAAAAGCTGCTACTGTTGCAATTACTGTACCTGTTGTACCTGCTGCTAATATCATCTGCCTAATTATTTAAGTTTGTATTTTCTGCTACAACTTTAGCATCTTTTTCTTCATCTAACTCTTTGTTTTCTTCAATTTTAGCTTCTGTTGCAGGTGCTTCTTCTTTTTCTTCATCACCACCTGTTAACATTCCACCAAAACTCATAAAACCGATAGCCATTAAACCTGTAATGATAAAAGTAATTCCTAAACCTCTTAGTGCTGGAGGTACTGCAGAATATCTAATTTTTTCACGAATAGCAGCTATGGCTAAAATTGCTAAAAACCATCCAATACCTGAACCCACTCCATATGTTACTGCTAATCCAAAAGTTGGAATTTCACGAGATTGCATGAATAAACTTCCTCCTAAAATGGCACAGTTTACCGCAATTAATGGTAAGAAAATACCCAATGAGTTGTATAAGGAAGGAGAAAATTTTTCTACTATAATTTCAACCAATTGTACCATGGTTGCAATTGTTGCTATAAACATGATAAATGACAAAAAGCTTAGATCATAGCTTGCATATTCTTCACCTAACCAAGATAAAGCGCCTTCTTGTAAAATATATTGATCTAACAACCAGTTTAAAGGAACTGTTACTGTTAATACGAAGATTACAGCTGCACCCATACCTACAGATGTAGAAACTTTTTTAGATATTGCAAGGTAAGAACACATTCCTAAGAAAGTGGCAAATACCATGTTATCAATAAAAATCGATTTAAAAAATAATTCAATGTGCTCCATAATTTCTATGCTTCTTCGATTAATGCTTTATTTTTAGATCTCTGAACCCAAATAATGATTCCCACCACTATTAATGCCATTGGCGATAATAACATAAACCCGTTATTTTCATATCCAATTGCGTATAAACCTGTTTTTTCAATAGGATCTCCTAAAACTTTAAAACCTAATAAAGTACCAGAACCTAATAACTCTCTAAAAAAACCTACAATGACTAAAATTAATCCATAGCCTAAAGCATTTCCAATTCCGTCTAAGAAAGATTTCCAAGGTCCATTCCCTAAGGCAAAAGCTTCAAAACGTCCCATAATGATACAGTTGGTTATTATCAATCCAACAAAAACAGATAAGGTTTTACTTAACTCGTAAGCAAAAGCTTTTAAAACTAAGTCTACAATAATTACTAAAGTTGCTACAACAATAAGTTGTACGATAATTCTAATTTTTGACGGAATGATGTTTCTCATTAAAGAAATTACTACATTACCTAAGCCTAACACAAACATTACAGAAAGTGCCATTACTATGGATGCTTTTAATTCTGCAGTAATTGCTAAAGCTGAACAAATACCTAATACTTGAATTGTAATTGGATTATTGTCAAATAAAGGGTCTTTAATTAAACCTGCATCTTTTTTTGATAAGATTCCCATAAATTATTTTTTTAATGATTTAAAGTAAGGTACATATAATGATAAATCAGACTTAATCATTGCAGATACACCATCGCCAGTAATTGTTGCACCAGCAATTGCATCTACTTCGTAGTCTGTTTTATCTTCGTTTTTTGGGTCGTTGTTACCTTTGGCTACTGTAATACCCTTAAAAGCTCCGTTTTCAGTTAATAGATGTTCTCCGTAAAAGTCATCCATAAAATAACGCTGCTTTATGTTGGCTCCTAACCCAGGAGTTTCTCCTTTATGATCAAAATAAGCACCTTGTACAACCATATTTTCATCCATAGAAATATATCCCCAAATGGCATCCCATAATCCTTTGCCGTAAATAGGTGCTACATAATATGTTTTGCCATTTTTTTGACCAACAAATAAAGGTAATTTTCTAGTTTTACCTGATTTTGCTTTGGCTTTTTCTTTCTTAATATCAATTAAATAAGCATCATCACTTTCAGAAATATTATTACCTTCTATAACTATTTGTTTTGTGATGTATTTTTTAAATTCGTCGCCAGCAACATCAGTAGATACAAAATTTGCGCTAGATTCGTCATTTTCATTTACACCCATAGCATATAAAATGTTTTGTTGCTTTTCTATTCTTTGATTTTCTTTAATATTTGGTTTTAAAGATGAGGCCATAAAAGCCAACAAAGAACCAACGATTAACACCATTACTACAGCGAAAATCATTGTATAACCATTACCATCTGTTTTCTTACTCATAACTAAGCAGTTTTAAGTTTAGCGCGTTTCATTCTTTTTTTAACATTTCCTTGAACAACATAATGATCAATTGTAGGAGCAAATACATTCATCAATAGAATTGCTAAAAATACTCCTTCTGGATAAGCAGGATTAAACACACGAATCATAATAGAAATAAAACCTATTAAGAAACCGTAAATCCATTTTCCTTTATTTGTTTGCGATGCAGTTACTGGATCTGTTGCCATATAAACAGCACCAAATGCCAAACCACCAATAATTAGATGTTCCCAAAATGGAGCACTCATTAATCCGTAGAATTTACTACTGTCTGATATAACACCTGAACTTGCTACCCAATTAAAAATTAAACCCATTGCTGCAGCTCCAATAAAAGTAGAAACGATTATTCTCCAGCTTCCAATTTTAGTAAAAATTAAAAATGCAGCACCTAGTAAAATTAATAAGGTAGATGTTTCACCCACTGACCCAGGAATAAAGCCCATGAATTTATCCCAAGTAGAATAAATAACTTCTTGGTTTTGTGCATAACTACCTAAAATTGTTTCACCAGAAATTGCATCAGCAGTTCCAGCTCTGTTTACTGCATCATGTACCCATACTTTATCTCCAGACATCCAAGTTGGATATGCAAAAAATAAGAAAGCCCTAATGGTTAGTGCAGGGTTTAAAATATTCATTCCTGTACCTCCAAATACTTCTTTACCAATAATAACTCCGAAGATAACAGCAACTGATAACATCCAAAGTGGAGTATCTACAGGAACAATTAACGGAACCAACATTCCAGTAACCAGATACCCTTCTTCTACTTCGTGCCCTTTGATTACTGCAAAAACAAATTCTACAGCTAAACCAACTCCATAAGATATAATTACTAGTGGTAACACTTTAATGATACCAATCCATAAATTATCCCAAGTAAAAAAGTTTGCTAAAACGTCTGTTCTTAAACTTGGGTCTATTGCAGCATAATGTTGATAACCGGCATTAAACATTCCGAAAATTAGTACAGGAATTAAAGACATAATTACTGTATTCATTGTACGCTTTAAATCGTCTGCTGCTTTAATATGAGTTCCTCCATGAGTAACTTCATTTGGTAAGTATAAAAAGGTATGAATTGCGTTAAACGCAGGTGCCATTTTTGTGCCTTTATACTTTTCTTTTAAATTGTGTAAGTTTTGTTTTAAGCTCATAATCTTATCCTAATTCTTCTCTCATTAAATCTAAACCTTCACGAATAATTTTTTGATGTGGTTGTTTAGATACACAAATAAATTCTGTTAGTGCAAAATCTTCTGGTGCTACTTCGTAACCACCTAAAGCTTCCATTTCATCTAAATCTTTATACATAAATGCCTTTAATAATTGCATTGGATAAATATCTAAAGGAAAAACATCTTCATAAGAACCAGTAACTACGAATGCTCTATGTTCACCATTTGTATTGGTGTTTAGATCGTATTTTTTCTTTGGGTTTAACCAAGAAAAGGTTAAAGCTCTAGAAGTTGAAATTTTATTGAAAACGGGCTTGTTCCATCCAAAGAATTCGTAATCATCGCCTTCTGGAATTGCAGTAATTTGGTTGTCGTAATATCCTAAAAAACCATCTTCTTTTACTTGAGTTCCAGACAATACATTACCACTTATAATTCTTGTATTATCATTATTCAAATTCCCTTTAGTAAGCTCAGCAATATTTGCACCAGCAATAGCAGTAATATATTGTGGGGTATTGAATTGAGATCCTGTTAAAGCCACTGTTCTTTCTGCATTAAATTTACCAGTTAATAATAACTCACCAATGATAACTAAATCTTGTGGAGTTACAATCCAAACTACTTCGCCTTTGTTAATAGGATCGATGTTAGCAATTTGAGTACCAACATTTCCAGAAGGATGTGGTCCAGAAACTTTGTGAATTTCTATACCAGTTAAATTGGCTAAAGGTGAATTACTATTAGCACCTACAGAAACATGAACTCTACCTTCTGTTAATTTAGAAACAGCAGTAATTGCAGCTTGCAATTCAGCTTCTTTACCAGCCAAAGTGTAATCTAAATCTGCAGCTAAAGGTGCACTTGCATACGCAGATACAAAAATGGCCTTAGGCGTTTGACTCGGGTTCGCCACAACATCGAAAGGACGTTGTTTAATAAATGGCCAGCATCCTGAAGTGAATAAGTGATTTTTCACCTCATCAGCAGTCATTTTTGCAGCATCTTTTTTACCAAAATCAGCATAGGTTTGTTTTGAATCAGCAGTAATTTTTATTGCTAATATTTTTCTTCTTGCTCCACGTACTACCTCAGTAACTTTACCAGCAACAGGACTAGGAAATAAAATGCGTTCGTCACTTTTTGAATAAAAAAGTGTTTCTCCTGCTTTTACCTCTGTACCTTCTTTGGCTACAAGTTTTGGTGTAATTCCGTGAAAGTCTTCTGGTTTAATTGCATAAACACTACTCAAAGAACTGTTTGTAGTTGTTTTTTCTGCAGTACCAACAAGCTTAATATCTAAGCCTTTTTTAATACGAATGTCTTTTGACATAGTAAATTCGGAATTTTAGTTATCTAAAAAAATCAAGCAAATTTACGGCTTTTAGCAAATATTTCTGACATAAAACATCTTATAAGTTTGGGAAAGAATCTTATTTATAATAATTCTAAATAAATAAATTTATGAAAACGTTATAGTTGTTTGCTTTTGGCTTACATTTTGATTGCTATTGCTTAAGATTACTTATTTTTGTGATATGACAAAAACATTTTTAACTTATTTATTTTTAATTTTTGGTAGTATTGTAAACGCTCAAAACATAAAATCTATTCAGTTAAGACCTTTAGAGGAGAACAATTTTTCTGCAATTGTGCCTTTAGGAACTGTTTTAGAACTGTCTTTTGATGATTTAGATGCCGATAGTAAAGATTATATGTATAGAATTGAGCACATGACTCATGATTGGAAGAAGAGTAGGTTGCTATCTAGTCAGTTTATTGATGGTTTTGATGAAAATACCATTATTGATGTTACAAACTCTTTCAATACCTTTCAGAGCTATACTCATTATTCGGTTAGAATTCCTAATGTAAACACCATTATCACTAAAAGTGGTAACTATTTATTATCTGTTTTAAACGATGCAGATGAAGTACAGTTTACTCGTAAATTTGTGTTGTATGAAAATGCGACTACCATTGGAGTACAGGTTTCTAGAAGTAGAAATGCTAAAACTGTGAATACACAACAAACTGTAGAATTCACCATAAATCATCCTAATTTACGAATCAACAATCCATCTCAAGAAGTAAATGTAGTTTTGCTTAAAAATGAAAACTGGAATGATAAAATCACCGATTTACAACCTACTTTTTTTAAATCTAATCAGTTAAAATATACCTACACCAATAAAACCAACTTTTGGGGAGGTAACGAATATTTAAATTTTGATACTAAGTCTGTCAGAAATAAAAGCTTGAATGTAGTTAAAATTGAAATGAAAGACATTTTTCATCATTATCTATATCCTTATACTTACAATCCTTTTTTAACCTATCGCTTCAATCCTGATATTAATGGCCAATTTGTGATAAGAACTTTAGAGGGCAATGATCCAGATACAGAAGCAGATTATGCAATGATGCATTTTACTTTATATGCAGATGAGCCATTTTCCGATAAAAAAGTACATGTTTACGGGGCGTTTAATAATTTTTTTATTGATGAAGAAACCGAAATGCAGTACAATTTTAAAAATAGCAGTTATACAGCCGCTATTTTATTAAAACAAGGTTTTTACAATTATACGTTTGCAACAATAGACAATTACGGAAATGTAAACACTAATGATGTAAATGGTACTTTTTTTCAAACCGAAAATCAATATACAGTTATTACTTATTTTAAGCCATTTGGTGGTTTATATGACAGAGTTGTAGGAGTTGGAACAACTTTTTTTGATCAAAATAGATAATTAAATTTAGGCTTGTATTTTTTAATCAAAAAAACTACATTTACCAGCAATGGTAGAACAAATAACAAAAGGAATTCGAATTGCAGTAAAAACAAAATTTAATGGAACCAGTTATAGAAATAACAGGTTGTATTATGTTTTTGCTTATTTTGTTACTATTGAAAATCATTCTTTGCAAACGGTACAGCTCACTGATCGCTATTGGAAAATCTTCGATTCTTTAAATAAAACAGAAATTGTAGCGGGTGAAGGTGTTGTTGGCCAAACACCTATTTTAAAACCAAACGATACGTATTCTTATAGTTCTGGTTGCTTTTTAGAATCTACTATTGGTGCAATGAAAGGTTTTTATACCATGCAAAACGTAACTACTTTACAAACTTTTAAAGTATTTATACCTACCTTTCAACTCTCAACACCAATCCTATCAAACTAATAAAAAAGAAAAATAAAGTTGCTAAAATTAAAGATCCAGCTTGTTTAAATTGTGGTCATCCTTTTTATGGTAACGAAAAATTTTGTCCAGATTGTGGTCAGGCCAATAAAGGCAATAGCATTACTTTTGTAAGCTTTATACATGAAGTTTTTAATGGGTTGTTTAATTTTGATGCTAAGTTTTGGACAACTATCATTCCGCTTTTAATACAACCGGGTAAAGTGTCTAAAGATTATATTGATGGAAAAAGACAACGTTACTCCAATCCATTTCGATTTTATTTAACAGTATCCATAATCTTTTTTCTGTTGATTGGACTCTCAAAAACAAAAGATAAATACGAAGCACTTACAAAAGAAGCAGGACAGGAAATTGCAAAAGTAGAGCAACAAGACGCTATTAAAAACAAAAAAGAAGTTTTAACTCAAGCTAAAATAGATTCTATAAAAGAAAAATTAGATAAAGATTTAAAAAAATCTTTTATTCCAGAAATAGCTAGAGAAAAGATTTTAGCAGAAGTAGAAAAAAGTGCAAAAGACTCTGTAGCTTTAAATAACGATGGCAATCGAATAGATTTTGGAGGCACGCGTTTAGACGATTTTGCTAAATATGTAAAAAAGTACCCAAATTCTAAAATTGATGCAGCATTAGATACGCTTGGATATGAAAAAAATTTTACGAATCGATTTTTATATACCAAAGCTAAAAGAATCAACTCGTTTACAGAAAGTGAAGAAAGCAGAGAAGAATTTTTAGGAGAAGTACTGTCTTACGGTTCAGTGGCACTATTTGTGTTTTTGCCTTTTTTTACATTGTTTTTACGTCTGTTTTACATCCGAAGAAAATACACCTATGTAGATCATTTGATATTTGTTTTTCACATACAAACCGTGTTTTTTATGCTTTTTTCAATTTTTGTACTATTGCAAATATTTGAAATAGAACCAAGTATTGGCGTGTTTCTGTTGCTCTTTTTATTGTATTTAATTATTGCAATGAAAAATTTTTATCAACAAAGCTTTATCAAAACGTTTGTAAAGTTTATTCTTCTAAATATCAGTTATTTCTTTGTGGGTGTTATAGGGGTTGCCTTGGTTTTTATAATTTCTTTTGCCATGTTTTAGTAGATTGATGTTAAAGGAAATCAATATACGTCATATCAATTGCTTTGCCTTTTTTTTTTACACATGTAATACTTAATGTTTCTACAAAATTTCGTTTCATTTTTGGCGAAATTTCAGGGCTACCCAATTGTTCGTTTTTATGAAAGTTTAAAATACGCTCTTGTGAAAAAAATGTGTTTTTATGCAACCATTCTTCAAACCATTTTTTTCTTTGTAGTTGCATTTCTGCTGTATACAACGTAGAAGATGACCATATTTTTGGTTCTTGTGGCAATTTTTTAAAGTGTTTTTTTGTTCCATCCCAAACCAACTCGTAGATTGAAAATTCAGATTTCCAATCGATTAAAATTAAAGTAAACGGTTCTATGTTGTTAAAATCAAAATTATAGATGTAAGCAACTGCATCATCCGTAGCAAGTAAATTTTTAACAATTATACCTCTACTCATTTTATAATGTAGCTCTCTTATATGATTTTTAAATCCGCCATTTAACAAACAAACTAATCTATTTTTATGGCTTGTACCAATCCATGTTCCACCCGCTAATTCGTCTTTTGGGTAGGTTAATGTTACATCATTCTCTATGTACGTTTTTGGCGGAATTGTTTTTCTTAACGGAGTTTCATCTCTATTAGAAGTTAAAATAAAACTATTTTTACCTATAGGAAGATAAGTTACTGTACACATTTACTACATTTCTTAATTATCATAAATAACACATTCTTATAATAATATTGATTATAACTCAACAAAAGTCAATTAATAAGCATCAAAATTATTGAAACAAAAATTGTAACTTTGTTACTTTCAAAATTAGTCGATTCAAATTTAAAAACATACAAAATGACAAGAGGATTTTTTAATGTTCCAGTTGCAGTAAATGAACCTGTAAAAACTTATGCTCCTGGCTCTCCAGAAAGAGAAGAATTATTAGCTACATATAAAACAATGTACAATAGTTCTGTTGATGTGCCTATGTATATAAACGGACAAGAAGTTAGAACAGGAAACACAAAAAACATTACACCTCCTCACGATCATCAACACGTAGTTGGGCAATATCATACAGCAGAAAAAAAACACGTAGATGAAGCTATAGAAACTGCATTAGCTGCAAGAGAAGCATGGTCTTCAGTTTCTTGGATGGAAAGAGCATCGATTTTTCTAAAGGCAGCTGAATTACTAGCTGGTCCTTACAGAGCTAAAATGAATGCTGCAACTATGATTGCACAATCTAAAAATGTACACCAAGCAGAAATTGATGCAGCTTGCGAAATGGTAGATTTCTTTAAATTTAATGTACAATACATGACAGATATTTTTAAAGATCAGCCTGCATCTGCACCAGGAATTTGGAACAGAGTTGAGTACAGACCTTTAGAAGGTTTTGTGTATGCAATTTCTCCTTTTAACTTTACTTCTATTGCAGCAAATTTACCTGCAGCAGCAGCTTTAATGGGTAATGTTGTAGTTTGGAAACCATCTGATCATCAAGCATATTCTGCACAAGTTATTGTAGATTTATTTAAAGAAGCTGGTTTGCCAGATGGTGTTATTAATGTAGTTTACGGAGATCCTGTAATGATTTCTGATACTTGTTTAACATCTCCAGATTTCTCTGGATTACACTTTACAGGTTCTACCACTGTATTTAAAAACTTATGGAAACAGATTGGTAACAACATCCACAATTATAAAACTTACCCAAGAATTGTAGGAGAAACTGGTGGTAAAGATTTTATTTGGGCGCATAATTCAGCAAATCCATTACAAGTAGCAACCGCAATTACAAGAGGTGCGTTTGAATATCAAGGTCAAAAATGTTCTGCAGCTTCACGTGCTTACATTCCTGCTTCTATTTGGGATGATGTTTTAAAACACTTAAAACAACAAACATCAGAGTTAAAAATGGGTTCTCCAGAAGATCCATCAAACTTTATAAATGCGGTAATTCACGAAGGTTCTTTTGATAAAATTGCAAAATATATTGATGAAGCTAAAGCTGATGCTGATGCAGAGGTTATTATTGGCGGAAATCATGATAAATCAAAAGGATATTTTATTCAGCCAACCGTAATTTTGGCAAAATCGCCAACTTATGCAACCATGACAACAGAATTGTTTGGCCCTGTAATTACCATTTATATTTATGAGGATGCTGAATGGGAAGCTTCTTTAAAATTAGTAGACGAATCTACAGAATATGCTTTAACTGGAGCTATTTTTTCTACGGATAGATATATAGTAGAAAAAGCATCTAAAGCATTAGAAAATGCAGCTGGTAACTTTTATATTAATGATAAACCAACAGGAGCAGTTGTAGGTCAGCAACCTTTTGGAGGAGCTAGAGCTTCTGGGACCAATGACAAAGCGGGTTCTGCACAAAACTTATTACGTTGGACATCTGTTAGATTAATTAAAGAAACTTTTGTAACACCACAAGATTACAAATATCCGTTTATGGGATAATCAATAGATTTTAAACAAAAAAAACTCATCATTTTATTTTGATGAGTTTTTTTTGTTTGTTAAGGTTTAAAACTGATATCTGACAGATAAAGCAGCATCAGAATTCACACCACTTAAACCGCCTGCAATACCAATTTCAGGTCTATAATCAATAGACAATATAATAGGTTCGTTAAAATTATATTCAATACCTATAACTCCTGCACCATAAATTCCTGTTCCGTCAGCAGAAACAATTCCACCACCAAAACCTGCATACCAATTGAATTTATCTTCTAAATTCCAAACCCATTGATACAAACCTGTTGCTTTAAAGTTGGTAAACTCATTAGCCAAACCTAAGTCGATTTCTAATCTATTATTGCTACCCAAGGCTTTTTGATATGAAATTTCTCCACCAACTCCATTTCCACCACCAAAACGTAAACCGATTGCATGCTCAGAAATATCTTGAGCATTTATGGTTAAAATAGTAGTTAATAATAATCCAAAAGTTAAATAAATTTTTTTCATAATGATTGTTATCTTGTATTAATAGTAGTGCAAATTTATGAGTAATTTCTCATTTACTTTAACTCCTATGATTGAAATACTATCAAAATCGATTGAATTCATCATTTATTTTTAGACGAATTCCTTCAGAATGACTGCTAAATTCTGGTGCGTACATACTTTGAATGGTTGAAATTCCGTTGCTAAAAAAACCAGCATTGTTTACACGTACATCATACTCAAATACATACACGCCTTTTGGCAATCGATCAAAAAAGAAGTTGGTAGATGCATCTTTTGTACTTTCATAATACCCTAAATTATCTTGCCATTTGTATTTAGAAATTACATTGATGGGTTCTAGTCCAGATGCTCTCATATCTTTTAAATGAATAAATTCTAAATCTCTATCTGAATGAAGTTCGATTCTTACCGTAACTAAATCGCCAACTTTTAAACTGCTGTTTTTGTTGATTTCTTGCAGTTCTTTACCCGTATCTGAGTTTACTTTTTTGAATAATTTTTTGTTTAGTTTTAGTGGAGTTTCTGCGGATGTAATTTTATCTAAATCTTCAAAATATTGCCAATACAAAGCACCCCAAGCAATGCCTTTTCCTTTTTTACTGATGGTAACCTCTGCCATTTCTTTTTGAATTGTATTGGCATTCCAAGAGGTTTTAAAATAGCCAGATCCAGCTTCAACTTTTGCACCTTTTATTTTTGATGGGTCAACAATATTATTACCTATTTTAATATCAACCATTTCTGTAACTGATAGCCAATCAGAACCATTCAACAACAAAGCATACACAGCTTCTGTTGTTGCTTTTGTAGTTTTCCAACTATTGGTTTGCTTGTTTTTTAACAACCACAGGTTTAGATTATCTATTATAGTTAGTTTGTTCTTATCAACACTAGCATCTAAAATTTCTGAAAATGCTTCAATAAGCAAAGCATGCGTTTCTATAGGAGCTTGGTAATAGTAATAACCAGCAGTATTAGATTTCCAGTACATGCCCAATTCATCAGAAGTAATACTATTTTCTTTAAGAGATCTTACAATTTTTTTTGCAGTTTGTTTTTTATCAGTTCTAAATAAAGACAAGGCTATTTGTGCTTTTGCATACAAATTATATGTATTCCAAAACACTTTGGTTTGATTTTGATAATACAAAACGGCCTCTTTTAATGCATCACCTTTAGCCATATCTACATAAAAACTTCGCATATACAAATACTGAATGGTTGCATAATTGAGATGGTTTTGTCTTAAAAACGCTTTGTATTTTTTGTTGCCTTCTTTTGTAGTTTTTGATTTTTCTTTGAGTATTGTGGCTTTTTTCAATAACTTTTGATACTGAGCCAAAATTTCATCATCTAAAAAGCGAACGGATTTTTGCATCATTTTTTGTGTTGATTTGTCTAAATCAGTTATCCTTAATTTTTGCAAATGACCAAAACCGGTGGCAATATGTTGGGTGATAAAATTACTTGCATACTTGCCACCTTTAAACCAAGGAAATCCGCCAGAACTCAATTGAATGTCTTGTAATTTGTTGATGGCTTTTTGTTGCTCGTTTTTCATTTTTGTTAAATCAAATAGTAATGCAATTCGTTTTTTTTGTTCGGTTTCGGATTGTGCATCTCTTAGCCAAGGTGTTTCTTGAATGAGTAACGATTTTAATTCCTGATTTTTTTCTAAGTTAGACACTAAAGCATCAGAATTATGCCAAGCATGAAACACGTCTTGAATTTTAGGATTGGCATTCACCACAAAGTTCGCCAATGTATTAGCATAATATTTAGAGAAAGTTTGCTCAGCACATTCGTAAGGATATTCCATTAAGTAAGGTAAAGATTGTATGGCATACCAAGCAGGATTGGATGTCATTTCCAATGTCAACTTATGGTTTTTTAATGTTGATGAAGCATTATTTTTTAATTTATCTAAGGTAAATGTCTTGGTGTTCTTAGAGCGAATCCACATAGGCAGCGTTTCTGTAACCAACATTCTATTGGTTAAAACTGGTAATACATTTTGCTCGCCATCAGAAAAATTACCAGCTTTGGCCACAATTTTGTACTGCACAGCTTGAATATTTTCAGGAATTGCTAAATTCCAAGAAACAGTTGCATTTCCATCCTTATCAACCGTAAATCCCACTCTGTCAGTTTCTGACATCTCTCTCAAAGGGAGAGCGCCACTCTTACTCAATAAATTTTGCTTAATTTCTTTTCCTGAAATAGGGTTTGTTAAAATTAATTTTGCAAAACCAGATAATTTATTGTTGGTTAAGTTGGTAATTTTTGCACTTAAGGAAATCGTATCTTTTTCTCTTAAAAAACGAGGCGCATTGGGCACAACCATTAACTCTTTTTGAGTTACAGTTTGTAAGGTTTTAGATGCCGATTTTAAATTTTTTGTATGTGCTAATAATTGTAATTTCCATCTGGTTAAGGCTTCTGGCATTGTGAATGTAAAACTTACTTTTCCGTTTTTATCTGTTTTTAATTTTGGAAAAAAGAAAGCCGTTTCTTTAAAGTTTTTACGTGCTTGTACTTTTAATAAGGCTGCATCGATTTTTTCTTGACCCGATTTTGTAGTGATGATAATCACTCCGTTTGCACCTCTTGATCCGTAAATTGCAGTTGCTTCATCCTCTTTTAAAATTGAGATATTTACCAAATCGCTACTATCTTTATCAAAAGAATCTACAATTACACCATCAACTACATATAAAGGTTGATTATTTCCTTGTGCTGTGGCAGCTCCTCTAATTTTTATTGATTGATTAGATGCTGCTTGCCCTGAAATACCAGTGATAGAAACCCCAGCAACTTTGCCAGATAAAATGCTAGTTACATTAGCATCGTATTCAGTTTCTTTGGCTGTAACTGTTCTAACAGCACCAGTTACAGATTTCTTTTTCATGCTTCCATAGCCAATAACCACAACCTCGTCTAAATGTTCTGCGTTTTCTTTTAAAGCAACATTTAACTCTGAAAAATCTAAAATTTTTACAATAAGAGATGAAAAACCGAGATAGTTAAAAACTAAGGTTTTTCCTTTTTCAACAGGTATAGAATATTGTCCGTCAAAGTTGGTAATAACCTTGTTATTGGTTCCTTTTATGCCAATACTTACGCCAGGAAGAGGTTCATTGTATTCATCAGTAACAATTCCATTAATTTTACCATTAAATTGTCCTGACTTACTAACCAAAACGTTTAGTTTTTTTGCTTTTCGTTTTTTGTAAATACTCAATAAATATTCATTTTGAAATCGCTCTTTATTGTTTAAACTAAACCCAAACCAATTGTATTTATCATTTTGAATATTTGGAAATCGATAATAATTTCTTTGAATATTATGAATCTTAAAATTGCTGTTTTTAAAACTTTTGTTGGCATTGCTAGTTTGGTAAGAATAGTAGGTTGGTTTTGGTGTAGTCGGATTAAAATACCAATTATGATTTTTAAATTCATCTAAAGAAGCATCATACATACTTGCTAAAACTTCTGCAGCAATGGCATTATTTTTATCATCTTTAATGGTAAAACTCCAAGTTTCGTCTTGCCCTGGTTGTAACTTATCTCTAAAAATATTGGTTTCTATATCTAGTTTTTTTTCTTGTGGATGAGGTACATTTATTAACAAGCTACCACTTTTAAAATCATTATAATTTACAAAGTGATATTTAATGGCAAACCCACCAACATCTTTTTTATCCACAGGTATTTTAATGGTTTTTGTGGTATTATTTATATGAATGAGTTTTGTGTCTACTATTTTATGGTTCTTCTCAATTTGTAGCACCACTGTAATATTTTTTGATGCAGAACCAATTTGTAGTTCAACCACATCATCAATAGCATACCATGTTTTATCAGTATTAATAGCAAACAATTTTGAATCGGCTACTTTTTTTTCTTTGGATGAGAATAACTCGATTCTTTTTTCGTCTTTAACTGTTTGGTTGAATTTGTCTTTGGTTTCTAAAACCACAAGATATTTACCAGAAATCCAGTTTTTAATAGCGTTTAATTTTATTTTTTTGGCTTTTGATGTGTCAAAATTGTAAGACGCTACTAATGCCTCTTTTGCCCAGTTTTGTTCATTGGCTTCCTCATTGGTATAAGGATCGTTTGGGAATAATGTTCTAAACGTATTTTTAGAAATATCTTGATAATCTGGTGCAGGCCAAGGTCTTTTTCTTAAGGGGTTTTTAGGCGCTTGTAACTTGTATATTTTAAGGGTTCCTTTTGCAGATACAAACTCGTTATTCAAATTTTTTGTATCGACTTTAATGGTGGTTTCATTGTGCGTTTTATCAATCTTATTAGCTACACCAATAGAAGCTATTAAAGAGTGGTAACCTACTTTTATGATGGTAGTTGCAGAACGGGTCTCTCCATTTATATCGGTTACATCTGCTGTTATTTCATATTTAAAAATGGGTATACTTTCTTTGTCAACACTTTCATCAGGAATAGCTTTAAAATGGATAGAAAAATTACCTGTACTGTCTGTAATAGTCTCTCCACTAGTAATTTCTTGCGAACTAGAATTTGGATTTGGTCTGCGCCAATAATACCAACTAGGATATTGTACTTTTCTATGCACTCTGTACACTACATTGGCATCTGATATATTTGCACCAGAAAAAGCCTTTGCAAAACCGTTGACTTTTATAGAATCATTTATAGTATAACTATTTGTAATGGGGTTAAATTTGGTTTTAAACTTGGGTCTTTTGTACTCTTCTACTAAAATTTCTGCATAATTGTCATCGAAATACACATCGTCATAAAAATCTACATTGTGTTTTTCACTTTCATCAACATAAATGGTAAACTCACCAGTTAAACCATTATTAGGTAGTATAAATTTGCCAGCAACAGCACCAAATTCGTTCAGTTTTAACGCTACACTATCAATATCTTTACCATTAACATCTTCTAAATACACAGTTATAAACTTATCTTTTACAACTTTAGATGTATTACCTTGTTTTTTAATAACAATAGCTTTAAAATGTACAGTTTGTCCAGGTCTGTATATGCTTCTGTCTGTAAAAACAAAAGGTTTTATGGTGATATCATCAACCGCATCATTTCGTTTATTTTTATCATATTGATGGTAGAAATACTGATTTCCAAAAGAGGCAAAATCATTGGTAGTATGCACTTCTACGTTTACATTATTATAACTGTCATCGCTTTTAAAAGAGGCAAATCCGTTTTTATCGGTAGTTAGTTTTTTGTGGATGTATTTACCCGTGTTTCGTTCTTTGTTTTCAAGTTTAAGTTTGGCATTTTTAATAGGTTGTCCTGTGTACCTATCAACTACTTGGTAATTGTACATATTGTTAAATGTATTTTTTACCAAAGCTAAATTGGTTACTTGTAGGGTAGTGGTTCCGTAAACAGAATCTTCTTGCAATCTTTCACTTTCAGAAGCAACAATAAGATATAGGCCACTTTTTAATTTAGGAACAATAACTTCTGTAGAATGCTGTATGTAATCGTTTTCATTTCTTAAAATATGATGCCAAGTTGTACTTTGTTGTAACGTTTGGATCAGGTTTTTACGATCCTTAAAAGCATAGGTTGTATGGAGTTTTTCTTGTTGTTTTTGATTGATTTTATATGCCGTAAAATATAACGTGTCTGTGTTTTTATAGCGAACTAAAAGGCGAGAATTTTTATCTATAGGAATATATTTTTCTGCCTTTATGGCCAGCGTTTTTTGTTTGATTTGTTTTTGGAGTATTTCGCACTTTTGTTGTCCTAAACTTTTCGGAAAATCTTTGATAATTTGACGACAAACTGCAAGTGCTTTTTGATTACGCGCTTTGTTTTTATAGATTTCAGCAATTTCAAAGGCATATAAACCACTTGCTTTATGATTGTTTATATTTGCTTGAGCAGTTTGTAAGGTTTTTAATTCAACATTGTTTTTATCTTTAAAAATTGCATGTTGATGTACAAAGTTGATGCGTTGAATATCTATATTTGCTAAGGCATCTTTATTACCCGTTTTTAGGTGGAGTTCAATTAACTTTTGATAGGTTTGTAACGCATGTAATTGTAAGGAACTACGATCTTTTGATGTAATTTGTAAGCCAGAAAAAGGTATAGCATCACTTAAATAAATCGCACTGTCTATCCTAAATTGATTAGCAGGTTTGGTAATGGAGTGCTCTGATGTTTTGTAAAACTGTAAGGCATTATTGGCAAGAAAATCAAATAGGGTAGGCGTATAGGTGCTTGATGTTTTTTCAAGTTGAAGAATGTCCGAAAATTCATGGATATCCATCTTCTGAAGTATAGTTTCATCTGCTAATGATGCTTTAAAATAGCTGTGAATTTCTTGAAACAACGTTTCCAGATCCCAAGATCTAAAATCATTAATATTTACTTTATGCGCAGTTTTTGTTCTATTGTAAAATTGATAGCGATGCTGTTTAAAATACTGCCAGTACAAATTGGCAAGAATGTTTTGTAACACGTTTTTAGTTGGTGTTGTACTTGCAGCAATCTGTTTTTTAAAACGTTCAATTACTTTTAATTGCGCATTTTCTTCTAAAGTTAATGCAAATTTACTTTTATAAAAAAGAGATTTTATAATTTGAGGACTGTTGTTTTTCTTTACCGCTTTTTTATAAATGTCTTCCACAACTGTTAATGCCGATTTTGGCAAACCATCCAGTTCAAATTGTTCTACTTTGGTCCAAAGTTTATCTAACTTTTTTTGAGCAGTTGCACGAGGCGTATATAAAAATATAAGGAGTACTATTGTAATAATTTTTTTCATAATCGGTTGATTTAACAAGATAAAATTCGCTTAAATCGTTTTAAAATACCATCTAAAATTAGCGAAAAGGCTTTTTGAGTGCGTAAACCTAATATTTAGCTGAGTTATGTTCTAAAGATAATTCATATTGCAGAAAGCTTTTGTATTTTTACTTTTTTAATTTTTTTGATATGAACATCCATTTTATAGCCATAGGAGGCAGTGCAATGCACAATTTAGCCATTGCTTTACACCAAAAAGGATACCAAGTTTTTGGTAGTGATGATACTATACACGATCCGTCAAAATCTAGGTTAAAAAAATATGGGTTATTACCACAAGAATTTGGTTGGTTTCCTGAAAAAATTACACCAGCATTGGATGTAGTTATTTTAGGGATGCATGCTAAAAAAGATAATCCTGAGCTGTTAAAAGCTCAAGAATTGGAATTAAAAATTTATTCGTATCCAGAATTTTTGTACGAACAATCTAAAGATAAAACACGCGTGGTAATTGGTGGCTCTCATGGAAAAACAACCATTACTTCTATGATTTTGCACGTATTAAATTATCACGAAAAAGAAGTAGATTACATGGTAGGCGCTCAATTAGAGGGTTTTGAAACCATGGTGCATTTAACCAACGATAACGAATTTATAGTTTTAGAAGGCGATGAATATTTAAGTTCGCCTATAGATTTGCGTCCTAAGTTTCATTTGTACAAACCCAATATTGCTTTGTTGAGTGGTATTGCTTGGGATCATATCAACGTGTTTCCAACTTTTGAAAATTATAAAGAACAGTTTAAAATCTTTACAGATTCCATGATAAATGGAGGAAGTATGGTGTATAATGCAGAAGATGAACATGTAGCTGCCATAGTTGAATCTTCAGAAAATCATATTAAAAAATATCCTTATAAAACTCCAGATTATTTTATTGAAGATGGCATAACGTATTTAGAAACTGCAGAAGGAGATTTACCTTTAGAAATTTTTGGCACTCACAATTTGCAAAATTTAGCGGGCGCCAAATGGATTTGCCAACACATGGGTATAGACGAAGATGATTTTTATGAAGCTATAGCCAGTTTTTCTGGCGCAAGCAAACGCTTAGAAAAGATTGCAGAAAGTACTTCAACGGTTATTTTTAAAGACTTTGCACATAGCCCGAGTAAAGTTGCTGCTACTACAAAAGCTGTAAAAGAACAATATTCTGAAAAAACGCTATTGGCTTGTTTAGAATTACATACCTACTCTAGTTTAAATGCTGAATTTTTAGCAGAATATAAAGGTGCTTTGAATTTTGCTGATAAAGCTGTGGTGTTTTATTCACCACACGCAGTAAAAATTAAAAAATTAAAGGAAGTAACACATCATCAAATTGCCAATGCTTTTGAACGTGATGATATACGTGTTTATACGAATCCTGCTGAGTTTAAAGATTTTTTATTTGCTGAAAGTTTAGCGAAAACTGCTGTGGTTTTAATGAGTTCAGGCAATTATGGTGGTTTAGATTTTGATGAAGTGAAACGTTTGGTTTAAGATTTAAAATTGGTCGTCAAAGATTTTAGAAACAGTGGCTATCATTTTTTCATTTTCGGAATAGGTAAGTTGATAACAGTTTAAGCCATCAAACCAGTCTAAAAATATTTGGGCATTTTTTGTAATTGGTGACAACCAAGAATCTGGAATCAGTTGCTGAAAAGCATCAATTTTAGAAATCTTTTTACAACTAAGGCCACTGTCTTTTTCATATTTTATAAAAATTAGATCGTTACAAGGCAAATGTTGTAGGTAATCTGTGTTATTTGGTTTCAAATAACGTACTATTTTATTGAGCCTTTTAAAGTGGAATTCTGCACTGGTTTCCAATTCAGGATATAAAGGAAGTAGGGTTGTTAAACTGTTTTTTTTGATAGAAATAGATGCAGGAAAACTATAGACCTTTTTCTTTTCCATATCTATGGGTACAAAATCATCAGCTAAACAAGTAAAACCATTGGCTTGTAAAAGTGCTAAAGAAGTACTTTTTCCGTTACCAGAATCGCCCAAAAACAACATCGATTTTTTACCATTACTAATGGCAGAGGCATGGAAAACACCCATCCAATCTTCTTCGGGTTTTTGATGAATTTTTTGAATAAATTCCATAGAAAACTTCCCTTGAAAATAATGTACCTCGTTACTTGTCCAAGCACCAATATATAGATTATTTACATATAAAAATATGTAATTGTCATCTATAAAAACTTCAAATTCATTTTGATAATTTTCTGTAGCATCAACCGTTAAGTGGGCAAATTTAGGATGAATATAATACAATTCTTTTTCATCTAAATAAGATACTTTAAAGATGATATTGTTTACTTTATAAAACTTTACAAATTCGTAGCTTTTAGGTTTTTTAACATCTTTATTATTGTGGTCTGTTTTTTCTTTAGGTGTATTGTTGATATCGTAAACCTCACTTTTTAAATTTACAATAAAGTCTTTTGCTTTTTCAAGAGGGACGTCTATTTTTTGAGATAAGCTTTTTGCAATTTTTGCAATAGGTATTGCTTTGTCTAGATCTTTTAAAATGGCAGCAGTAGTGTGTTCTAATACTATATATTCATTGCTATTTTTAAACCAAGCAATGGTTTTGTTTTCTACAACTTTGTACAAGGCTTTTTTTAATTCCATAAAAATAAAAGTAATTATTTTATACGTATTACCATAAAAAAACGCCTCAAATATTTGAGGCGTTTGTATGATATGTGTTTTATTTAGGATAGATTAAAATCCTGCCCCTGGGCTTGTAGGTACAGAAGCCGCTTGTGCTTTTTGTGGATTTAAAATCATATACGTACCTAAAGCTGTTAAGGCTGCATATTTACCGTAATTACCTATTTTTTTTATGGCTTGTTTACGAGTAATTTCTTCTTGATTATTTTTTACTTTGTTTTCCATGTTTTGGTGTTTTATTCTCGTAATTAATTATTCTAAGGTTATTTTTTTGTTCAATTGACCAGTTTCTGTTGTTAATTGAACAACATAAATTCCTGAGGCTAAATTAGGCAAATTAATTTCTTTTACACTATTTGATGAAAAAGATTCGTTTACTACTTGCTTACCTAAAATATTAAATAATTTAACATTCGCTTTACCTTGAGTTAAACCTGTAATTCTTAAGGTTGAAGCATTAGGTGTGTAAATGCTAACATTGCCTAAAGAAACTTCAGAAGTACTTAATGCACTTGATTTGGTATGTAAATAGAAGCGTCCAACTCCATCAACTTTTTCTGTTAGAGAAATGGTATACTCACTTACAACTTCATCCAATCTTGTAAATGTATTGGTTTCTGTATCCTCTAAAAATACTTTAATACCAGTTGGTAAATTTAATGTTTCTGCTGTAAAAGTGATTTTTTGGTCAGCATCAGCAGTAATACCAATTGGAATTATCATATTTTCAAAACCTGAATTTGGTAGGGTTTGTACTTGGTATTTTTTGCCTGTGTTGTTACCAACCAAATTGGTAAAAACATCAAAACTATTTTCTTCACCTCTATATACACCTCCAAAAATTTCACCATCATAACCATTATCAAAACCAGTTGTAGCATTTGGTGCATAATTTATTCTAGAATATCTTTGCTTTTTACCATCTGTTATCCATAACTTTATTTCCGTTTTTTCTGATTTTTGGAAAGTTCCCGAGGTTGTTGTTTGGTAAGATTCATTAAAAATTAAACTTGTATCTGCATTGGCTTGGATAAAGAATCCTTGAGTTGGCGCAAGTACAAAATTATCGCCAGTTACGTAAGTGTCGTAAACACCAGTAGCTTGATTCCAAACCCATAATGTTTGACTTACTAAATTATCGGTGTTGTCTGTTAAGAAACTTGCGCTGGTTAAATTTGCTGTAAATGGATTACCAACTACGTTAAAACCACTACCATCGTCAAGAACATTAACGGACACATTTGCTGTATTGATAGCACCAGTAAAGTATATATCGCCTGCAAAATTTTGTTTTATAGAGTAACCAGCACCATTAGAGAATGTTCCACTACTTTCTGCTTGTACATAAGACCAGCTGTTGGTAGCTGTTGTGTAGCTTGCAATACCGATATTACTTCCAGTTCCATTAGTATCATCTATATTACTTGCAGCTACCCATTCACTATTATAAGTTTCACCAGAAACAGGTGATGATATTAAATACCAGTTTGTTGTTCCTAATGTTCTTTCATAAGTTACGGTTCCTGTAAATGTAGATTGTGCAATTAGAGTTGCTCCAGATTTTATAAGACCATTATTTACTGTTACCGAGCTTGAAGCAACAGGGTAATTTGTTAATCCGTTAGGAATTACAAAGTTTGAATTTGTACTTGGTACACCAAAAGCGTTCCAGTTTCCAGCAACGGACCAGTCAGAACTTACAGCACCTGACCAAATAGACGAACCAAGAGCTTTTGGAGATCCTCCAAAAATACCACTTTCTTGCCAGTTACTGCTTGTGGCAGAATTATCAGCAGAAGTATCAATTAATTCAAAAGTACTACCATTTGAGTCAGCACCATCAGCCTCTGAATAAGTTACAATATCAATGGTTGCACCTCCTGTGTTTTTTAATTCAATAGACCTAGAAGTGTTTGTTAAGTTATTGCTATCATCTGTAGTTGCCACAGCTGCATTTGATACTGATAAGTTGTTAAAATCTGGTGTAAAAGGGTTGTCGTTATTAAAAGTACCATCACCATTACTACCCACTGCAACTACAATATAGGTATTGTTTGTAAAAGTTGTTGAACTAGGGAAAGTAAATGTAATACTGTTGTATTCTAAAGTATAATTAGAAATATCAATATCACTACCACTTCCGTTATACAATTCAATCCATTCATCATCACTTCCATACACACTTCTTGAGTCGTACATGATTTCTGAAATGAATAGTTGTGGTAAGTCATTATCAGTAATCGTTACAGTATGTTGACTAGTGGTAATATCTGCTGTACCATTTGTTACAGCAATATCTATAACAATTGTTTCATCTTGAAAATCTACATCACTGTTAATACTTAAAGGAATATTTAACGTTTCATTAGCGTCGAATACCAATGGGGTTAAATCGATGGTGTAGTCGCCAGCTTCTGCTGTACTACTTTCGTTAACTGTAGCTGTTACAGTTACATTAGCATCATAATTTGTTAATGTAATTGGAATGCCAGCAGTAGCAAAAGTAACGTCTGTTTCAGTTTGGGAGCTACTTACAGCATCAAAAGTTACTGTTGGGTCTGAAGATGCTGGAGTTTCTGTGATTACAATATTATCAATGAAAATACCTTCTCCATTAGAGGTAAGGTTATTAAATTGTAATTTTATATCTAAGGTTGAATTTGATGATAGTACAATGTCAGAAGTGGTAAAAGTGGTAAAGGTTGATGTCGATAACTCTTGACCAAGATCTCCATCACCATCAAAATCTAAATCTAATGCAGCAGGGTTATTAAAACCATCTGAGTTAATATGTTGTACAGCCATTAAATTCTGATATGATTCACCATCAATGGAGTATGTGATTAATAACTCGTCAGTTGAATCCCACTGTGCATCGTTATTATAAGAAAAATCAATGGCAAATGTAAATGAAGCTGCATCACTAATATCTATTTGAGATAAATCTATTGAAGGGTCTCCTGTTAAATCTTCAGCAACCCAATAGAACGTGCTATTGCCATTGGCACCCGCTTGTACTCTGTTAAATGTATCTGAATTTCCAGAACCCACTGTTGTTGATGGTGTATAACCGTCGTTTACAGTTTCAAAATCTATTGTTGTTATTAACGTATTTGCATTTGGGTCTTCATCATCATCTGTTAGTGTGATTGTGTGTGTTGCTTCAGAAATAGTTAAACCACTTACAGCACTTGTTTCGCTTATGGTTAAAATAATGGTTTCATTATCATAATCATCAGTGTCTGGATTAATATCTAAAGAGATATTTTGTGAACCATTTGCTGTAAAAGTTAATGAAGATGTATTTAAAGTGTAATCAGAGCCTTCAGCAGTACCTGAAATTGTAACATCTACATCAATTTGTGTATCTGAATAATTAGAAACTGTAACAGGTATTAGTACGTTAAATGTTGCATCAGTTTCTGTTTCTGAACTTGTTGCAGCATCAAAACCAATAGAAGCTGGCGTATCGTTATCAGTAATTGTAACTGTGTGCGTACTCGTACCTAAATCTGCAGTACCAGAAGTAACTGTAAAATCTATGATTATTGTTTCATCCTCAAAATCAGCATCATTATTTATGCTTAGAGGAAGGTTAAGTGTTTCATTAGCATCGAAAATCAAAGGAGTTAAATCTATGGTATAATCTCCAGGTTCTGCTGTACTGCTACCATTAACAGTTGCAGTAATGGTTACATCAGCATCATAGTTGGTTAATGTGATTGGTATACCAGACGTTGCAAAAGTTGCATCTGTTTCTGTTTCTGCGCTTGATGCAGAGTCGAAAGATACTGTTGGGCTTGGTGTTCCTCCAGATTCAGAAACTGTAAAAGAAGAGGTTGAATATCCATCTCCAGCTCCATTTTCACTAAATTCAAAACCGACTACTAACGAATTTGCTCCTGATACATCTAGGCCACTAATTGAGTAGCTTACAGGATCACCATTATTGGTTTCTCCAATAGGAGTTTCAACTCTAGAACCTCCATCTAATATGTAAAAATAAGTAAAGTTATCGTCATTAGCACCAGAGTTTTGTGATATTGCAGAAATATCTACAGTATTGATAGAGGATACATCTATACTTTGACTTTGAAATATTCCTTGCCCTCCCCAATCATCTGAAAGGAGAGCACCATCCACAACTTTAAATGAATTTGCTGAGCCATCAGTGCCTGGTTTAGAGGTATATGATAATGACCATTGGTTGCCAGCGCTTCCAAAAGGACCTACAGAAGCAGGAGCGTCAGCTGGAGGAGACGCGCTTGTATGATCGGCAAATCCATCACCATTTGTAGAAAAATCAGCATTGTAAATTTGAGCCGAAATCGTAGAAAAAGACAAAGCTAATAAAAGAGTAAAAGCAATTTTTAATAAGTTTTTTTGTTTCATAATTGTAATTTTTCGATATAAAACTACAAAATAAAACAAGAAAAAAAAGCTAAAAACATTATTTGATAATAATATAATGTTATCTTAAAATAGACATAATATAATTGTTTTTTTCTAAAATAAAACGCATGAATTTTATGAAATTAAAAAAAGCTAAAATTGTATTTTAATTCTTTCTCCAAAAGAAAGGAGTAAACAAAATTAACACTGTAAAGAGTTCTAAACGCCCAATGAGCATTAAAAAAGAGCAGAACCATTTGGCAGCATCAGATAAATGGGCAAAATTATCTACAGGACTTACAGAACCAATGGCAGGACCAATATTTCCTAAAGAAGACGCTGCAGCCCCTAAAGCTGATAAAAAATCTAAGCCAAAAAGCGTTAATGTTACAGATGCTATGATGAAAATAAGCATGTAAATGATAAAAAACGATAAAATGTTAAAAACGATATTTTTGTTTACGGATTTACCATCATATCTAACAGGAATTATAGCATTTGGGTGCAACGCTTTTTTAAATTCTAAAAAGCTGTTTTTAAGCATTATAATATGCCGAACTACTTTTACTCCACCACTAGTAGAACCAGCAGAACCACCTGTAAAAAATAAGGCAAAGAAAATACCAGTCGCAAAAAAGCTCCACATAGTAAAGTCTGCAGAAACAAAACCAGTAGTAGTAACTACTGAGGTTACCATAAATAAAGCATGCCTTATGGCATATTCTATATCACCATAAACTTTCGGATGTGCAATTGTGGTTTGCAAATTTGGGTCTTGAAAAAAGACTATTAACACTACAATAATACTAGTAATTGCAATAATACCCAATAGGTAGTACCTAAACTCTTCACTATCAAATACCTTTTGAATTTTGCCTTTTAAAGCAAAATAGTTGAGTACAAAGTTAGTACCAGCTACCAACATAAAAAAAGTAATAATATATTGTACAAAAGGTAAGTGGTTGTAGTAAGCTACACTTGTGTTTTTTGTAGAGAATCCTCCAGTACTTACAGTGGCCATTGCATGGTTTATAGCATCAAACCAAGTCATGCCAGCGGCTTTTAATAAAAAGAACTCGGCAAATGTTAGCACTACATATATTAAATACAATCGTTTAGCGGTATCTGTAATTCTTGGGTGTAGTTTATCTGCAGAGGGACCTGGGGCTTCTGCCATAAATAATTGCATACCACCAATACCTAATAAAGGTAAAATGGCTATGGTAAGTACAATAATTCCCATTCCACCAATCCAATGCGTGGCAGATCTCCAAAACAAAATACCTTTAGGCATAATTTCAATATCTGTAAGAATTGAAGAGCCTGTAGTAGAATATCCAGAAATAGTTTCAAAAAAGGCATCTGAAATGGTAGGGATTGCACCAGACAATAAATAGGGTAGCATACCTGTGATGGATAAGATTAACCAACCTAAGGTAACAATTAAATACCCTTCTTTTTTTTGAATATTTGTATTTTGGGGTTTGTTGAAGAAAAAAAGTAAGAAACCAATAAATACGGTGATAACACCGGCGTTTAAAATTCCCCAAGCTTCTTTTTCATCAGAAAAAAAACTAAAAGGGAATGCAATAAACATAAAACAACCATTTAAAATGGCAGTAATGCCTAAAAAACGATAAATGATTTTTAAATTTAGAGATCCCATTACTTTAATCAAATAAACTCTCTACAGTAGCTATAGCTTCTGGTAAACAAAATACAATTACCTTATCACCACTTTTAATTTGCATGTTACCGTAAGCCATCAATGCTTTTCCGTTTCGTATAATACCTCCAAAAATTGCTTCTCTTGGAAAACGTAAATCTCTAATAGGGGCTTTTGTAACTTTTGCATTGGGCTTTACTTCAAATTCAAATACTTCTGCATCTATATTATGAAGGTTGGCCAATTCTAAAATTTCGCCTTTACGAATGTGTTTAAAGATATTACTGGCAGCAATTAACTTTTTGTTGATGAGCGATTGAATACCTATGGTTTGAGAAATATCAATATAATCCATATTTTCTACCAAGGCAATTGTTTTTTTTACTCCTTTAGATTTGGCTACTAAGCAAGACATGATATTGGTTTCAGAATTACCAGTAACAGCAATAAATGCATCCATTTCTCTGATGTTTTCTTCTTCTAACAATTCTAAATCGCGGCCATCGCCATTAATTACTAAGGTATTTCCTAAAGTTTCTGCAAGTACTTCTGCGTGTTCTCTTTTTTTCTCTATTAATTTAACTTTAAAATTGTCTTCGCAAAGATTTCTAGCTGTTTTTTCTCCAATACTGCTTCCTCCAAGAATCATTACATTTTTTATATTGAATTGCTTTTTACCAATAATAGGGTATAAGTCTTTCATGCTGTAATTGGGTACAGAAAAATATACTTGATCGTCTATGCGATAAGTAGTATCACCTCTTGGAATTATGGTTTGTGATACATTTTCTCTTTTAATAGCAATGGTAATAAAATCTACATTAGAAAACTTTTGCTTTGCTTCTTTAACAGTTAAATCTACCAAAGGAGATTTATAAGATAAAGTGGTACCCATTACATGAAACAAGCCTCTTTCAAAAGCAACTGTATCGTTAAATGAAGATTGATTTAACAACATTTTTATTTCGTTAGCTGCCAGTTCTTGTGGAGATATCATAAAATCTAAACCAAACTTGGTAAAATCCACTTCGCATTCATTCAAAAACTCAGGGTTATCAATTCTAGCAATGGTTTTTTTAGCACCTAAAGATTTACCAATTACAGAAATGGTAAAATTTGTATTTTGGCTATCGGTTACTGCAATTAATAAATCAGCAGAACCAATACCTACTTCTTTTAATAGTTTTATAGAAGTTGCATCTCCTTTTTTAGTAATTACGTCTAAATGATTGTTCAAATACTCTAACTTATCACCATCAAAATCAATGACGTAAGTATCTTGTGATTCGTAAGAAAGCAGCTTAGCCAAGTGATAACCAACATCTCCTGCACCAGCTATAATAATTTTCATATCAAAAATATAGAAATAAGGTACAAAGATATAAAGAGTTTTGTTTGAAATCTAAAAAAATAGCTGTTTTCGTGACGTTTATGAGTTGTATAACTATTTTTAATTGAAACTAAACCTGATAAATATCTTTTTTTTACATGATGATAAGATTTATTTTTACGCTTTTAATACTAAAGAAATAGGTTTTGTTTATAAATTCATTATTAAAAAATAGCGCACAAATAGCGGTGTGGTTTGTTGCGATAACTATTGTTTTTTCTTGTAAAAAGCAGGTAGAATACCAAAAAGTAGATTCTCAGAAAAGTGTATTTTTATCAGGAAAGGTTATTCCTGATAGTCATTTTTTAGGGGATGAAAAATGCAAAGAATGTCATCAGCAAGAATTTAAAGAATGGCAAGGATCGCATCATGATAAGGCCATGCAAATTGCAGATAGTGCATCTGTTTTGGCAAATTTCAACAATCAAAAATTTACGAGTCAGGGAGTTACCTCTACATTTTATACAAAAGGCAAAGACTTTTATGTAAATACAGAAGGCCCTGATGGTAAAAATCACGATTATAAAATTGTATATACTTTTGGACTCACACCTTTGCAACAATACATAGTACAGTTTCCAGATGGGCATTACCAATGTTTACGTACTGCTTGGGATTCCGTAAAAAATAAATGGTTCGATTTGTATCCAGACTTTAAAGTGGTGCATTCAGAATGGTTGCATTGGTCTAGAGGAGGTTTAAATTGGAATAATATGTGTGCAGATTGCCATTCTACCAATGTTCGTAAAAATTACGAAGTAAGCGACCATAGTTACAATACAAAATATGCAATTATAAATGTAAATTGTGAGGCCTGCCATGGACCTGGTAAAAAACATGTTTCTGAAGTTGAAAAATTAGGTAAAAAATACGTTGCGAATGGCGAGTTACAAATGACCTCTACAACAACCCCAAAAGAATTGGTAGACGAATGTGCACGATGCCACATGCGTAGAGAACAAGTTTCTGAAGTATTTAATTTTGAAGGCACCTTGTTAGATCATTACTATCCACAATTAATAGAAGAACGTTTGTATCACGCAGATGGTCAAATTTTAGATGAAGTGTATGTTTATGGTTCTTTTTTGCAAAGTAAAATGTATCAAAATGATGTTACTTGTACCAATTGTCATAATCCGCATACATTAAAATTAAAGTTTGATGGTAATAAATTGTGCGCCCAATGTCATGTATCCGAAAAATATGATACGCCTAAACATCACTTTCATCCACAAAATACAGCATCATCCAAATGTATCAATTGCCATATGACAGGCAAGTTTTATATGGGAAATGATTTTAGAAGAGATCATAGTTTTAGAGTGCCAAGACCAGATTTGAGCATAAAGTATGGTAGCCCAAATGCGTGTTCAGGATGCCATAAAGATAAAGATGATAAATGGGCTTGGGCTAGTTTTCAAAAACTTTTTGGTGAGGTAGATTCGATTCATTTTTCTGATAAATTAGCATCAGGAATTGCAAACGAACCAGAAGGACATCTAAATTTAATTGCCTTAATGAATGATAAACAGCAACCAGAAATAGTAAGAGCATCAGCAACTAAAGTTTTATCAAATTATAATGTTCAGAATTTTATAGAAGAGTACATTAAAATGTTAGATGACAATTCGCCTTTGGTAAGAGGTGCAAGTGTTGATGTTTTAAGCTTAGTGAATACTACAGATTACGCAAATTACTTTTTACCAATGTTAGAAGATCCTAAAAGAAGCATCAGAATAAAAGCATTTTTTGGTTTGGGTACGTTTCCTGAAAGTGATATTCCAAGTGCTTATAGGGCATCATATGAAAAAGTGAAAAAGGAATTTTGGACACAAATAAATGCAAATTCCGATTTTGTAGGCACAAGGGTTAGAAAAGGAGATTATTATATTAAAAAAGGTGAACTAGATAAAGCAATATATAATTATGAAAGTGCATTAGCTTTAGATAATGTAAACGACCAAATTAGAGTAAATTTGGCAACGTTGTATTACAATAATAAACAGTATAAAAAAGCAGAAGAAACTTATAAGGATATTATAAAACATGTGCCAGAATATGGCGCAGCTTATTACTCTTTAGCTTTGTTATACGCAGAGTTAGGTAAAGATGATGAAGCGATTGCACAACTAGAAAAAGCTACTAAAATAATGCCTAAAAATACTCGAGTATATTATAATTTAGGTTTATTATATCATAAAAAACAAAACTTTAAAAAGGCAGAAAAGAGTTTGATTTTAGGCCTTAAAACAGAGGCAACAAATGAAAGTTTGTTATATGCCTTGGCTTTTGTATACTCACAATCTAGTCAAAAAGAAAAAGCAAAAAATATACTGCATAAACTCGTAGATTTATATCCTAATAATCAGCAATATCAAAATTTTTTAAATCAATTGTAAATCCTTAGATTTTTGTATTTTTATACAAATTGTTGCTATGGAAAAAATGACTATTAAATCTTGGGCTTTAGATGATAGACCACGCGAAAAACTTTTAGCCAAAGGAAAAACAGCCTTATCAGACGCTGAGTTGATTGCTATTTTAATTGGTTCTGGTAATAGAACAGAAAGTGCAGTTGCACTAAGCAAACGAATTCTGCTGTCTGTAGGTGGTAATATTAATGAATTAGCCAAACTATCAGTTGAAAAATTGATGGAGTTTAAAGGGATTGGAGAAGCCAAAGCTATTTCAATTATTACAGCATTAGAATTAGGAAAAAGAAGACAATTAGAAACGGCTTTAGAAAAACCAAAAATAACCTCGAGTAAAGCCGTTTTTAATGTAATGCAACCAGTAATTGGCGATTTAGAGCACGAAGAGTTTTGGGTGCTTTTTTTAAATAACTCTAATAAAGTTATTGTAAAGTCTCAAGTAAGTAAAGGCGGTTTAACTGCCACAATTGTAGATGTACGTTTGTTATTTAAAAGAGCTTTAGAGTTGGCCTGTGTGGGTTTAATTGTGTGTCATAATCATCCTTCAGGAAAATTAGAACCTAGCAATGCAGACCAACAAATAACGCAAAAAATAAAACAAGCAGGCCAAACTCTAGATATTAAATTACTAGATCATTTAATAATTACACAAAAAGCGTATTTTAGCTTTGCAGATGAAGGGTTACTTTAGGAAGCAGTCACCAACAAATCAGTATTCAGTTTAAATTAGAATTGGAAAGTAACTATTAGTCAAATACTGCCAACTAAAAACTGCCAAACGAATTATGATTATAGTTTACACTCATAAAATTACGCCAAGAATTCGCTATATTTTTAAACATATTTTAGCGAGAACTTTGCTAATACCTGTTTCTTTTACCACCAAAGTAGAAGAATTTGTGGCACACAATGGCCCAAAATTATCGTACACAAAAACTCCATTAGGTACAGAGTTTTTTATAAAAAGTAATGATTTATTGTTTGAGCAAGGAGTAAATGATTTAGATATTAATGTAAATAATTGGGGCAATGTACCTTGTTTTTTTGCTACCAATAAAAAATCTGCCATTCCGTTTGATATTTTTGCGGCTAGTTTTTATTTAATTTCTCGTTACGAAGAGTATTTGCCTCATGTAAAAGATGCTCATGGGCGCTATACAGCAGAACAGAGTTTAGCCTTTAAAAAAGGCTTTTTAGAAAAACCTGTGGTAGATATTTGGGCATACAAATTTTTAGAAATATTAAAAGACAAATTTCCAGATTACGCTTATAAAATGCGAGAGTATGAATTTATTTCTACGATTGATGTTGATAATGCTTACGCATACAAAAACAAAAGTTTGGTAAGAAGTGTTGGAGGTTTTATTAATGATGTAGTGCGTTTTAAAATCTTTAATGTTTGGAATCGTTTTGCTGTTACCTTTAAAATTAAAAACGATCCTTTTGATACTTTTAAAGAATTACTAAAGTTTAAAGAGTCGTATAACGTAAAAACAATTTTTTTCTTTTTAATTGGCGATTATACCACCTTTGATACCAATATTTCAGCATCAAAAGAACAATATAAATTGTTGATTAAAGAAATGGTAGATTATGCAGATGTTGGCTTGCATCCGTCTTATTTTTCTATGCAAAAAGCAGCGCTATTAAAAAAAGAAAAAGAACGATTAGAGAATATTACCAATACACCCGTAAAAAGTTCTAGACAGCATTATTTGCGCTTTAGCTTACCAGAAACCTATCAACATTTAATAGATTTAGAAATAGAAGAAGACCACTCTATGGGCTATGCTAGCACCATTGGGTTTAGAGCAGGTACGTGTACACCTTTTTATTTTTATGATTTAGATTTTGAAATTCAAACACCTTTAAAAATATATCCTTTTGCTATTATGGATACAACTCTAAATGATTATATGAAGTTAACACCAAAGCAATCTTTAGGCAGAATTAGAGATTTAAAAAACGAAGTAAAATCGGTAAACGGAACATTTATTACGTTGTTTCATAACGAAACTTTGAGCGATTATTTACGTTGGAAAGGTTGGAAACGCTTGTACGAAGCTACATTAAAAATTGCCACTGCTTAGCATGATTGCATACGTTAAAAGAAAAAATCTTAATGTTACCAAATACAATGCTTGTATCGAAAACGCTTTTCAATCTAGAATTTATGCTTTTTCTTGGTATTTAGATATTGTTGCCGACAATTGGGATGTTTTAGTTTTAGATGATTATAAGGCTGTAATGCCTCTACCTTGGAAAAAAAAATACGGCATAAAGTATATCATTCAACCTTATTTTTGTCAGCAATTGGGGGTATTTTCTATTGATGAGGTTTCGTTAGCTGTAGAGCATAAATTTATCAACAGCATCCCTAAATATTTTGTTAAAATCGATTTGAATTTTAACGCAGACAACTTATATCAAAATAATAAGGAGCGTAAAAAATTAAATTATCTGCTTAATTTAGACCAAAGTTATGATGAATTGTTTAAAAATTTCTCTAAAGGCAGAAAGCATGCTGTAAAGTCTGCCTATAAAAATAACTTAACTACTAAAGCTATTACAATTGCAGAGTTAATTGAAATTACAGATGAGTTTTATCCAGATTTAAACTACTCAAAAGATACTTTAAAAACATTAACCCAATACGTTTTAAAAAATAAGAAGGGCTTTATTCATGGTGTTTTTAAAGATGAAAATTTATTAGGTGGCTCGCTATTTTTACTATCAAATCAACGAATTGTTTATCTATTTTCTGCGTACAAAAAAGAAGCAAGAAAACTACAAGCTTCGAGTTTTTCTATAATAAGTGTTGTAAAAAAACATCAAAATACTAAAATGGTTTTCGATTTTGAAGGAGGCAATATACCAAGTATTGGTTCTTTTTTTAAGAGTTTTGGTGCAACACCAGAATATTTCTCTTCTCTTTCTAAAAAGTTGTTTTTTAAACCTTAGTAGTTGACATCAAAAGAAATTTATTTTAATTTGAGAGCTAACTGTTTTTTATATAAGTACCAAAACCAAATCATAGAAATTATTCCTGTAAGCCACATTAAAGTAGATGTTGTAATAGCAGCACCTTTTATGCCGTATTTTGGAATCAAAAAATAATTACTAATTAAATTTAAAATTAGTGCACTACTTGCTATGTAGTAATTTATATGTGCTTTTCCTATTGATGATAACAAGTTTCCATACAACCCTCTAAAAATGTAAATACCCACTATGCCTAACATCAATATAAAAAAAGTATCTACAAATTGAATGAAACTATCATCTAAAAGAGTTAAGATAGATTCACCAAAAAAATAACTTACCAAAACCATAAGAATACTTATCAAAAAAAAGAAAATCATATAACTTTTTACATAATTATAAATGTAAACTTTGTCGAAAATATTTTCGGTAAAGGCTACAAAATCGGTAGCTATAAAAACCCTAGGTAAAAACAGTAGGCTAAAAGGAATTATAGAGATGTATCTGTAATTGGTAATCATTTCAGCATCTTCTTGTAAATAACCAATAAGTAAAATGTCAACTACAAAAAGTAGTTGAGTAACTACATTAGATAAACTTGTAAAAAAGCCATATTTCCAAAATGAGTTGGTTTTAAAAGGGATTTTAAATTGTATAGAAAAGTCTATATTCAGTTTTTTTATAAATAAAAATGATGTGATTAATGGTGTAATTAAAAGTGCTATAGTATAGCCAATTTCTTTAAAAAAATAGCTTAATATACAAACACTTAAAAGAAGAATTGTGCTATTAGAAAACTCGGTATACGCAAAAAATTTATTGTTGTGTTGTAGCCTAAATTGGGCTCTAATCACTTCAAAAATAAAAGAAGGTAAAATTATAAAAGACAATACAATTACATAAAATTGGGTGTTTTTAAATTTAAATTCAATAAAAAAACTACAGCATATTATTAACGTAATAAGAGCCAATGAAGCAAAAATCCCTTTTTTTAAAACATAAATAAATAATGCATTTTTTTCTTTGTTATTTTTTAGTAAAGCCCCATATCTTAGTAAACTTTGGTGTAGACCAAAACCGCCAATTGGTATTAAAAAAACAATAATATTATATGCAAAAAGCACAACCCCTAGTTCAGTATTATCAATAAGTTTTAGTGCTGCCAAAGATGCTACAAAAGAGAAAAGACGTGCAAAGATAGTTGCACCAAAAACGTAACTTCCAGATCTACTTAAAAAATTAAGAATATATTTTTTGATCAATTGCATTTATCTTTCTAGAGATTTATAGTAGAGTTCAGAAAAGTTTTTGGCTATTGTTTTTTTACCGCATACAGACACCACGTAATTATGCATTTTTTCTTTGCTAGCTATAGTGTATACTTTATTGTAAAAATTTAGAATCTCTTCTTTTAATTTAGCTTGATTTCCAACCTCAATGAGTTTGCCAAAATCATTGGGAAAATATTCACTAATTCCACCAACATTTGTAGAAATTACGGGAACTCCGCAAGAAAAAGCTTCTAAAATTACACAAGGCAAGTTTTCGTAATTACTAAACATTACAAACAAATCGCTATTTTTTAATTTTTCTGCAACATCTTGATGAGGTACTTGCTCCAAAAAGTTAATTTTATTGGTATCTATACCAAGTTGGTTTGCATAATCTTTATAATTTGTAGCGTTTTCTCCAATAAGTTGAAACTTAAAATTTTGAATGTTTTCTTGTATTTTGGCAATTACCAGAAGTAAACCTTTAATATTTTTATGGTCGTTGTTCATATTAGAAATATGCGTAATCGTAAAAATAGCTCGATCAACTTTACGAGGTGTAAATACCTCTGTATGCACTACGTTTGGAACTTTTTTATAGTTTCCTTGTAAGCCTATAGCTTGCATAGCATCACCTAAATTATCTGAAACAGGGCACACAAAAGAAGCATTTTTAGTTATTATTCTAGATAATGTTTTTTCTAAATACGAAATAGATTTAGGACGATGATACACGGTCCAGTGTTCAGAAATGATATACGGTTTTCGTAAAAACCATTTTAAATAAAGCGAAAATATTCCGAAAGGAAACACTTCATTTAAATGAACAACATCAAAATCACCTACTTTAGCCATCAGATTTGTAAACGTTTTAAAGAATAAAAGTGATTTTTGTAGTTTTTTTTGAGGCTTTATATACGCAATATGAGTTTTTACCCCATTAATAACTTTAAAAGTATAATCAACAGTAGTTTTGTTAGTACTATCAGTAATGATATGCACAACAGAAACCATATTATTTAAAGCAACTGCCTCTGCATGTCTTTGAATAAAATCGCCATTATAAGGCGAAACTCTAGAAGGATACCATCCGCATAAAAATAAAACCGATAACTGCTTACTCAAAAAAATAAAGTTTAATTAAAACAAATATAACAACTAAAAAGCAAGTTTAATTATGAATTATCTTTACATTTAACCTTATGAAAATAGAACATGTTTTTTTTGATTTAGATCATACCCTTTGGGATTTTGAAAAAAATTCTGACTTAACCTTCCAAAAAATTTTTGCTAAACACAATTTAGCAATAGATATACATACTTTTTTAAAAGTTTATAAGCCATTAAATAGAGAGTTTTGGCGATTGTATAGAGAAGAGAAAATCACCAAAACAGCTTTGCGTTACCAGCGATTAAAAGCGGCTTTTGATGCTGTAAATTTTTCAATTTCTGATGATTTAATTCATCAAATTGCAGACGAATACATACAGTTTTTGCCAGATTTTAATCATTTATTTCATGGCACTTTTGAAGTTTTAAATTATTTAAAAGATAAATACGAACTGCATATTATTACCAATGGATTTGAAGAAATTCAGAGTAAAAAAATGAACAGTTCACATATTTCCGACTATTTTAAGGTTATCATTACTTCAGAATCTGTAGGTGTAAAAAAACCAAATCCTAAAGTTTTTTACCATGCACTAAGACTGGCAAATGCAAGAGCAGACAACTCAATTATGATTGGCGATAGTGTTGAAGCAGACATACTTGGAGCACTTAATGTTGGTATGAAAGCCATTCATTGCAATTTTGAAAATGAAATATTAGACAATTCAAAATTTACAAGTGTATCATCTTTATTAGAAATTAAGCAATATCTTTAATTTTTTTTCGTTAATTCGTAGAATAAATTCAAGATATTATGAATCCCTCAAAAAAAGTAAGTATTATACTTGCGTTTTTACTTGTTACGTCTTGTGCCGAAAACTTAGATTTTAGTCAAATAGAAGATTACCTTGTACAACCCGTTTTAACATCTTCATTAACATTTTTTAGCGTACAACCTTTTCAGTTTTTTGATACCAATGGTGTGCAACAAAATAGTAGGCAAGACATTACAGAATTCGATTTATTTCAAGATAGTACTATTGCCGAAAATGTAGTTAAAATGGTTTTCAATGCATCTTTTAAAAATGAATTTGATAGAGGTGCCCATATTACAATTGATTTATTGAATGAAAGTAATACAATTGCGTATGCTTTTAAACCGATTTTTGTAGAGAGTAAAGATTTAAATCCACCTGCTTACAAAGAAGAGATTGTTTTAGCTTCAAATCCAGATATTTTTACAGCCACAAAAGTAAGAATTATAGCCTCTTTAGAAAATACAGGTTCTCCAATGAACCCCTTAGATACTAGTGAGTTTGAGTTTAAATCTTCAGTAACTTTATTCTTAAAGGTAGAACTTTAACATGAAAAAGTTTCTAATCGTTTTGTTCATTTTATGTGCGCATAAAATGGTAACTCAAAATAAGCAAGTATTGTATGGTTTTGCAGAATTACCCCAAACATTACTACTAAATCCTGCAAGTGAAACAAATTACAAATTTCATGTGGGAGTTCCATTGTTATCTGGTATTTCATCAAGAATCAGTACCACAGGGTTTGTTTTAACCGATGTTTTTACAGAAGATGGTTTACCAATAAATGACAAAATAGCTGTAGCATTGAAAAATTTAACTCCTAAAGATTTTGTAACTTCAAATACTCAAATAGAAGTTGTGAATATAGGTTTTCGAGCAACAGATCGCTTGTATTTTAGTTTTGGTTTTTATGAAGAGTTAGACTTAATAGGTTATTACCCCAAAGACCTGGTTACCTTAATAACAGAAGGGAATAACGCATATTTGCATAAAAATTTTATGATATCACAAATAAAATTTTATGCAGATTTTTCTGGAGTTTTACATGCGGGTGTATCAAAAAAAGTCAACGAAAATTTAAGATTAGGGGCACGTTTTAAACTATATTCATCAGCATTAAACATCAAAACAAATAATAATACAGGCACATTTACTACAGCAGAAGGTACTAATAATTTATATACACATTACTTTAATAATGTGAATCTGCTTTCGAGAACTGCAGGCCTTGTAGATGCAGAAACTGATGAATATATAGAAAATTTTGGAGATTATTTAGGAAATACTCTTTTTGGATCTAACTTGGGGGTTGGCTTAGATTTTGGTATTTTTAGTAAGATATCACCTCAATTAGAGTTTTCTGCTAGTATTCTAGATTTTGGTTTTGTACGATATAAAAGTAATGTAAAAAACACCAAAGTAACAGGTGATTTTAGTTTTGAAGGAGTTGATTTGTTGTTTAATAATGATAATACTAATTATTGGGATGAGTTGAATAGACGTTTTAGAAGAGACTTGCCATCAACTGAAAATCAAGATTCTTATATTTCTTGGAGATCCACAAAAATTAATGCAGCATTAAAATATAGTTTTGGAGAGACCAGAAGTAAGCATTGTTATGACAATAGATATCAAGATTTTTATACAAATGCCTTAGGTGTACAATTGTATAGTGTTTTTAGACCTTTAGGATTACAATTTGCACTTACAGGTTTTTATGAGAAATCCATAACTTCTAAAATACACACCAAGCTTACCTATACTGTAGATGATTTTTCTTATGCAAATATAGGAGCTGGCTTGTCGTTAAACCTTGGTAAATTCAACATGTATACTACAATAGATAATATTTTGTCTTATGATAATATATCTTCATCAAATCATTTATCTTTACAACTAGGGTTTAATTTAATATTCAATTAAAAATGGTTAAAAAAATAAGTCTTTTTCTATTTGTTGTTGTAAGCTTATCTGTATATAGTCAAAAAAACACTTTAGATACCTATGGATATATTGTGGTTGCAAATAAGTTTGATTTTTTAAAAAAAGCAGATCAATATCAAACCAGTTCATTAACCAAGTTTTTATTAAAGAAAAAAGGTTTTAAAGTGTATTTAGAGAGCGAAATCTTACCCAAAGAAATTGCAAATAAAAAATGCTCAGTTTTAATGGCTAGGGTTACTGATGAATCTAGCATGTTTACCACCAAAAACAGGATTGCACTTTTTGACTGTTATGGAAAATTAGTATACAAGTCAGGAATTGGTAAAAGCAAAAATAAAGAATACAAAAAAGCTTATCAAGAAGCTATTAGAAATGCTTTTGATACTATGGAAGATTTTGAATATAGTTACAACCCTGCATCAAAAAGTATAGCTACAAAAGAAGAAATTGTTACTGCTAGGGCTGCCTCAAAAACTATAGTAACTCCAGAGGAAAAAGTGAAAACGCAAGATGTTGAAGTGCCTTCTTTAAAAGTGCTTTATGCTCAAGCTATCGAAAATGGCTATCAATTTGTAAATACTAAACCAGAAGTAGTTTTTAAAGTTTTAAAAACAAATGTAAAAGAAGTTTATATTATTGATGGTAAAAACGGAATTTTTTACAAAGTAGGGGAGAAGTGGATTGCTGAATATTATGAAAACAATCAACTAAAACATGCAGAATATACTATAAAGTTCTAGTAATTGTATTTATTTTTCCACCTTTTTTGTAAAGTTTCTCTAAACTGTTTTTCTCTAGAATTTTCACCAGGTTCATAAAATTTTGTACCTGATATATTATCAGGTAAAAATTCTTGTTCTACAAAATTGTTGATATAGTCATGAGCATATTTATAGTTTTTACCATAGTCTAAATCTTTCATCAATTTAGTTGGTGCATTTCTTAAATGTAAAGGAATTGGCAAATCTCCAGTTGCTTTAACTAGCTGTTGAGCATTTTTTATGGCAAGGTAAGAAGCATTACTTTTAGGACTGTTTGCCAAATAAACTGTACATTGGCTTAGAATAATTCGAGATTCTGGATTGCCAATTACAGAAACTGCCTGAAAAGTAGAAGTAGCTAAAATTAAAGCTGTTGGGTTTGCATTACCAATATCTTCAGAAGCAGCAATCAACAATCTACGTGCAATAAATTTTACATCCTCACCACCTTCAATCATTCTGGCCAACCAATACAGGGCTCCATTTGGGTCACTACCTCTAATCGATTTTATAAAAGCAGAAATAATGTCATAATGTTGCTCACCAGTTTTGTCGTATCTAACTGTATTTTTTTGAATCTTATCTAAAACTAATTTATTGGTGATTTCAATTTCATCTTCTGTAGCAACAATCAAATCAAAAATATTTAAGAGTTTTCTGGCATCACCACTAGAAACTTGTAATAAGGCATCAGTTTCTTTTAAGGTAATTTTTTTTGAAGCTAAAAAAGTATCTTTTTTTATGGCCCTTTTTAATAAGGCTATCAAATCATTTTTATCAAAAGAATTTAAAATATATACCTGACATCTAGAAAGTAGGGCAGGGATCACTTCAAAACTTGGGTTTTCTGTAGTAGCACCAATTAATGTTACCCAGCCTTTTTCTACAGCTCCTAACAAAGAATCTTGTTGCGATTTACTAAACCTGTGAATTTCATCAATAAACAAAATTGGGTTTTTGGCAGTAAATAAACCGCCACTTTTTTTAGCTTTATCTATAACCTCTCTTACATCTTTAACACCAGAGCTTATGGCACTAAGTGTATAAAAAGGTCTGTTAGATTCATTGGCAATTATGTTTGCTAAGGTAGTTTTACCTATACCTGGAGGTCCCCAAAGTATTAAAGAAGGTATGATGCCTTGTTTAATTAATTTGGTTAGCACACCATTTTTGCCTACTAAGTGTTGTTGACTTATATAATCTTCAAGCGTTTTAGGTCTAATTCGTTCTGCCAAAGGTTCGTTCATAGAGTAAAAATAATAAAGATTTCTGACAGAAGTCGTATAAATACAAATTGGTTAGATTTTTGTTATTTTGCTGATATGAGCGAAGAGAATCAACTTAAAATATCAAAGTCAATTTTTCTGATACCCATTTTATTTATTTTTTTAATATGGATAATTTATTGGGTAGAAATTCAATTTGGTTATAACTTTAATAAATATGGTGTATATCCAAGAACATTAAAAGGTTTTAGAGGTGTTTTTTTTACACATTTTATTCATAGTAATACACAACATCTTTTTAATAATACAATCCCTTTATTTGTACTTTTATGCAGTCTTTTTTATTTTTATAGAGATATTGCATTCCAAACATTAATTTTAGGAGGTTTTTTTACAGGTGTTTTAACTTGGTTGATTGCCAAAAACGCCTATCATATTGGTGCTAGCGGAGTTGTTTATATGCTCTTTAGTTTCATTTTTTTTAGTGGATTGATAAGAAAACATTATAGATTGGTAGCGCAGTCTTTGATCATTATTTTTCTATACGGAAGCTTGATTTGGTATGTTTTACCCATAAAAGAGGGGATGTCTTGGGAAGGGCATCTATCTGGTTTTTTGGTGGGCTTTACATTGTCTTTATTTTTTAGAAAAAAAGGTATTACCAAGCAAGAATATCAATTTAAAGAAACCGAGTTTGATTCTTTTTTTGATGAAGATGGTAATTTTTGTCCATCAAATATTGAACAAAAAAAAGAAGATGAGCAAGTAAAAGAAACCGAATAATCTATTTTTCTTACTGCTTACTGCTTACTGCTATTCTTTGTCTAACAGTTTCGTATAAAAAAGCACCACAAGCCACAGACACATTTAGCGAAGCTATTTCACCAAGTAGGGGCAATTTTGCTTTATAATTTACCATTTTTAAAACAGAAGGATTTACACCTCTATGCTCAGAACCCATTATTATAGCTACTGGTTGATTAAAATTGATATCAAAAATAGAGTTATCAGTCTTTTCTGTTGCAGCAACAGTTTTAATATCAGAAGCCTGTAATACAAACAAGGCATCTTTTATATGATCTACTTTGCAAATAGGTACTTTAAAAGCTGCGCCAGCTGATGTTTTTATCGTTTCTGCATTAACAGGAGCACTACCATTTTTTTGGATAATAATACCATTAACACCTGTACATTCTGCAGTTCTAATAATAGCACCAAAGTTTCGTACATCAGACAGTTGATCTAAGATTAAAAATAATGGGGTTTTATTTTTTTCTTTTGTTGATTCAATTAATTCTTCTAAATCATAAAATTCGACTGGAGAAATTTGGGCAACTGCACCTTGATGATTTTGGTTTTTGGATAATCTATTTAATTTTTCAACAGGAACTGTGCTTGTGCTAATTTTATTGGTTTTTATAATTTTATCTAACTCATAAAAAAGATTTCCTCTCAGTCCTTTTTGTAAGTAAACTTTATTTATAGATGAGCCACTTTCTATGGCTTCTATAATGGCTCTTATGCCGAATATTGTTGTAGTTGATGATTCTGTCATGCTACAAATGTATGCTAATTATGGTGCAAAAAAAAACCACCTCTAATGAGATGGTTTTATAAATTATAAATAATTTTTAATTTTGATCAGATACAAATGGGTTTGCAATGATTTCTTCTTGAGGAATTTCAAAAGTCAATCGCTCATCATCATGGCTAAAAGATGTTCCAGCAAAATCTAACCAATTAGATCCTCTTGTTCTTGTTTCTCTTCTTCTTTTCATAATGAAATATGATATTCCTTCACCCCAAAGCTCTAATCTAGCTTGTAGAGCAGCTTCTTCAGCTAAATCAGCGTCAGGTAACGCATCAATATAGGAACTGTCATCTAATCTAATATCTAACAAAGCTTTTAAGCTTGAACGAGCAGCAGCATAATTACCATTTTCAGCTGCAGCCTCAGCATGCAATAAATAAAATTCAGCAACTCGCATATAATGAGAATCAGAATCTATATTAGATTGAGGTCCTGAAAAAGCTCTAAATCCAGCTAAATGTGCTCCTTTGTAATAGAATTTACCTCCTGGTCTTAAATCTGAAGAATAAGGATCTTCAAATTGAAGTTTTCTAATATCATCATCTCTAAAATTAGCAAATAAATCAGCGTCCATACCTTTTGGGTTACCTACAGCAGCATAACTATAACTATATTGATCCATAAAGCCCCACCAAGAAAATAAAGAAGCTAAACCTTGACCTTCAGCAGTAATGTCTATTCCCCACATTATTCCGTTTACAGAATTGATGTCATTAAATCCTCCTATTGAACCATCTTCATCTGGTAATAAAGCAACTTCATCATTACTCATAATAGTATAACCAGCATCAACAACTTTTTTAGCGTAAATTTCAGTTTGTGTCCAATTGTTTAAGGCCCCATATGTTCTGGCAATTAAACCTCTAACAATATCTTGATTCACTTCTATTTTGTCCTCACGTACATATCCATCTAATAAAGTCTCTGCAGTTAATAAATCATTAAGTGCAAAATCAAATACTTCTTGAAGTGTACTTTTAGGTTGTTCAAGTTGTTCAGCACTTGAGTAAATTGGTAGTACGCTTTGCGATAAATTTGAAATATCGTTAACATAGGTATGTATTAGATTATAATATGCATAACCTCTAAGTGCTTTTGCTTGACCAATAGTATACTTTCCACCATCAGTTTCTGGTACTACATCATTACCACCAGCAGCGTCAATAATTAAATTAGATAAACCAATTATTCTGTATAAAAATCTCCAAGGTCTAAGATTATTATTATTATCTGGATCTAAACCTACAGTTAATTCTGAAATATCTCTTTGACGACTATAGCTTTTTCCTAAGTGAGCCATATCAGCACATAGAATATCCATATTCATAAACATTGCAGTAATACCAAAGTCTTCTTGTGCAGTAGTACCTCCACTTCCTCTACGATATAAATTTTCATAAATACCTAATAAAGTTCCTTTTGAAACGTTAGGGTTTATTTCTGCTGCTTCAGCCACTGCTTCATCAGTAATAGTAGCAGTTGGTACTGTTTCTAAAAAATCATCACTACATGAAGTAAATGCAGCAATAAGTGCAAATAATATAAGTTTTATTTTTGTTTTCATAATATTATAAATTTAAATTGATTCCCAATACAAATGTAGATAATGGGTTGTATGTATAAATATCAGAGCTTCCTGTTACTGAGGTAGATGGGTTAAAACCTTTTCTTTTTGAAGTTAACCACAAGTTATCACCTGTTGCAAATATCTCTAAATTTTTAGCTCCAATTTTTGAAGCAACTTTTGTAGGTAATTTATAACCAACACGAACGTTATTTAATGCAAGGAATGAAGCATCTGTTAAAAATCTTGTTGATGTTGCATTTTGCTGTATTTGAAATCCAGCATCTTGTCTTGGTATGTCAGTAACATCACCAGGAGCCATCCAACGATCTCTAATATCAACTGAGAAGTTGTTTGTACCTGCAAAATCATTGTCCATTAAGTTAGCATATGCAGAATCGTAAGCCCATCCACCAATTTGGTAGTTGAATAATGTACTAATAGAGAAATCTCCTATTTCAGCATTAATTCTAAAAGCACCACTTATATCTGGTATAGCTGTTTTATCGATAAATTTATCTGCTGCTTCTGCATAAACTTCCGTAACATCTTGTACTACATTAGAATTTGGATTATCATTTGTGTACTGCGTTAAGTTCGTAATAAGAACATCATCTGCAGATGCATAGGTTCCATCACCATTTACATCGTCAAAATAACGTTCCCATTGTGCTGCTCCTGTATCAGAATTAACACCTACATAAACAGGCATATATCTGTCGTATAAAGAACGCCCAACTTCATAAGCAAATCCACCATTAATCATTAATTTTCTCTCTTCTCCTGTAACTGGGTTAATTGGTAAAGCTTTAAATTCATTACTTAGCATTGCTCCATTAACACCGAAATTTAATTTGAATCGATCCTTCTGAATAAGTCTAAAATTCAAATCAAATTCTACACCCCTATTTACGATTTCTCCATCGTTTACTAGTATAGAAGCATATGTTCCTAAAGATTGTGCTACATCTCTATTAAAGAACATGTCTGTAGTATTTATACTGTAGTACTCAAGTGATCCATCTATAAAATTACCTAATTCGAATTCAACACCAATATTAAATTGGTTAGAACTTTCCCAAGTTAAATCTGGATTACCTTTATAATTAAATGCTAATGAAATATTTCCATTTAAATTGTTAATAGAATATTGGTTATAGCCTGGATAGTATCTAGCTACTGTACCATTTAAAACACCAGAATTACCAATAATACCATAACTTGCTTTTAATTTTAGAAGGTCAATAAAGTTGTAGTCACTTAAAAAATCTTCTTTAGAAAGAATCCATGCTGCACCAACCGAGTAAAAATTACCCCATTTGTTGTTTATAAATCTTGAAGTTGCATCTCTATTGAAGGTAGCATTCAAAAAGTATTTGCCTGCGTAATCTGTAGTAACATTAGCAATGTAACTTTCAGTAGCTTCTGTATCAGTGTAACCATCAACGGGTTGATTTACAACACCATTTGAGATATCAGTTCCAAAAGGAGTAACCAAGTTGGTACGCTCTGCTTCTAAATAATTGAATTCGTAACTAGTTGCTACGTGAGATACAAAAGCATTTAATTTAAAATCATTAAACGTTTTCTTGTAACGGAAACCAGTTCTTAACGTGTAGTTTTTTGTTTCTCTTCTAGTTCTGTTAATTAAACCACCATTTCCTTGCGCTGGACTATAAAAAGGCTCATTCAAGTCAATGTCATCATTCATAAAGTATTGGTACGCAAAATTGTTTTCAAATGTTAACCCTTCCGTTAAATCAATTTTAAGGTCATTATTAAAGTTTACAGAATTGTTTTTATTTCTACTAATGTTTATCTGTGAATCTGCAACACCATTTGTAGCAAAACCAAAACCACGTCCATCTTCTAAACCATAATCATATAAAAAGCCTCCATAAATAGGGTCAACTATTTTTTCACCTGCTGCATCTCTTCTGTACAATGGGTATATAGTAGGTAAGTTATCAATCCACCAAAACTGTGATGATGAAGAAGAACCTGTTCCATTATCGTTTGATTCACTCTGTGTGTAGTTTAGAGATGTATTTAATGTGATATTATCCCCAAATTTATTAACACCTGCTACACGAGCATTTAATCTTGTATAATCTGTATTAGAAGCATAACCAATATCTTCAATATACCCAAGAGATACATAAACAGATGAGTTTTCAAAAGAGTTAGACAATGAGACATTAGCCTCTAATCTATTCGATGGCTGAAAAGCAAAATCTTCCCAATCTTCTGGGGTATATCTTCTTGTTATGCCAGGTCTAACTGCACCAGTAGCAGGATCAATAAGTTCAGATACACCAGCAGCTCCTGAATCTGATGTATTCCACATATTATAAATTGGAGAAATATCTGAAACATCATCATTGTTTCCTTCAAAAAGGTTACTATTTGCATAATCAATTGCTAAAGCGTTATCTCCATTATTAGACAATAAACCTCTCTGATAAATACCTTCCCAAGCAATACCTATGTACTCCTCAGGACTTCCAATTGTTTCGTATCTTGGTACACCTTGAAAGTTTGTACCTGACTTGATAGAAACATTTAATGATGAACCACCAGAACTCTTACCTCTTTTTGTAGTAATAACGATTACACCATTTGAACCTCTTGCACCATATAACGAAGTTGCTGAAGCGTCTTTCAAAATAGTTACAGATTCGATATCATAAGGATTAATATCATTTAAACTACCTGAAAAAGGTGCATCATCAACAATATATAAAGGCGCGTTACTACCATTAACAGAGCCAAAACCTCTAATTCTAATTGTAGATACACTACCTGGCTGTCCAGATGTGTTAATAACATTTACACCTGCAGCCTCTCCTGCTAATGCTTGACTTACGTTTGTAAAAGATTTTTGAGAGATATTTTCACCTTGGACCACTTTTGCAGATCCTGCAAATGATGTCTTAGAAACACTACCAAATCCTGTTACTACAATTTCGTCTAATACATTGCTGTCTTCAATCATGGTTACATTAATAGTGGTTGACGAACCAACTTTTTTCTCTAGTACTTTGTAACCTAAGTATCTAAAAACCAAAATGTCTTTGCTACTAGCCTTAATAGAGTATTCACCATTAAAATTAGTTTGTGCCCCAGTAGTTGTACCTTTGATGTTAATACTTACCGAAGGTAAAGGACCTGATTGATCAGATACTGTACCTGAAACAGTTTTTTGTTGTGCAAAGGTTATTTGCACTACCAACGCCAAGAATAGCGTTAAAATTCCATTAAACTTTGTCTTCATTTTATAATTATTTGAATTAATTAAAGTCAAAAGTCTTAAATTAAAGTTAATTAAACAACTAATTTAACTTTTTTTTGTTTAATTATAAATAAGATAATTCAAACAATATAGATTTTATCTTTAAAGAATCCTGAATATTTATCGATGTAGGGTGGCTTTATAATGAAAAACTTGCCCATTAAGTTGTATTTTTTGTTGATTTCTAAAAATCTTAAAATAAAATATATGCTCAATAAATAAATTTGCCTTCTTTTAAATTTGCTTAATTTTATCTGAATTCAAAAAAAATGAGTACAAATAAGTATGAATAATTAATGAAATCAAGAATTACTTTTGCTTTCATATCACATTTACAATCCGAGGTTAAATAGAGCTAGGTTGATATTATAAAACGATAGAAGTTATAAAAATATTCAAAGGTTTTTATTTTCAAAGGATATCAATACAAAATCTGTTAAATCAGTAAATAATTATTTTCTCACCAGAGTTCTACTTTTAATTACTGATTTTTTTTAGTCATATCTTCTACTGTTTAAAACGAATTTCATTTCAATTATACTATTTGCTTTGTAACCCATTTTCAATAAAAATTTATTTTATCTCACTAAGGTTAGAAATGCCTGTCTGCTTTTTTTTAGTAAAATAAATCTTTATTAAATTAAAAAACTATATCCAAGGCTATATAAATATATTATGATTGATGAAAATAAAAAACTATATCTGCCTTAAATTATCCTGTTAATTTACATTTGCGTGATTAAGGTAAGTAAGATTGAATTAAAAACAGTATAGTTGTAGCATATTAACATCAAAAGGTATGAAAAAAATGGATATTGAAAACGAAATGATAACTTCTTTATTTTTACAAGAGAATAATAATTTTACAATACAATAAATCATATAAAACAAAAAGCTATTAAGAAAAATTTAATTTCTTAATAGCTTTTCAAAATCAATGCTTGAAAAATTTATGTTTTTCAGTGACCACTTATAAGGCAGTCTTTTTTAATTTAATCAATTAATTTTGACTAATTCACGTCCCACCAAACTTTGGTAGTCATATCTGCAGGTGTCGAGGTTACAGCATCTAAACTTGCTGAGTTTGTTTGAGTTTCACCTAAAGTATATGGCATTTTTACAGGTATAGAGTTGATTACAGCATCAGCAGGTACAGCTAAAACAGGGTAATCTAATCTTCTCCATTCATTCCAAGCTTCAAAACCATTCATATAAAACGCAACCCATTTTTGAACACCAATAGATTCTTTCCAATTAGCTGCATTATAAGGATTGTTTGTTATATAATCATTTATAGCTGCAGAATCTGTAATTCCCCAGTAATTCATAGATGAAGTAACACCTTCTGCATATGCATCTGCTGCATTTCCACTTAAATTACCTCTTTGATACGCTTCCGCTAATAAAAACTCTACTTCAGAATACGACATTATTACATGAGGAGCTGTTGCAGATCTTACATTATCACTTGGTCTTGAAGTAGTTGGTTTTAGTGCTGTAGCAGCATTATCTACTAAACCATAAGGCATACCAACAATATCTCCAGTTGGTGTTTCATTTGCAAACTCTGCCAATCTTGGATCTCCCATACCTTCTAAAGTTTGAACTAAATACTCAGAAACAGCAAAGTCATCTCTATTGCTTACTAACGGACTTGCGTTTCTAAACATTGGATTTGCTCGGGCTGGATTTGAATCAAAAACAAATAAGCCATCGTCTGAGTTACTAGTCATAAGGTTAGAATTTGCAATTTTTATGTAAGTGTCAGCAGTTGAAGCATCAACATCTACAATTCTCATTGCGTATCTTAACATTAATGAGTTGGTTAATTTAATCCAACTAGCAACGTCTCCATTATATACTAATTCTCCCGAAGTAAATGAAGGAGCACTAGTATCAAAAGATTTAGCAGCATTATCTAAAGTTTCTAAGATGCCTTTATATACGACCTCTTGCGAATCATAACTAGGAGAAGTTTCAGTGCCAATAGCTTCTGTATATGGCACACTACCAAAACCATCGGTCATGAATGCATAAACTTGTGCAGACATTACATCTATAATTGCTTTTTGATTATTTTTGATAGATTCAGAAATGTCTTGACCATCTATTAATTCTTTAGCAGCATCTAATTCTTTTAAAACACTAGCGTACATTGCATCCCATGTGCCACCAAATGTAGTAATGTCTTGATTGTATCTACTGTCATCAGTATATTCATTTTCAGCCCAGTATTGAACCATTAGCAAGCCCCATCCTGAATTCATTCTAGTACCATGTAAGGCGTTGTAAAATGTGTATTGAGCTGTAGATAAAAGTGTTTCTGGAGCTACTTGAACAGCAGCATTTGGGTCTATGTTTAATTCTGGTAAACCATCATCACACTTATAAAATAGTGCAATAGATAGGATTAAAAGAGTATATATTTTTATTTTTTTCATTATAATTAATTTTTAAAATTTTGCAGATAAATTAAATCCAAATGAACTGGTAGGTGGAATTTGAGCATTTTCTAAACCTTGTTGGTTTCCAGAGCTTGTTACTACCTGAGGATCAATATAAGGAACTTCAGAGTATAAAATACCTAAGTTTCTACCAAACGCACTTAAACTTAAACTAGTAAAAGGAGATTTTGCTAAAACTTTTGCAGGCACACTGTAACTTAGTCTTATGTCTCTAAACTTTATAAAACTAGCGTCATAAACATTAGGAGCCGCAACTCTAAACGTATTTGAGAAATATGTTTGTGGATCTGCTATTCTGATGTCATTAACTTCTCCATTCTCTTTTACACCAGGTAATAATAAACCGTCAGCTCTAATATCATCAACACCATTGTAAGAAACGGTTTCAGGATGCATACCAGAATATTTAGACCATTGTAAAGAAGTAGAATGAATTATACCACCTACTTGAAAATCAAACAAAGCAGATAAAGTAAAGTTCTTATAGTTAAAAGCAGTACTAAAACCACCAGTCCAATCAGCAATTGCTGAGCCTAAATAAACTCGATCACTTGTAAATTGATAAGTACCATCTGCATTAACTAATTTATTTCCGTTGTCATCTCTTACGAAATCTTGACCAAACAAAGCCATATATGGTAAACCTTCTTGAATTCTTAAATCTGCTGCCCAAGTTGCACCTTGTCCGATACTTTCAACTAATGTTTCTCCGTTTTCATCTTTTAAAAGTTCAACAACCTCATTGTTTTGACTTGTTAGATTTAGTCCTAAATCCCAAGAAAAATTCTCTGTTTTTATAGGTGTACCATTAATTTGTAGTTCTAAACCTGAATTTTTCATTGTACCAGCATTTAATAATCTAGATGTGTAACCCGTTGAAGCAGATACAGGTACTGGGAATATTTGATCGTCTGTGGTTCTGCTGTAATACGCAGCATCTATAGATAGTCTATTTTGTAATAATTTAACTAAGAAACCAAATTCAACCTCTGTAGTTAACTCATTAACCAAGTCTGGGTTTTGTTGTGAGTTAGGTACATTATACAAAGTATTACCAGCAAAATTTGGGTTAATTGGGTTAAATACGTCAGCAACCCTGTAAGGAGCTCCGTCATTCCCTGCTTGAGCTATACTTGCTCTAACTTTTGCAAAATTAATTACATCACTTACTTTAATTGATTCTAGTTCAGACAAAGCAAAACTCAAAGAAGCAGAAGGGTAAAAATAACTATTGTTTTGTTCAGGTAATGCTGATGACCAGTCATTTCTTGCTGATAAATCTAAAAATAGCATATCTTTAAAACCAAAAGACGCACTTCCAAAAACACTATTAATTCCTCTATTAGATTCAAATGTACTCGCTGTTGGGTCAAGTGCCGAGTTCCCTATATTCCAAAATTTATCAACAACTATACCACCATTGGTAGCTATTGTTGTTCTTTTTTGAAAATTTCTCATTCTATTTACACCAATAAAACCACTAAAGGTTAAGTCTTCATTAATATCGGTATTATAATTAAGACGAGCCTCTATATTAGTTTCTTGAAATCTTCTTTCAGTTTCTGCATAAGAAGCCGCGTTTGCAGATCTTAATGGAGTACCTTCTCGTGAACTAAATTGGAAAAAATCTGTACCAAATTGAGTAGTGAAAGTTAACTTATCTGTAATTGCATATGATAGGTTTGCATTTCCGAAAACTCTGTTTCTTACGTCTTCTTGTAAGTAGTTTTCTCTAACCCATGAAGGATTGTCAAAAAAGTTTGGTCTACTATCAAAAGATAATAAGTTACCAGAACCATCTTCTATAATACCTCTTGGATTCCATGTATATTGATTACCTTCTGATGTGTTTTGCTGAGTTCTTAACCTCTCAACATCTAAATTAGATTGCCACCATTGTGTAAATGCTTGCATCGGATTTGAGTTGTCGTAACCTGTTGCATTTCTGTTTTCTGCTTCAGTCTTTACATAAGTAAATGCTACACTTGCTTTTAATTTATCTGTTAAGTTATAGTTAGTGTTTAAATTAACAGTATTTCTTTTTAGCTTACCTTCTGGAGTAACACCAGTTTGGTCTAAGTTGGTGTAACCAGCTCTAAAAGAACCTTTTTCGTCTCCACCAGAAAAAGCTACTGTGTTTATTAAAGTAACACCAGTGTTAAAAAAGCTTTCGTAAGAATTTTCTGGTGCAACCCATGGTCTTGTTTCTTTGTAGTTGCTTGACCCTGGATCCCATGAATCCCAATGTCTTACAGATACACTTGGGTCAAATTTAGGACCCCATGAACCATCTTTTCCATAGTTTGGAGCTAAATAGCTTACACCATCTTGTATAAATTCATTAAATCCACTTGCAGTATCATAAGTTGACCCTCCACCATAAGTGGTTTGGATAGGAATTAAATTTCTAACTTCATCAAAGGTAACACTTGAGTCAAAAGAAACACCTAAACCCTTTTGATTTTTACCTGACTTAGTGGTAATTAAAATAACACCATTTGCACCTCTTGATCCGTATATTGCAGTTGCAGCAGCACCTTTTAATACAGACATATTTTCTATATTAGATGGGTCAATTTCTGCAGCAGCATTACCATAATCATAAGAGCCACCACCAAACCCAATAGCTTGTGATTGACTAGTGTAGCTGGCATTGCTAATAGGAACACCGTCAACAATAAACAAAGGTTGGTTGTTTCCTAGAAAAGAGTTTGATCCACGAATTGTAATTCTAGAAGATCCCCCTAATGAAGATGGGCTACCTTGAATTTGTACACCTGCAACTTTACCTTGTAAAGAGTTTACAAGGTTAGGCTCCTTTGCTTCATCAATACTTTCTCCTTTTACTTTCTGAATGGAATAACCAATTGCCTTCTCTTTTTTAGAAATACCTAAGGCTGTTACAACAATCTCATCCAATACACTAGCGTCTTCTGAAAGACTTACATTTATAGTGTTGTTAGATCCAACAGTTTTTTCAATGGTTTTGTAACCTAGATAACTAAACCTAAGGATGTCTCCTTTTTTTACTTTGATGGAATACTTTCCATCAAAATCGGTTTCAGTTCCTATTCCAGTCCCTTTTACAGAAACACTAACACCAGGTAGTGGACCCGATGCTTCAGATACAGTTCCTGAAACTGTTTTTTCTTGTGCTAAAGTAATTTGCACAACTAACGCTAAGAGTAACGTTAGAAATCCTTTCAACTTTGTTTTCATTATTTAATTTATTTGAATTAATTTGGTTCAAATATTAAAAATTAAAACCAAAGAACCAATAAAAATTGTTAAAAATTGTTAATAGTTGTTAAAACGTAAGAAAAAGTCTAATGATTTAATAAAATCGTTAAACATCATTAAAAAAAATTGATCCAATTGACGTTTAATTGAATATTCGATAAGTTAAATTTGGTGTTTTTGTTTCCAAGAGCAGAACTGATGTCGATGAACGATTTATTCTTCATAAAACGATATCCTAAGCCTAAACTAATGTAGTTTGATTTGTCTATATTACCATAATCAGTAATCGAATACAGATAACTTTTGTTGTTTGTAATGAGTCTGTATTCCGTGTTAAAATATATATAGCGTTCAGCAAAAATGCTTTGTTCGTTAAATCCTCTCAGAGATTTTATACCTCCAATCCTAAAAAGTTCATTTGTAAAGTAATTGGATGATTGTAGATATCCTGTTTTGGTTCTTATGTAAAAATTATTTCTTGAGTTGATTTCCCAAATGTAAGATACTGATGATTGAATTTTTATTTGATTGGTAGTGTTGTTCTCGAGTTTTCTAACTCCAAAAGCAGGATTTATGTCAAAAGAAAATTTATCATTATTAAAAATATCGTTTTTTGGTATGTTATAGTTGAATTGAAAACCAAAGAAGTAGTTGTTAAATGATTCAGTATTGTCATTTGTCAATGCTTCTAATTTTTCTGATGATTCAGAGTTGTAAGTGGCTGCAATTTTTATTCTAGTGTTAATGTTGTAAGAGAGTTTAGTGTCAAATTTCGTGTTTAAAAAAGTTGAATCCTGTTTGTAAATAGAGAATGACACACCTGCGCTAAATCTTGAGTTAAAAATGTAAGGTATTTCAGTATTAATTTTAAACTCTTGTCTTTCGTTTCCAATGCTGTTCCAAAATAATCCGAATTTTTCACCTGTATTTAAAACGTTGTTTAAGGTTAAATCTAAATTTCCATTAAATAATACTTTACCTTCTTCATCTGATGCAAAATTTACAATTCCATCGAAACTGTTGTTTTGGACTTTTTTAAGATACATATATATTAATGTAGAATCTTTTGTAAATAAAACTTCAGGAGGTTTTATCTCCTTTATAAATTCTAGATCCTTAGTTGCGTTCGAAATATCATTTATTTTTTTTTGATTAAATAGCGTATTCTTTTTAATAGTGTAATAGTTTTTTAAAAATGATTTTGGGAAACCCTCATATCCTTTAACAATAATTTTGTTGATGATTCTTTTTTTAGATGGATGAATATCTAAATCGGCATACAATACGTCTTTTTTTATTTGAATATTTTTTAGCTGAATTTTAGAAAATGACTTTCCATTTGTATCTAAAACATCAGAAATATTTAAAAGAGTAGACTTTAAATTTTCAATGGATATAAAAATAGAATCTCCAGTAATATTAAAGTCTTTTAAAATTGACGAAGTTGTTTTTTCAATTTTAATAACGGCTTGTTTTATTTTAGTGTTTAGAGTTAAGTATGCAGTGTAATGGTTGTTTTTTTTAGAAATACTGTCTATTGTGTTTGTAAAATATCCGATTTCTTTTAAATACTCAGAAATTGTTTTTATTTCATTAAAGATAGCTGTAGTGTCTTTATGTGTTTTTTGGTATTCAATTTTACCAATAGTTTTTAAATTTTCTTTTTGGGTTGATGTTATTTTGAGTGATAAATCTTGTGCTTTAAAACAATACGTTGCGTGTAGTAGAAAAAAAGCGAGGAAGTAGAGTGTTTTTGTTTGCTTCAAAATTGATGGAGTCAGAGTATCAAAAGTAAAATAAAATCGTAAAATTGCACGATTAAAAAATGATTATTAAAAAATAACTCACTGATATTTGAATAATTAGAATTTAATCGTACATTTGCGCACTCTTAAAAAAGAGCAAAGTTTAATAATAAACGAAAAACAGTAATAATTTAGTATGCCAACTATTCAACAATTAGTTCGTAAAGGAAGAACCAAAATAACTAAGAAGAGTAAATCGGCTGCTTTGTCGTCTTGTCCTCAAAGACGTGGAGTTTGTACTCGTGTTTATACTACAACACCAAAGAAACCTAATTCAGCAATGCGTAAAGTTGCCAGAGTTAGATTAACAAATGGTAATGAGATAAACGCATACATTCCAGGTGAAGGACATAACTTACAAGAGCACTCGATAGTATTAGTTAGAGGTGGAAGGGTAAAAGATTTACCAGGTGTTAAATATCACGTGGTACGTGGAGCATTAGATACAGCAGGTGTTGAGGGTAGAACCCAACGTAGGTCTAAGTATGGTGCAAAACGCCCAAAAAAGTAAAATTAGTAACTTTTTTAATGTAAAGACATGAGAAAAAGAGCAGCAAAAAAAAGAGTCTTATTACCAGATCCAAAGTTTAATGATCAGTTAGTAACACGTTTTGTGAATAACTTGATGTGGAGTGGTAAAAAGTCAGTAGCGTTTAAAGTATTTTATGATGCAATGGATATCGTAGAAGAAAGAAAAGGTGAAGGAGAAGAAAGAACAGCCTTAGAAATTTGGAAAGAAGGTTTGTCTAATGTAATGCCACACGTAGAAGTAAGATCTCGTAGAGTAGGTGGTGCAACATTTCAGATTCCAATGCAGATTAGACCAGATCGTAAAGTGTCTATGGCTATTAAATGGATGATTTTATACACTCGTAAGAGAAATGAAAAAACCATGGCACAGCGTTTAGCTGCTGAAATTTTAGCTGCGGCTAAAGAAGAAGGAGCTGCTGTTAAGAAAAGAGTAGATACTCATAAAATGGCAGAAGCCAATAAAGCATTCTCACACTTTAGATTTTAATAATAATGGCTAGAAATTTAAAATTTACTCGTAATATTGGAATTGCAGCACATATTGATGCTGGTAAAACAACAACAACAGAACGTATTTTGTATTATACTGGTGTTTCTCATAAAATTGGAGAAGTACATGATGGTGCAGCAACTATGGACTGGATGGAACAAGAGCAAGAGAGAGGTATTACAATTACTTCTGCAGCTACAACTTGTACATGGCAATTTCCGTTAGAAAATGCGCAACCAACTCCAGAAACAAAAGGATACCATTTTAATATTATTGATACTCCTGGTCACGTAGATTTTACTGTAGAGGTAAATAGATCATTACGTGTATTAGATGGTTTGGTGTTTTTGTTTTCAGCAGTTGATGGTGTTGAGCCACAATCTGAAACAAACTGGAGGCTAGCAGATAACTATAAAGTGCCAAGAATCGGTTTTGTTAATAAAATGGACCGTCAAGGATCAGACTTTTTAGCTGTTTGTCAACAAGTAAAAGATATGTTAAAGTCAAACGCGGTGCCAATCGTTTTAAATATTGGTGACGAAGATGAGTTTAAAGGTATCATAGATTTAGTTAAGAATCGTGCTATTATATGGCATGATGAAACTCAGGGGGCAACTTTCGATGTTATCGAAATTCCTGAAGATATGAAAGAAGAAGCTCGTAAATACCGTGCACTTTTAATAGAAGAGGTAGCAAGTTATGATGAGAATCTTTTAGAAAAATTTATGGAAGATGAAGATTCAATTACAGAAGAAGAAGTGCATAATGCATTAAGAGCTGCTGTAATGGATATGGCTATCATTCCTATGATTTGTGGATCTGCGTTTAAAAACAAAGGTGTTCAATTTTTATTAGATGCTGTTTGTCGTTATTTACCTTCTCCTACAGATAAAGAAGGTATTACAGGTACAAACCCAGATACAGGTTTAGAAGAATTACGTAAACCAGATGTTAAAGAGCCATTTGCTGCTTTAGCGTTTAAAATTGCTACAGATCCTTTTGTTGGTCGTTTGGCATTTTTTAGAGCGTATTCAGGACGTTTAGACGCTGGTTCTTACGTGTTAAACAATCGTTCAGCTAAAAAAGAACGTATTTCTCGTATTTATCAAATGCACGCTAATAAGCAAAACGCAATTGATTTTATCGAAGCTGGAGATATTGGTGCTGCTGTAGGTTTTAAATCTATTAAAACAGGAGATACTTTAACAGATGAAAAACACCCAATTGTTTTAGAATCTATGGATTTCCCAGATCCAGTAATTGGTATTGCTGTTGAGCCTAAAACTAAAGCTGATGTAGATCGATTAGGTATTGGTTTAGGAAAGTTAGCTGAAGAAGATCCTACTTTTACAGTAAGAACTGATGAGGCTTCAGGTCAGACAATTATTTCTGGTATGGGTGAGTTACACTTAGATGTAATTGTAGATCGTTTAAAACGTGAATTCAAAGTTGAAGTTAACCAAGGTCAGCCTCAAGTAGAATATAAAGAAGCTATTACAGCTGCTGCAGATCATAGAGAAGTTTACAAGAAACAATCTGGTGGTCGTGGTAAATTTGCTGATATTGTATTTACAATGGAGCCAGCAGATGAAGGTGTTCAAGGATTACAATTTGAATCTATAATCAAAGGTGGTAACGTTCCTAAAGAATTTGTACCTTCTGTAGAAAAAGGATTCAAAGAAGCAATGAAGAATGGTCCTTTAGCGGGTTATGAAATGGATTCAATGAAAGTAACTTTAAAAGATGGATCTTTCCACGCAGTGGATTCTGATCAATTATCTTTTGAGTTAGCTGCAAAATTAGGTTTTAAAGCTGCTGCTAAAGCTGCTAAAGCTAAAATTATGGAGCCATTAATGAAGTTAGAAGTATTAACTCCTGAAGAAAACATGGGAGATATAGTTGGAGATTTAAATAGAAGAAGAGGTCAAGTTAACGACATGAGTGATCGTAATGGATCTAAAGTTGTTAAAGCATTAGTTCCTTTATCAGAAATGTTTGGTTATGTTACTGCTTTAAGAACAATGTCTTCTGGTAGAGCAACTTCTACAATGGAATTTTCACACTATGCAGAAACTCCTTCAAATGTTTCTGAAGAGGTAATTGCAAAATCTAAAGGTTAATCGACTAAATAATATAAGATGAGTCAAAAAATTAGAATAAAATTAAAGTCTTACGATTATAATTTAGTAGATAAATCTGCTGAAAAAATCGTAAAGACAGTAAAAAGTACTGGTGCTGTTGTAAACGGACCAATACCTTTACCAACACATAAGAAGATTTTTACAGTTTTACGTTCACCACACGTAAATAAAAAATCTAGAGAGCAATTTCAATTAGCTGCTTACAAAAGATTATTAGACATTTATAGTTCTTCTTCGAAAACTATTGATGCTTTAATGAAGCTTGAGTTACCAAGTGGTGTTGAAGTTGAGATTAAAGTGTAATGAAACTTAACTTTTCTTCAGAAAAGTTTGTAGTTGAATACATTCCGAACTTGATTCGGAATCTATTTCAAAATTAAAAAGTGTCTAACTTTCGGTTTAATTTTGTTAAACCGAAAGTTTTTTATACTTTTGCAACCCGAAATAGAGTAGGGTAAGCTATTTTTTGATGTAAAAATCAATAATAGTCACATGTCCAGAGCGTTTCGCGAAGGAAAAACGGAAAAACAAAATCAGCGTTGAATTTGTTTGCGCTGTTTTTTTTTAAGTGAAATTTGAAGGATTAAAAGTGAAACAACTGTTTCAAAACAAATAATTATTAATAATAGACGCGCTGGATAAATATCTATCGTCTAAAATTTTAACTAAATGTCTGGGTTAATAGGTAGAAAAATTGGAATGACCAGCTTATTCGATGAAAATGGGAAGAATATTCCTTGTACAGTAATCGAAGCAGGTCCTTGCGTTGTTACCCAAGTCAGAACCGAAGAGGTTGACGGATACAATGCGTTGCAACTTGGTTTCGATGACAAAAAGGCGAAGAGTTCTAACAAAGCGTTAGATGGTCACTTTAAAAAAGCTGGCACCACTGCTAAGAAAAAAGTCGTTGAATTCCAAGGGTTTGAAGAAGAGTATAAATTAGGAGATGCTATTACAGTAGAGCATTTTGAAGAAGGCGAATTCGTTGATGTATCAGGTGTGTCTAAAGGTAAGGGTTTTCAAGGTGTTGTAAAACGTCACGGTTTTGGTGGTGTTGGTCAAGCAACTCACGGTCAGCATAACCGTTTAAGAGCTCCTGGTTCAATTGGTGCTGCTTCTTATCCTGCAAGAGTATTCAAAGGAATGCGTATGGCAGGAAGAATGGGTGGAGAAAAAGTGAAAGTACAAAACTTAAAGGTATTAAAAGTAGTTGCTGAAAAGAACTTACTTGTTGTTAAAGGAGCTATTCCTGGACACAAAAATGCTTTTGTAACTATTCAGAAATAATGGAATTAGCAGTTTTAGATATTACAGGAAAAGATACAGGTAGAAAGGTTGAGCTTTCTAGTGATGTATTTGGTATAGAGCCTAATGATCATGCAATTTATTTAGATGTTAAACAATACTTGGCTAACCAACGTCAAGGAACGCATAAGTCTAAAGAAAGAGCAGAAATCACTGGTTCTACAAGAAAGATAAAAAAACAAAAAGGAACTGGTACTGCAAGAGCAGGTTCTATCAAGTCTGGTGTTTTTAGAGGTGGTGGTCGTATGTTCGGTCCAAGACCAAGAAATTATTCTTTTAAATTAAACAAGAACTTAAAGCGTTTAGCGCGTAAGTCTGCTTTAAGTATTCAAGCAAATGATAAAAATTTAGTAGTAATCGAAGATTTAAACTTTGAGACTCCAAAGACTAAGAACTTTGTAGATGTTTTAAAGGCTTTAGAATTAGATACTAAAAAATCTTTATTTGTTTTAGGTAATGATAATGCAAATGTGTATTTATCATCACGTAATTTAAAAAATTCTAAAGTGGTAAAAGCTTCAGAAATTAATACTTATGGTGTTTTAAATGCTAATAAAGTGGTAATTACTGAAAGTTCTTTAGAGGGAATTAATTCAAATTTAAGCAAATAGGGATATGAGTATTTTAATTAAACCTATTATTACGGAAAAAGCAACAAACGATAGTGAATTATATAATCGTTATGCATTTGTTGTAGATAAAAAAGCTAATAAAATAGAAATTAAAGATGCTGTAGAAGCAACTTATGGAGTTTCTATTTCAAGCGTAAAAACTTTAAATTATCCAATTCAAAGAAATACTAAGTTTACTAAAAAAGGTTTAGTAACTGGTGTTAAAAGTGGATATAAAAAAGCGATTGTGCAGTTAGCAGATGGAGAAAGTATTGATTTTTATAACAATCTTTAAGAAAAGACAGAATGTCAGTTAGAAAATTAAAACCAATAACACCAGGTCAGCGTTTTAGAGTTGTAAATGGGTTCGACACCATAACAACTGATAAGCCGGAAAAGTCATTATTGGCACCGAAAAAAAGATCTGGAGGTCGAAACAATCAAGGTAGAATGACAACTCGTAATATTGGAGGTGGTCATAAACAAAGATATCGTATTATCGATTTTAAAAGAGATAAGAATGATATGCCTGCAACAGTAAAAACTATTGAGTACGATCCAAATCGTACTGCATTTATTGCTTTACTTAGTTATGCTGATGGTAAAAAACGTTATGTAATTGCTCAAAACGGTTTAAAAGTAGGTCAAACTATTGTATCAGGTAGTGGTGTTGCTCCAGAAATTGGAAATGCTATGCCTTTAAGTGAAATTCCTTTAGGAACAACTATTTCTTGTATAGAATTACACCCAGGTCAAGGGGCTGTTTTAGCTCGTTCTGCTGGTTCTTTTGCTCAGTTAATGGCAAGAGAAGGTAAATATGCGACAGTTAAGTTACCATCAGGTGAAACAAGATTAATTCTTTTAACTTGTTCTGCTACTATTGGAGTTGTTTCTAATTCTGATCATCAATTATTAGTATCTGGTAAAGCAGGTAGAAGAAGATGGTTAGGTAGAAGACCTAGAGTAAATGCTGTAAGAATGAATCCAGTTGATCACCCAATGGGAGGTGGTGAAGGTCGTTCTTCAGGAGGTCATCCAAGATCTAGAAATGGTATACCTGCTAAAGGATATAAAACTAGATCTAAGACTAAAGCTAGTAATAAGTACATTATAGAACGAAGAAAGAAATAATTAAGTTATGGCAAGATCATTAAAAAAAGGACCTTACATTCACTATAAATTAGAGAAAAAAGTTTTAGCTAATGTAGAATCTGGTAAGAAATCTGTTATTAAAACTTGGTCTAGAGCAAGTATGATATCACCAGATTTTGTAGGTCAAACTATCGCTGTTCATAATGGACGTCAGTTTGTACCAGTATACGTTACAGAAAACATGGTAGGACATAAATTAGGCGAATTTTCACCAACTCGTTCTTTTAGAGGACATGCTGGTGCAAAAAATAAAGGAAAAAAATAGTAGGAAATGGGAGTTCGTAAAAAAAATATGGCAGATCAGTTAAAAGCAGATAGAAAGCAACGTGCTTTCGCTAAGCTTACTAACTGTCCTACATCACCGAGAAAAATGCGTTTAGTAGCAGACCAAGTAAGAGGAGTAGAAGTTGAAAAAGCTTTACAAATCTTAAAGTTTAGTCCTAAAGAAGCATCAATCAACTTAGAAAAATTGTTATTGTCTGCAATTGCAAACTGGCAAGCTAAAAATGAAGATGCATCTATAGAAGAAGCTGGTTTGTATGTAAAATCTATTTGTGTAGATAGCGCAGGAATGTTAAAAAGATTAAGACCGGCTCCACAAGGGCGTGCACATAGAATTCGTAAGCGTTCTAATCACGTAACTTTAGAGTTAGGAAGTAAAAATTTAAGTAATTAATCAAAGTAGAAATGGGACAAAAAACAAATCCAATTGGGAATCGTTTAGGAATCATCAGAGGTTGGGAATCTAACTGGTATGGTGGCAATGACTACGGAGATAAAATTGCTGAAGATGATAAGATAAGAAAGTATATTAATGCTAGATTATCTAAAGCAAGTGTTTCTAGAGTAATTATAGAGCGTACTTTAAAACTTGTAACCGTTACTATTACTACTGCTCGTCCAGGTATCATTATTGGTAAAGGAGGTCAGGAAGTAGACAAGTTAAAAGAAGAGCTTAAAAAAATTACAGGTAAAGAAGTTCAAATTAATATTTTTGAAATAAAACGTCCAGAATTAGATGCAAAATTAGTTGCAACTAGTATTGCTCGTCAAATCGAAAATAGAATTTCCTACAAAAGAGCAGTTAAAATGGCTATTCAAGCTACTATGAGAATGAATGCTGAAGGAATTAAGGTTCAAATTTCAGGTCGTTTAAATGGAGCAGAAATGGCACGTTCAGAACATTACAAAGAAGGTAGAATTCCTCTTTCTACTTTTAGAGCTGATATCGATTATGCACTTGTAGAAGCTCATACTCAATACGGAAGACTAGGAGTTAAAGTATGGATTATGAAGGGTGAGGTTTATGGTAAAAGAGAATTATCTCCTTTAGTAGGCTTGTCTAAGAAACAAGGTGGTAAAGGTGGTGAAAGATCTAAGCGTGGACCTCGTAGAAGAAAATAATTTTTAAAATTAGAAATTAAAAATGTTACAGCCAAAAAGAGTAAAATACCGTAAGGTACAGAAGGCGAAAGGAAATATGACTGGTAATTCTCAAAGAGGAAACCAACTTTCTAATGGAATGTTTGGGATTAAATCTTTAGATCAGAACTTACTAACTTCACGTCAAATTGAGGCAGCTCGTATTGCAGCAACGCGTCATATGAAAAGAGAAGGTCAGTTATGGATAAAAATATTTCCAGATAAGCCTATCACAAAGAAGCCTTTAGAAGTACGTATGGGTAAAGGAAAAGGAGCTCCAGATCATTTTGTTGCAGTTATTAAACCAGGTAGAATTTTGTTTGAAGTTGGTGGTGTACCAATGCACGTGGCAAAAGAAGCTCTACGTTTAGCAGCTCAAAAACTTCCAGTAAAAACGAAGTTTGTAATAGCAAGAGATTTTGATATTAACGCATAATTCTAAATACAATGAAACAATCAGAAATAAAAGAATTATCTACAGCAGATCTTAATGAGAAGTTGGTAGCGTTGCAAAAAAATTATACCGATCTTAAGATGGCTCACGCAATAACTCCTATGGAGAATCCATTGCAATTGAGAAGCTTAAGAAGAACTGTAGCAAGAATTGCAACAGAATTAACAAAAAGAGAATTACAATAATTCTATAGTCAGTTTTAAAGATGGAAAAAAGAAATCTTAGAAAAGAGAGAATTGGTGTTGTTTCTAGTAGCAAAATGGAGAAATCTATTGTTGTATCAGAAACTAAGAGAGTTAAACACCCAATGTACGGTAAGTTCGTTTTAAAAACGAAAAAGTATGTTGCACACGACGAAAAGAATGATTGCAACGAAGGAGATACTGTAAGGATCATGGAAACAAGACCTATGAGTAAATCTAAACGTTGGAGATTAGTAGAAATCCTAGAAAGAGCTAAATAATATGTTACAGACAGAATCAAGATTAAAAGTAGCAGACAATACTGGAGCAAAAGAAGTTTTAGTAATTAGAGTTTTAGGAGGAACAAAAAAACGTTACGCAAGTATTGGAGACAAGATTGTGGTATCTGTTAAAGCTGCAACTCCTAACGGAACTGTAAAAAAAGGTCAAGTATCTAGAGCAGTTGTTGTAAGAACAAAAAAAGAAGTTAGACGTAAAGACGGATCATACATTAGATTTGATGATAATGCTTGTGTACTTTTAAATCCTACAGAGGAAATGAGAGGAACACGTGTATTTGGTCCTGTTGCTCGTGAGCTTCGTGAGAAACAATTCATGAAAATAGTATCATTAGCACCTGAAGTGCTGTAAATCCTTACATAAAAATGAAGAAGTTCAAATTAAAATCAGGAGATACTGTAAAAGTAATTGCAGGGGATAATAAAGGATCTGAAGGCAAAGTACTACAAATTATCAAGGATAAAGATAGAGTAATAGTAGAAGGTGTAAACTTAGTTTCTAAGCATACAAAACCTAGTGCTCAAAATCCTCAAGGTGGTATTGTAAAAAAAGAAGCATCATTACACATTTCTAATGTTATGTTAGTTGAAGATGGTGTTGCTGTAAGAGTTGGTTATAATGTTGATGGAGATACTAAAACTAGAATCTCTAAAAAAACGAATAAATAGTAGTAATCATGAGTTACGTACCAAGATTAAAAGCAGAATACAAAGAAAGAGTTATAAAAACTCTTACTGAAGAATTCAGTTATAAGAATGTAATGCAAGTACCTAAATTAGAAAAAATAGTGGTTTCTAAAGGTGTTGGTGCTGCAATTGCAGATAAGAAATTAATAGATTATGCTGTAGAAGAGTTGACAAACATTACTGGTCAAAAAGCAATTTCTACGATGTCTAAAAAAGATGTTGCATCATTTAAATTACGTAAAGGAATGCCAATTGGTGCAAAAGTTACGTTAAGAGGTGATAAAATGTACGAATTTTTAGATAGATTAGTTACAGCATCTTTACCACGTGTTAGAGATTTTAACGGTATAAAAGCTAATGGATTTGATGGAAGAGGTAATTACAATTTAGGTATTACTGAACAAATCATCTACCCAGAAATCAATATTGACAAAGTTAAGAAAATCGGAGGAATGGATATTACATTTGTAACGTCTGCAAATACTGATAAAGAAGCAAAGTCATTATTAGGAGAATTAGGTTTACCATTCAAAAAAAATTAAGAAATGGCTAAAGAATCAATGAAAGCTCGCGAACGTAAAAGAGCAAAAACAGTTGCAAAATATGCAGAAAAGAGAAAGGCTTTAAAAGAAGCTGGAGACTATGAAGCATTGCAAAAATTACCAAAGAATGCATCACCAATTAGAATGCACAACAGATGCAAATTAACTGGTCGTCCAAAAGGATATATGAGACAATTTGGTATCTCTCGTGTAACGTTCAGAGAAATGGCAAATCAAGGTTTAATACCAGGTGTAAAAAAAGCCAGCTGGTAGAAAATTAATATTAAACCTTAAAAATAAAAATAGAATGTGTACATTTGCACGCTCTATTTTTTTGAGTACAGAGATTTTAACAGATTATAGGTTCGATATTCACAGCTTAGCTGTAGGTAAATAGAGATTATTGAAAACCGTAATCACAATTTAATTAAATATGTATACAGATCCAATCGCCGATTTTCTTACTAGAGTAAGAAATGCAATCGCAGCAGGACACAGAGTAGTAGAAGTTCCAGCTTCAAATTTGAAGAAGGAAATGACTAAAATTTTGTTTGATCAAGGGTATATTTTAAGTTATCAATTTAATGATGAGTCCGTTCAAGGAACCATTAAAATTGCACTTAAGTATGACAAAGACACAAAAGAGTCAGTAATCAGAAAAATTCAACGAATCAGTACACCAGGTTTACGTAAGTATGTTGGCTCTAAAGAGATGCCAAGAGTATTAAACGGACTTGGTATTGCTATTGTTTCTACATCAAAAGGTGTAATGACAAACAAAAAGGCACGTATGGAAAATGTTGGAGGAGAAGTTTTATGTTACGTTTATTAAATCTTGAAAGATGAGTAGAATAGGAAAAAATCCCGTTAGCATCGCACAAGGTGTAGATGTAAGCATAAAAGACAATGTAATTACTGTAAAAGGTAAATTGGGTGAGTTATCTCAAACAATATCTGATGGTATTACAGTTAAAATAGAAGATGGTGCTGTAGTTTGTAATAGGGCTTCAGAAAGTAAAGACCATAAGGCACAACATGGTTTAATGAGATCTTTAATCAATAATATGATTGAGGGCGTTTCCAAAGGTTGGACTAAAGAATTAGAATTGGTAGGTGTGGGTTATAGAGCATCCAATCAAGGTCAAAAATTAGATTTGGCTTTAGGTTTTTCACATAATATTGTTTTAGAATTAGCTCCAGAAGTTAAAGTTGAAACAGTTTCAGAAAAAGGAAAAAATCCAATCGTTAAACTAACTTCGTTCGACAAGCAATTGGTGGGTCAAGTGGCTGCTAAAATTAGAGGTTTCCGTAGACCAGAACCTTACAAAGGTAAAGGTATTAAGTTTGTGGGTGAAGTATTAAGAAGAAAAGCAGGTAAATCTGCATAAGATATAGCATTATGGCATTATCAAAATTACAAAGAAGAACTAGAATTAAGCGTAGAATCAGAAAGATTATCACTGGCACAGCTGCTAAACCAAGATTATCGGTTTACAGAAGTAACAAAGAAATATACGCTCAATTAGTAGACGATGTAAAAGGAGCAACATTAGCTTCTGTATCGTCTAGAGATATAAAAGCAGAAACGAAAGTTGAGGCTTCTAAAGCTGTTGGTAAAGCAATCGCAGAGAAAGCAGCTAAGGCAGGAGTAGAAACAGTTGCTTTCGATAGAAATGGTTATTTATACCATGGTAGAGTTAAAGTATTAGCAGATGCTGCAAGAGAAGCTGGTTTAAAATTTTAAGAAATTATGCAAGGTTATAAAAACGTAGAAAGAGTTAAGCCAAGTGGATTAGAGCTTGTAGATAGATTAGTAGGTGTACAACGTGTAACTAAAGTAACAAAAGGAGGTAGAGCATTTGGTTTCTCTGCTATCGTTGTTGTTGGTGATGGTAATGGAGTTGTTGGTCACGGATTAGGTAAATCTAAAGATGTATCTTCAGCAATTGCAAAAGCAGTAGAAGATGCCAAAAAAAATCTAGTAAGAATACCAATTTTAGAAGGTACCTTACCTCACGAGCAAAAAGGTAAATTTGGTGGTGCAAAAGTATTCATCAAACCAGCTTCTCCTGGTACAGGGGTTATTGCTGGTGGTGCAGTTCGTGCAGTGTTAGAGTCTGTAGGTGTACACGATGTATTATCTAAATCTCAAGGATCTTCAAACCCTCATAATGCAGTAAAAGCAACATTTGATGCTTTATTACAATTGCGTAGTGCTACTGCCATTGCGAAGCAAAGAGGTATTTCTTTAGAAAAAGTATTTAACGGATAAATCTAAGAACGATGGCAAAAATTAAAGTTACACAAATAAAAAGTCAAATCGGGCGTCTTAAGAATCAGAAAAGAACTTTAGAGGCTTTAGGTTTACGTAGATTGAACCAAACAGTTGAGCACGAGGCAACTCCGTCGATTGTTGGTATGGTAAATAAAGTTTCACATTTAGTTTCTGTAGAGGAATTAAAATAAGATATTTAAAATGAGTAGTTTACATAACTTAACACCAGCAGAAGGATCTGTTAAAAAAGAGAAAAGAATCGCACGTGGTGAAGGTTCTGGTCATGGAGGTACCTCAACTAGAGGTCACAAAGGGGCTAAATCTCGTTCAGGTTATTCTCGTAAAATTGGTTTTGAAGGAGGTCAAATGCCACTTCAAAGACGTGTTCCAAAATTTGGTTTCACAAATATCAATAGAAAAGAATACCAAGGAATCAATTTAGATAAAATACAATCTTTAGTTGATAGCGGAAAAATAACAGATACAGTTACATTAGATGATTTAGTTGCTAATAGATTGGCAAGCAAAAACGACTTAGTTAAAATATTAGGTGGTGGCGAGCTAAAAGCTAAATTAACCGTAACCGTACATAAATTTACAGCATCAGCTAAAGCTGCAATTGAAGCAGCTGGAGGAGAAGCTGTTGCTTTATAATAGTAAATGATGAATTTGATTAATAAATTAAAAGAGATTTTTAGTATAGAAGAATTAAAAAACAAAATTCTTCTTACTGTCGGATTAATTGCTGTATATCGCTTTATGGCTTCTGTACCTTTACCAGGAATAGATCCATTGCAATTAGCGGCATTAAAAGACAGTACTTCAGGTGGTCTTTTAGGATTATTAAATGCATTTACAGGAGGGGCATTTGCTAGAGCGTCAGTAATGGCACTTGGTATTATGCCTTATATTTCTGCTTCTATTGTAGTTCAGTTGATGGGAATTGCAGTTCCGTATTTACAAAAATTACAAAAGGATGGAGAAAGTGGACGAAAGAAAATTACACAAATAACAAGATGGCTTACCATTGGTATCACTTTGGTACAAGCACCAACATATATTACTGCTATTAAAACTCAATTCGGTTTAGGTCCAGAAGCTTTTTTAGTGCCTGGCGTTACTTTTTGGGTTTCCTCTATAATTATTTTAACTGCAGGTACAATTTTTGCCATGTGGTTAGGTGAACGAATCACTGACAAAGGTGTTGGTAATGGTATATCTTTATTGATTACTGTTGGGATTGTTGCTAATTTTCCAGCTGCATTTTTGCAAGAGTTTGTTTCTAAAACAGAAAATGCAGGAGCTGGTGGGTTAATGATGATTTTAATAGAAATTATTTTATGGTTTGTTGTAATTTTATTAACTGTACTATTGGTAACTGCCGTTCGTAAAATTGCAGTACAATATGCAAGAAGAACAGTTGCTGGTAACACACAAAATGTTGCTGGATCTAGAGATTATATCCCTTTAAAGTTAAACGCAGCAGGTGTAATGCCAATTATATTTGCTCAAGCCATCATGTTTGTGCCTTTAGCTTTAGGTCAGAAATTTCCAGCTTTAGTTGGCTTAACAGATTCCAATGGATGGCAGTATAATGTTATTTTTGCTTTACTAATCATCATTTTTAGTTATTTCTACACTGCTATCACTATTCCTACGAATAAAATGGCAGAAGATTTAAAAAGAAGTGGTGGGTTTATACCAGGAATCAGACCAGGAAAAGATACTGCAGATCGATTAGACTCTGTATTATCTAGAATAACATTCCCAGGATCTTTATTTTTAGCAGCATTATCAATCTTGCCTGCAATCGTAGTACAATTTGGAGTACAACAAAGTTGGGCCATGTTTTATGGTGGTACATCATTAATCATTATGGTTGGTGTTGCAATTGATACATTACAACAAATAAATTCATATCTATTAAATCGTCATTATGATGGTTTAATGAAACCAGGAAATAGTAACAGAAAATCGAATAAGTAAAATGGCTAAACAACCCGCAATTCAACAAGATGGAACAATAACAGAAGCATTATCTAATGCAATGTTTCGTGTAGAATTAGAAAACGGACATATTGTAACGGCTCACATTTCGGGTAAAATGCGTATGCATTATATTAAATTATTACCAGGTGATAAGGTAAAATTAGAAATGAGTCCTTACGATTTAACAAAAGCAAGAATTACTTACAGATACTAAAAAAATATACAGATGAAAGTTAGAGCATCAGTTAAAAAAAGAAGTGCCGACTGCAAAATAGTACGCAGAAAAGGTAGATTATATGTAATTAATAAACAAAATCCTAGATTTAAACAAAGACAAGGGTAATGGCAAGAATAGCAGGTATTGATATTCCAAAGAATAAAAGAGGAGTTATTGCTTTAACTTACATCTTTGGTATAGGAAACAGTAGAGCTAAAGAAATTTTAGCTAACGCAAAAGTTGACGAAAGTATTAAAGTTCAAGATTGGACTGATGATCAAATTGCATCAATTAGAGAGCAAGTAGGAACTTTTACAATTGAAGGTGAATTACGTTCAGAAGTTCAAATAAACATCAAACGTTTGATGGATATTGGATGTCAGAGAGGAATCCGTCACAGATTAGGGTTACCTTTAAGAGGTCAAAGAACTAAAAACAACTCTCGTACTAGAAAAGGTAAGAGAAAAACAGTAGCTAACAAGAAAAAATAAGTTAGTTGATTAACCTAGTTATGGTTTAGTGTGCCGTTTTTATAAAAAACAATTTGCTAAACAGATTAACTAAACATTTATTATTATGGCAAAAGCAAGTTCAAAAAAACGTAAAGTAATTATTGATGCAATTGGAGAAGCGCACGTAACAGCATCTTTCAATAACATCATTATATCTTTAACAAATAAAAGAGGAGACGTAATTTCATGGTCGTCTGCAGGTAAAATGGGTTTTAGAGGTTCTAAAAAGAATACTCCTTATGCAGCTCAATTAGCAGCAGAAGATTGTGCAGCAGTAGCTAAAGAAGCAGGTTTACGTAAAGTAAAAGTGTATGTAAAAGGACCAGGTAATGGTAGAGAATCTGCAATTAGATCTATTCATAATGCAGGTATCGAAGTTACAGAAATTATTGATGTAACTCCTATTCCTCACAATGGATGTCGTCCACCTAAAAGAAGAAGAGTATAATTTGAATCTTATTCAAATTAGATGCTGAACTAGTTTCAGCATCTTCTTATAACAATAAATATTATATTTTAATTTGATAGGATTCAGATTAGCGAAGGATAAGCCTTAATTCATAATCCCTATCTATAACACAAACAAAATGGCAAGATATACAGGACCAAAAACTAAAATTGCTCGTAAATTTGGTGAAGCAATTTTTGGCGAAGACAAAAACTTCGAAAAAAGAAATTTTCCTCCAGGACAGCATGGTAATGCAAGAAGAAGAGGAAAAAAATCTGAATATGCTACTCAATTAATGGAGAAGCAAAAAGCAAAATATACTTATGGTATTTTAGAGCGTCAGTTCAGTAACTTATTTAAAAAAGCGTCAGCATCTCAAGGAATTACTGGTGAAATCCTTTTACAATTATGTGAATCTCGTTTAGATAACGTTGTTTACAGAATGGGAATTTCTAATTCTAGAAGTGGAGCTCGTCAATTAGTTTCTCATAGACACATTACTGTTAACGGAGAAATTGTTAACATACCTTCTTATAGTTTAAAAGAGGGTGATGTTGTTGCTGTAAGAGAAAAATCGAAGTCTTTAGTAGCTATCGAAGATGCATTAGCATCAAATAATAATGTTTACGAATGGTTAACTTTTAATAATGATACAAAGTCAGGAACTTTTGTAAAAGCACCAGAAAGATTACAGATTCCAGAAAACATTAAAGAACAATTAATAGTAGAATTATATTCTAAATAATAATCTATTCACATTGGTATTTGGCCAAAGGGTTTATTCGTATTTCTTCACACTTATAAACCGCGCAACCAAATAACAATTAAAACGAAGAAAACTATGGCAATTTTAAATTTTCAAAAACCAGATAAAGTAATTATGATTGAATCTACCGATTTTAAAGGTAGATTTGAATTCAGACCATTAGAACCAGGTTTTGGTTTAACTGTGGGTAATGCTTTAAGAAGAGTATTATTATCATCTTTAGAAGGTTTTGCAATTACATCATTAAGAGTAGATGGTGTAGAGCACGAGTTTTCTACAGTTCCTGGAATTGTAGAAGATGTTACAGAAATTATCTTAAACTTAAAACAAGTTCGTTTTAAGAAACAAATAGATGAAACTGATAGAGAAACTGTATCTGTTTCAGTATCTGGTCAAGAGCAATTTACTGCTGGCGATTTACAGAAGTTTATTTCTGGTTTTCAAGTATTAAATCCAGATTTAGTGATTTGTAATATGGAGAAATCTGTAAAATTGAATGCAGAAATTACTATAGAAAAAGGTAGAGGATTTGTGCCAGCAGAAGAAAATAAAAAAGCTTCTGCACCAATTGGTACAATCTTTACAGATTCTATTTACACACCAATTAAGAATGTGAAATATGCAATCGAAAATTATCGTGTAGAACAAAAAACGGATTACGAAAAATTAGTTTTCGATATCGATACTGATGGATCAATCAATCCAAAAGACGCATTAACTGAAGCTGCAAAAATATTAATTCACCACTTTATGTTATTCTCTGATGAGCGTATCACTTTAGAGGCAGATGAAATTGCACAAACAGAAACATATGATGAAGAATCATTACATATGCGTCAATTATTAAAAACTAGATTAATCGATATGGATTTATCTGTTAGAGCTTTAAATTGTTTAAAAGCTGCAGAAGTAGATACATTGGGAGATTTAGTTTCTTTTAACAAAAGTGATTTAATGAAGTTTAGAAACTTTGGTAAAAAATCATTAACAGAACTCGAAGAATTAGTTATTGTTAAAGGTTTAAGTTTCGGAATGGATTTAACAAAATATAAGTTAGATAGAGATTAATTCAATTAATTTCTTAAAGATAATATAATTATAATTTTTCATAGTTTGCTCCTCAAAAAGGGTAGAAGCAAGATGAAAACCTAAAACAAACGTCACAATGAGACACGGAAAAAAACACAATCATTTAGGTAGAAAAACAGCGCACAGAAAAGCGATGTTAGCTAATATGGCTTGTTCCTTAATAGAACACAAACGTATTAATACTACAGTTGCTAAAGCAAAAGCATTAAGAGTTTTTGTAGAGCCATTAATTACTAAATCTAAGTCAGATACAACTCACAATAGACGTGTTGTATTTTCTTATCTACGTGATAAATATGCGGTTACTGAACTTTTTAGAGAAGTATCTGTAAAAGTAGCAGACAGACCAGGTGGTTATGTTCGTATCATTAAATTAGGAAATCGTCAGGGAGATAATGCTCCAATGGCAATGGTAGAATTGGTTGATTACAACGAAATTTACAACCCTAAAGGTGCTAAAATCAAAAAATCTACAAGAAGAAGTAGAAGAGGTGGAGGTAAAAAAACTGAAACTAAGGTTCAGGCAGAAACATCAACAACAGAAGAAAAATCAGAAGATTAAGAAATGATTTTTTTTAAGAGCATATTAAAAGGATAAACGTTTACGTTTATCCTTTTTATTTATAATAAATTAAAACAAAATGAAACTAACTACACCGCTAATCATCATTTTACTTGTATTAAACACTATTGTAATACAGGCTCAGTCAGCTGCCTTAGGAGGCACTGACTCTAATCCAAATTCACAGCATTTAGGAACAACAGCAGGTATATATGTTTTATCACCTAAATCTAAAGTCAATATTAAAAAGGTTTTTTTGTTTGATAACTTTAACAACAAAGCTATAATTGTAGACCGTTCAAATAAAAAATTTAAAATTACTAATTTTAACATAGATTTGGTTAGTAATTTGTTTGTTTCGAAATTTAAAAATGACAGTTTATATACATTTACAAATATAAATAAGGCTTTTGTAAATAATAGAGAGTACATAAAAAAAGAAAAATATATTTATGAGAAATCTGTTGAAGGAGATAAATTAAATTTATATTTGAAGTTGTTTTCTAAAAGAAAAGAGAAAGAGTTTGATAAAATGAATGGTAAATTGATAAAACCAGAACATTTTGTTAAAAAAAAGGAATATATTTTTGAAAATGTAACTAATAATAAATCAGCTAGTTTTAGTAGACTTAAAAAAAAGGTAATAATAAATCTTATCGATGGTAAATTAAAAAATCAAGTAGTAACTTTTGCAAAAAAAAATAAATTATCGTTCAAAAGGTATACTGATTTAAAAAAAATATTGAATTATTATAATAAATTATAAAAATAGTTACAAAACACAATAAAATTACAACTAAGAATACATCTATGAAGTATCAGACAAGAAAAAAAGCTTTGGTTTTATTAGCAGACGGAACAATTTTCTATGGGAAATCTGTTGGAATAGAGGGAACATCAACAGGAGAAATTTGTTTCAATACAGGTATGACAGGTTATCAAGAAATTTTCACAGATCCTTCTTATTTTGGTCAGTTAATGGTTACAACAAATGCTCATATTGGTAATTATGGAGTTAATGATAATGAAGTGGAATCTGATGGAATTAAAATTGCAGGTTTAATTTGTAGAAATTTTAGCTTTACCCATTCACGTGTAGATTCTGATGGTAATCTAAAAGATTGGTTTATCAAACATAATTTAGTTGCAATTTCTGATGTAGATACTAGAGCCTTGGTATCTTACATAAGAGATAATGGAGCAATGAACGCAATCATTTCTACAGAGGTTGATAATATTGATGCTCTTAAAGAACAATTAGCAGCTGTGCCAAGTATGGAAGGTTTAGAATTAGCTTCTAAAGTATCTACAAAAGAGCCCTATTTTGTTGGTGACGAAAATGCTGACCTTAAAATATCCGCATTAGATATAGGTATCAAAAAGAACATCTTAAGAAATTTAGCAAAAAGAGGTGCGTATATAAAAGTATTTCCATATAATTCTAGTTTTTCAGATTTAGCAGCATTTAATCCTGATGGATATTTTATTTCTAACGGACCTGGAGATCCAGAGCCTTTAGTAGAAGCACAAAAAGTAGCCAAGGAAATTATTGAAAGAAACCTACCATTATTTGGCATCTGTTTAGGACATCAGGTAATTGCCTTATCACAAAATATTTCTACCTACAAAATGCACAATGGTCATAGAGGTATTAATCATCCAGTTAAAAATTTATTAACGGGTAAAGGAGAAATTACATCCCAAAACCATGGTTTTGCTATTAATAGAGAAGAAACCGAAGAAAATGAGAATGTAGAAATTACACATGTTCATTTAAACGATCATACAGTTGCAGGTATTCGTATAAAAGATAAGAACGTTTTTTCTGTACAATATCATCCAGAAGCAAGCCCTGGGCCACATGATTCTGAATATTTATTTGATCAATTTATAGAAAATATAAAAGCTTCTAAAAAAGTTTTGTCGTAACTTCTTCGTCAATCATCGTTTCTTTTCGGTTATTCACCTTTTTTTTGGTGATTAGTTAAATATTCAAAGTATATTTGTAGTGTGATTGCAAAATCACATTCTTTTTCATAGCAATTTTCCCACTCAGTTTACTGAGTGGGTTTTTTTGTTACTAACAGTAATCGTTTTCGTAATTAATCAAAATCATTTTATCATTAACTTGTTACATTTTCGTAAATTAGCACTATAATAAAAGTTTTAATTAATTAAACAAACATCATAAAAATGAGCATTATTATTAGCGTTCACGCACGTCAAATTTTTGATTCAAGAGGTAACCCAACTGTAGAAGTAGATGTAACTACTGAAAATGGGATTTTAGGTAGAGCTGCAGTACCTTCTGGGGCATCTACAGGAGAACATGAAGCAGTAGAATTAAGAGATGGAGGAAAAGATTACATGGGTAAAGGAGTTCTTAAAGCTGTTGACAATGTAAATAATATTATTGCAGAAGAATTACTTGGTACCTCTGTTTTTGAACAAAATGCAATAGATCAGTTAATGATTGATTTGGATGGTACTCCAAATAAATCTAAATTAGGTGCTAACGCTATTTTAGGTGTTTCATTAGCTGCTGCAAAGGCTGCTGCAAACGAATTAGCAATGCCTTTGTATAGATACGTAGGTGGGGTTTCTGCAAATACTTTACCTGTACCAATGATGAATATTATCAATGGAGGTTCTCATTCAGATGCGCCTATCGCATTTCAAGAATTTATGGTAATGCCGGTTAAAGCTAAAAATTTTACGGAAGCTATGAAAATGGGTTCTGAAATTTTTCATAACTTAAAAAAAGTATTACACGATAGAAATTTATCTACTGCTGTAGGTGATGAAGGAGGTTTTGCACCAACTTTAGATGGTACAGAAGATGCAATCGAAACCATTGCTTTAGCTGTAAAAAATGCTGGCTACGCCTTTGGTGATGAAGTAAAAATAGCTTTAGACTGTGCTGCAGCAGAATTTTATGTTGATGGTGCTTACGATTACACCAAATTTGAAGGTAGTAAAGGTGTAGTTAGAACTAGTCAAGAACAAGCTGACTATTTAGCAGAATTAGCAGCCAAATATCCTATTATTTCTATAGAGGATGGTATGGATGAAAATGACTGGGAAGGATGGAAATACTTAACCGAAAAAATTGGTGATAAAGTACAATTAGTTGGTGATGATTTATTTGTTACTAATGTAGAGCGTTTGTCTAGAGGAATCGAAAACGGAATAGCAAATTCTATCTTAATTAAAGTAAACCAAATAGGTTCTTTAACAGAAACAATTGCAGCTGTTAATATGGCTAAAAACGCAGGATATACGTCTGTAATGTCTCATAGATCTGGAGAAACAGAAGATAATACAATTGCAGATTTAGCTGTTGCATTAAATTGTGGACAAATTAAAACAGGTTCTGCTTCTCGTTCAGATAGAATGGCAAAATACAATCAATTATTAAGAATTGAAGAAGAATTAGCGGAAACAGCTTATTTTCCTCAAGAAAAAGCTTTTAAAATTTAAATAAAGTTTTAATCTGTAACCTTAAAAAGCCCTGTAATTTTTTACAGGGTTTTGTTATTTGGTACCTTTTCTGATTAATCGATTAACCTTATTTTTTAATATCTAAAATCTATCTACAACACCTTTTAAAATCTTCAATAATTTGGTATCTTCGCGATACGAACAATACATAAAAAAATCTTTAAATGCCAGATATCGCTAAGTTACAGATAGGAGAAAATTTATACGAGTTTCCACTTGTTAAAGGAACTGAAAATGAAGTCGCAATTGATATAAAAACATTACGATCAGCTACTAACGGAGTCATTACTATCGATCCTGGGTACAAAAACACAGGGTCTTGTGAAAGTGCGATAACTTTCTTAGATGGTGAAAAAGGAATTTTAAGATACAGAGGCTATTCTATTGAAGAGTTAGCAGAAAAAGCAGATTTTTTAGAAACTGCATATGCCTTAATTTTCGGAGATTTACCAACTACAGAGCAACTAAATAAATTTCATTCAGACATTAGAGACCATTCTTTAGTAGATGACGATGTTAGAAAAATTATAGAGGCCTTTCCAAGAAATGCACATCCAATGGGTGTTTTATCATCTTTAACAAGTGCATTAACAGCCTTTAACCCTGCTTCAGTAAATATTGAATCTAGAGAAGACATGTATCATGCCATCGTTAGAATTTTAGGTAAATTTCCTGTTTTAGTTGCATGGACAATGCGTAAAAAACAAGGTTTGCACTTAAATTATGGTAGAAAAAACTTAGGTTACGTAGAAAACCTAATGTATATGATGTTTAAGCAACCTAACGAAGATTTTGTAATTAACCCAATAGTTAAAAATGCTTTAGACAAGCTGTTAATTCTACATGCAGATCATGAGCAAAATTGTTCTACATCTACAGTTAGAATCGTAGGATCATCTCATGCAGGTTTATTTGCCTCACTTTCTGCCGGTATTTCTGCACTTTGGGGACCTTTACATGGTGGTGCAAATCAAGCTGTACTAGAAATGTTAGAAGCTATTAAAGCAGATGGTGGAGATACCAAAAAATATATGGCTAAGGCAAAAGATAAAAATGATCCTTTTAGATTAATGGGCTTTGGACACAGAGTGTATAAAAATTTCGATCCAAGAGCAAGAATTATAAAAAAGGCAGCAGACGAAGTATTAAACGATTTAGGTGTTAGCGATCCTATACTAGAAATTGCTAAAGGTTTAGAACAAGAGGCCTTAAATGATCCATATTTTGTAGATAGAAAACTATATCCTAATGTAGATTTCTATTCAGGAATCATTTACAGAGCTATGGGGATTCCTGTAGAAATGTTTACAGTAATGTTTGCTTTAGGAAGATTACCAGGTTGGATAGCACAGTGGAAAGAAATGAGATTAAGAAAAGAACCAATTGGTCGTCCAAGACAAATTTATACTGGAGAAAACTACAGAGAATTTGTAGAAATTAAAAAAAGATAGATAATAATATTATTTTTGCACAACATTAAAGGCTTCATACATTTATGAAGCTTTTTTTAATTCTTAAATATGCTTCAACTAAATATTCAAAACGAAACCTCTAGATTAAGAGCTGTAATCTTAGGTACAGCAAAAAGTAATGGAGGTGTACCAAAGGTAGATGATTGCTATGATCCAAAAAGTATTGAACATGTTTTAGCAGGCACATATCCTAAAGAAAAAGATATGATTCTAGAAATGGAAGCAGTTGCTAAAGTTTTTAAAAAATATGATGTGCAAGTTTTTCGTCCAGACATCATCGAAAATTATAATCAAATTTTTTCAAGAGATATCGCTTTTGTTATCGAAGATAAATTTATAGAAGCCAATATTCTACCTGATAGACAGAAAGAATATAAAGCCATAGATAAAGTAATTTCTCAAATTAATGCTGATAATATTATAGTTTTACCAGACGAATGCCATGTAGAAGGAGGAGATGTGATGCCCTGGAACGATTATATTTTTGTTGGTACATATTCAGGTAATGATTATCCAAATTATATCACTGCAAGAACCAATACTGCAGCAGTAAAAGAATTACAAAAATTATTTCCAAAAAAAATAGTAAAACCTTTCGAGTTAAGAAAATCTAATACCAATGCTAAAGAAAATGCACTACATTTAGATTGTTGTTTTCAACCCATAGGAAAAGATAAGGCAATATTGCATAAAAATGGATTTTTAATAGAAAACGAATATCAATGGCTATTAGATTTCTTTGGAAAAGAAAATGTCTTTGAAATTACAAAAGAAGAAATGTATAACATGAATAGTAATGTTTTTTCGATCTCTGAAGAAGTAATTATCTCAGAAAAGAACTTTACAAGACTAAATAGCTGGTTAAGAGAAAATGGTTTTATAGTAGAAGAGGTACCTTATGCAGAAATTGCAAAGCAAGAAGGATTACTGCGCTGCTCTACATTACCTTTAATTAGAGATTAATATCACTATAACAGGTCTATTCAGAAAAACTAGAATAATTTTATTTTTTAATTTAGGTGATAATGCAACAAACTACAAATACAATTTTAATGGTTCGCCCTGCAAGTTTCAGAAAAAACGAGCAAACTGCTATTAATAACTACTATCAAGAAGATATAGATTTAAAAAATTTTGAAATTAACCAAAAAGCACAACAAGAGTTTGATGCTTATGTTGATAAATTACAAAGTTTTGGAGTACAAGTAATTGTAGTAGAAGATACCAAAGAGTTTGATACACCAGATGCTATTTTTCCTAATAATTGGAACTCATTTCATGCAGATGGAACTGTAGCTATTTACCCTATGTTTGCAGAAAATAGACGTTTAGAAAGGCGTGAAGAAATTCTAGAAGCTGTTGAAAAAGAAGGTTTTATTATTAAAAATATAGTAGATTATACTTCAGCTGAAGAGGAAGAAGTTTTCTTAGAAGGTACAGGAAGTATGATTTTAGATAGGGTTAACAAAAAAGCATATTGTGCTTTATCTCCAAGAGCAAATGAGGACCTATTTATAGAGTTTTGTGAAGATTTTGAATACACTCCAGTAATTTTTACTGCAAACCAAACTGTTGATGGAAAAAGAGAGGCAATTTATCATACAAATGTTATGATGTGTGTTGCCGAAACTTTTGCAGTAATTTGTTTATCTTCTATAGATGATAAAAAAGAACGAAAAAATGTTTTAAAACATTTAAAAGAAGATAAAAAACAAGTTGTTGATATAACTGAAGAACAAGTAAATCATTTTGCAGGAAACATGCTTCAAGTTATAGGTAAAAATGACGAACGCTTTTTAGTGATGAGCCAAGCAGCATATAATTGTTTAACCGAAAAACAACGAAAAACAATCACTCAGCATTGTCAAATTATTTCTAGCTCTTTAAACACTATAGAAACTTGTGGAGGTGGCAGTGCACGTTGTATGATGGCTGAAATTTTCTTGCCAAAAGCTTCATAACAACACACAACATCGACTAAAATTTAATAAATTATATTTAGTCGATGTTTGATATGCTATAAAAACAAAATTATTTTTGTAAAGCTTCTTCAATAATTTTTCCTGTAGAAGAATTGGGTGCTTCTATTTTTAAAATATTTGCAATTGTAGGTGCTATATCTATAATATTATAACGCTTTTTAGAAACCCCTTTCTTTATTCCGTTTCCGTAAAAAATGATGGGCACATGCGTATCATACGAATAGCCAGAGCCATGAGAAGTACCAGTTTTCCCACGATTTAAAGTTGCAGGATAAGGAATCATTAAAACATCACCAGATAGTTTTTGATTATATCCATTTTGTAGCGTATTCATAATGCCATCAGAAAAATGACTGGTTTGTAAGGTTTTTGCAGTAACAGCTTTATATATGCCATCAAAATCAATAATTTCCGCAACTATTTTTTCAGCAACTTGATGCTTTGTAAACCCTAAAGACTCAATTTTTTCTTTATTTAAAAAAATTTGATAGTTAGATATGTTTTCGATCAAATCAACTGAATTAAAATATTTTTTTGTGATTGATAAAATAGATTCTTTAAGTTGAGTAGAGTTTAAATAATGAGCAGGAATTTTTAAAGATTGTAAATACGCAGGTACGTGAACAGCTGCATGATCTGCTGTAAGAAAAATAGTGTATTTATCTTTACCAACTTGTTTATCTAAAAAAAGTAATAAATCTGCTAAATCTTTGTCAAAACGTAAATAAGTATCTTCAATTTCTATAGATGCTGGTCCAAATTTGTGTCCAATATAATCTGTAGAAGAAAAGCTAACAGCTAAAAAATCGGTGTATTCACTTTTACCCAAATTTTCGCCAATAACTGCTGCTTTTGCAAAATCTGCTGTATAACTGTTTCCAGCAGGAATCGATTTTAATATATTAAAATTATCGTTTTTAGCTTTTAAAGACGGAATATTATGAGGAAAAGATGTTGTGGTTTCACCTGTAAATTTCCCCTCAAAAATATTATCATCAGTAATACTATTAATATACGTTTCTATATCGTATAGAGTATTCCAAGGTTCTTTTAAATACTCTTCAGCTTTACCATTATTATTAAAATCAAGCACCCATTTAGGCAGTTTATTCATGTAAAAAGAAGAACTAATCCATTTTGGATCATTTTTACCATAAAACCAATACGCAGCATCAGCTGTATGACCAGCAGGTAAAATTGCAGATCTATCTTTAATACCAATTCCAATAGATTTACCGTTCATATTTTGAGCTAATTTTAACTGATCTGTTACCGTAGTTGTAAATAATCTATAGGGCGATTTTTTACCAGCATTACTTAAATTACCTACGGTTGTATATCTAGAATCATCAACACAATAAATAGATTTTTTTAAAAAATTATCGTACCAATTATTACCTATTATGCCATGGTTTGCAGGTGTGGTGCCTGTGTATATAGATGAATGACCAACAGCTGTATATGTTGGTAAATAATTATAATGAGCATTTTCAAGAGAAAACCCATTTTTTAAAATCCTTTTAAAACCATTCTCTGAATATCTTTTATAAAAACGAGTTAAATAATCATAACGCATTTGATCTACCACAATACCTACAACAAGTTTAGGTTTTTGTGATTCGATTTTACGAGGTTTACATCCCCAAAAAAAAGTAAAAAATAGCACTGCAAAGAAAAAATATCTTTTCATAAAAAATTATATTATTGGTACATCAAAAGTAATTAATTTTTACATTGTTACAATGAAACCTATATTGTCTAAATGTTATTTATTAATTTAGCACAAAATCTAATCTGTGAATTACTTAGAACATATAGGCAAATTTTTTATGATGCTGAAACAGGTTTTTAAAAGACCTCAAAAGTGGATTATTTTTTATGAATCGCTAATTAAAGAAATAGAAGAACTAGGTTTAAAGTCTCTTGGTATTATTATGTTTATTTCTTTTTTTATAGGTGGTGTAATTGCTTTGCAAACCGCTTTGAATTTAGACAGTGCATTTATACCAAGGTCATTAATAGGCTTTGCCGCCAAAAGATCTATTATTTTAGAGTTTGCGCCCACATTTTGTTCTATTATTTTGGCAGGTAAAGTGGGATCCTATATCACTTCTAGTATTGGTACAATGCGAGTAACAGAGCAAATTGATGCCTTAGACGTTATGGGGGTAAATTCTTTAAACCATTTAGTATTGCCAAAAGTAATTGCAACTGTTTTCTTTTATCCTTTTTTAATATCATTAGGAATGATGCTAGGTATTTTTGGAGGTTGGATTGCAGGTGTACTATCGGGTTTGTTTAGTGGTGTAGATTATATATTGGGTTTACAAACAGAGTTTAAACCATTTTTATTAACCTATGCAATTATAAAAACATTGGTATTTGCTTTTCTAATAGCCACTGTACCCTCTTATTTTGGGTATTATGTTAAAGGTGGTTCTATTGCAGTGGGTAAAGCTAGTACACAAGCAGTAGTTTGGACCACAATTTTAATTGTAGTTGCTAATTATTTTTTAACCCAAATGTTACTTACTTAAATGATAGAAGTTAAAGATTTACGCAAAGGTTTTGGTGATGTTGAGGTGTTAAAAGGAATAACAACAACATTTCATCCAGGAAAAACAAGTTTGATTATAGGGCAAAGTGGTGCTGGGAAAACAGTTTTTTTAAAATCTTTAATTGGTTTACATACGCCAGAAGCAGGTACTATTTCTTTTGATGGAAGAATCAATACAAAGTTTACGATTGCAGAAAAAAGGCAATGGCGTCAAGAAATTGGAATGGTTTTTCAAGGTGGTGCTTTATTTGATTCGCAAACTGTAGAAGAAAATGTAATGTTTCCTTTAAAGATGTTTACAAAAAAATCTCAAGTACAAATGCTAGAACGAGTAAATTTTGTTTTAGAACGGGTAAATTTAAAAAATTCAAATAAAAAATTACCAGCAGAATTATCTGGGGGGATGCAAAAAAGGGTTGCCATAGCTAGAGCCATAGTTATGAACCCTAAATATTTATTTTGTGATGAACCAAACTCAGGTTTAGACCCAGAAACAGCAACTGTAATTGATAATTTAATTCAAGAAATTACAGATGAATATAAAATAACTACGGTAATTAACACACACGATATGAACTCTGTTATGGAAATAGGAGAAAAAATCCTTTTTTTAAAAAACGGAAGAAAAGCATGGGAAGGAAATAGTGAAGAAATGTTTAGAACTGATAATGAGGATGTTGTTGATTTTGTATATTCTTCCAATTTATTTAAAAAAGTTCGTGAAGCATATTTAAACGAAAAAAAATAAAAAAAAACTTTGGTTTTTTTAAAATAACGCATATATTTGCACCCGCTTACGGAAAAACAATGACCTGGTAGCTCAGTTGGTAGAGCATCTCCCTTTTAAGGAGAGGGTCCTGGGTTCGAGCCCCAGCCCGGTCACAATTAGTTAAAAAAACTCTACATAATTTTGTAGAGTTTTTTTTATTAAAAATACTTGCTTAGGCATATTGAAAGTTATTTGAATTGAAAAATGGTTTCAATTCTATCAATTAAAAGTAAAAATTACAACTTTATATAAACTATTTAAACTTGTTTTACTCAAGTTCAGGCTACTCTATTTAATTTAGAATTTTACAAGGTTATTATGATGATTTATACATCTAATGACATTAAGAAGACTATTGTCATTTAAGTTTTCTAAGTTAAGGCAAAAATCATTAAATTGGAGCCAAGTTTATCAACAGTAGTTCTTAGTTTGACTCAGGTTACTAACATTTATTCTGCTAAACTATTTATAAAAAAATTATAAATTTAAATTTTAAAAAACATCCATTTTTATTTTTTTCCATGTTTTTATCAGAAAAAAACCAGAAATTATAGCTAAAAATGTAGTTATACATGCATTTATTGTTTTACCATAAATCCAATATCCTACAGTAAATAAGCAGTTGTATATCAAAATACAAGCTAATAGCATTGCTAAAATTCCGCAAGGAACATTCCAATTTTCATTTTTCTCAATTAAGATTTCAGATTTTGGTAGTTTAGCTAAAACAGAAGACCAACCAGGTCCTCCAGGCTGTGTTTTATTATAAAATTTTATAAGGACTTCTTGTTTTTCTGGTTTTGTAATAAAGGTGAACATAAGCCAAATAAGAGTGGTTGTAAAAACTATTACTGGCAACTTTGCCCAAATAGGGAGAAAGCCAGTTGCACCAAAAAACAAATCACTTATATTTTCCGATGAAAATATTAAAGAGATAATTCCAGAAACTATCATAGCAGAAATTTCGCTCCAAGCGTTTATTCTCCACCAAAACCATCTTAAGATAAAAATTAGTCCTGTGCCTGCGCCAAACATAATTATAATATCAAAAAGCTGTTTTGCATTTTGTAAATATAACGCAAAAAGAGCACTAAGAATCATCAAAACAATAGTAGATATTCTTCCTACAGCAACTAGGTGTTTTTCTGATGCATCTTTTTTTATATGTTGTTTATAAAAGTCATTTACAATATAAGATGAGCCCCAATTTAAATGCGTTGAAATGGTAGACATATATGCCGCAATTAATGAGGCTAAAACCAAACCTAATAAACCACTAGGCAATTTGGTTAGCATTGCAGAATAAGCTAAATCATCACCTAATTTATCTTGAGAAATAGAAGGAAAAGCATCATGAATACTAGCTACATCAGGAAAAACAATTAAGGAAGCTAACGCAACTAAAATCCAAGGCCAAGGACGCAATGCATAGTGCATTATATTAAAGAAAAATGTTGCCCCAATTGCATGATTTTCATCTTTAGCAGCTAACATTCTTTGTGCAATATAGCCACCACCACCAGGTTCTGCTCCTGGGTACCAAGAGCTCCACCATTGCACAGCTAAAGGTATTATAAGTAAGGTAATCAATGCCTCAGTGTTACTAAAATCTGGTAAAATAGATAGTTTATCAACTACATTTTGGTGCGTAATTAATGCTTCAATGCCGCCAATTTCTGGTAAATTAACTAAATAATAAGCAGCACCAATGGAACCAGACATGGCTGTAAAAAATAATAAAAAATCTGTGTAAACTACACCTTTAAATCCTCCTAAAGCACTAAAAATTACGGTAATTGTACCTGCATAAATAATCGTTTCCCAAGGTTGTAAACCAAGCATTATACTGCCTATTTTTATGGCAGCTAAAGTTACACCAGCCATTGCAAAAATATTGAATAGAAACCCTAAGTATAAAGCTCTAAAAGCTCTTAAAAACTTTGCGGGTTTACCTCCATAGCGAAGTTCATAAAATTCTATATCTGTTTTTACTTCAGATTTTCGCCATAATTTGGCATAAACAAAAACAGTTAATAGCCCTGTTATTAAAAAAGCCCACCACATCCAATTAGAAGAAACGCCATCTTTTCTAACAATATCTGTTACAAAATTTGGTGTATCTGTAGAAAAAGTAGTAGCAACCATAGAAACTCCTAACAGCCACCAAGGCATATTTCTACCAGAAAGAAAATACTCTGTTGCATTTTTTCCTGATTTTTTGGAAACATAGATTCCTATAAATAGTGTAATTAAAAAAAATGAAATAATTAAAACATAATCTAATGTACTTAGGTTGATCATAAACTAATTGGTAAAAGGATTACAATTGTTGCAATATAAAAATTCTAAGTCCAATTTAAACTCTCTGGATAATGCTTTTTCAAATATTCTTTTATGGTAATAATATCATCTTTTGCGGTTAAATCGGGCACATGCTCAGAGCAAGGTATACCTAAAAAAGATGCTTTATAATCGGCTATACAGTTTAAAACAACACTTGGTAACTCTTTTTCATTACGTATTGGATGAACAGGGCAGTTTTGCAAATAAGGATATATCATTTTACCATCTAATTTAAACAAGTTCATGCTTATTCTTGTTTTACCATCTTTATCTTTAAACTCTTTAGCTTGTTCAATAGTTGGTTTTTCAATAATATCTTTTAAATAATTATCTTCATTAAAATTCATAATTGCAAACGAGTATATTTTATCTAAATTAAAATCTAGTGCGTCTCTATCATAAGAAATTAAGGCGTTTTTATGAGTGGTTTTTCTCAACAATTTTAGTGATTTTATCGAATACAAATTATCACTATTGCAAACCGTAAATTGATTTTGTTTTAATTCAGGAAATTGTTCTAGAGCTTGTAAAACGGCATCAGCAGTACCAAAAGGTTTTATTCTGTTTTTAGGGATATATTGAATTGCAAACGATATGTTTAATCCGTTGAAATTATTATTCGATTTATTGTTGCCATAAAACTCTTTAAACAAACCGCCTTTTTCATTAATAACAATATAAATATTGCTATAACCCGCTTTTTTAGAATTGTACAATAAATAATCCATTAAAGGTCTCCCAGCATTACCAACACTAATTAAGCTTTTACTTCTATGATTTGCTTGGTAGTTTTCTTGATCGTTTACAGATGTTGAGTTTGCTGATTTTTTCATTCTTGATGACATGCCACCAGCTAAAATAATTAAGTTTTTATGCATTTTTAATTAAGAATTTATGACCGAAACTTTTGCGCCTTCATCAACTTTAGCAATATATACGTTTTTTGCACCCGCCTTTAAAATGGCATTTGATATTTCTTTTTCTCTGTGTTTAGGTGATAAAACAGCAATGCTTCCACCACCACCAGAACCCACAATTTTTGCTCCTAAAGCACCAAAATTTAAAGCAGCATCAATCATATCATCAATTTTTGGGACGGTAATTTTTAAGAGGTTTTTTAAGTAATAATGATGTTGATTCATTAAATTACCAATTTCTACAAGATCTAAATTTTCTTTTTTAAATGATGCTAAAGCTTTTTTAGTAACATTAAAATTACCTAAAGCAGCTTCAAAATAAGGTTGTATGTCATCAGAAACATAATTTAGATATTTTTGTAAATCTTCAATTTTTGCAGTCTTTAAATTAAAATTTGGAACTTGACTTTTTACTTCTTCAATAGCTTTCCAAGTGTTTGTTTTTAATTGTTTTAATAGTCCTATGGTTTCTTTTGGTACACCAGAATCTGCCATAATTAAGCCTGTTAAAGGAACTTTTAAAACCTTGTAAGAAAAGTTGTTACCAGTTTCTAAATAAATAATATTTCCTAAACCAATACTATACTGATCCATTTTACCTCCAGGTGCATTAAACTCTAAGACTTCTGCCTCGAAAGCTATTTGCGAAATTTTTTCTGGACTCAACAGTGCTTCATCACCAAATGCTTTAATTAAAAATTGCACCCAAGCTACTACAAGTGCAGATGAGCTAGACGTACCAGAGTTTATAGGTATTGTTCCTGTAATATGAATGTTATATCCATGATTCGGAATGCAATTATATTTTTTTAAAACTTGTAATGCTGATTGAAAAAAATCTTGTTTTTCTAGAGTGCCAAATTTATCATAAATACCAATAGATCTTTTTTTGTTAATATCTGGTAAATCAATTTGAAAAGTGTTGCAATTATTTTTTACGGCAGTTAAGGTAATATGTTTGTTAATTGCACAAGCTATAATTGGCAATCCTAAATAATCTTGGTGATCACCAAATAAACAGGTTCTACCAGGGGCAATTGAAATAATTTTTTTTAACATTGATTTTTATTTCTCTACATATTTAGCAGGTGCAAAATAAATTTCTTTTGTTTGCCAACGTTTCTGTAAATTTTTAAGTGCAACTTTAAAAGCCGTAAAATTTTTATTTTTTTTAATTGTCCAGCCCACTTCTGCATAAGCTGCAATTCTAGGAAAAACTTTAAAATGCATTTCACCATTTGTAGGAATCCATTCTCCCCACATTTGGCAACCTAAACCAATTATCTTATCATGATATTTTTTGTCTAATTTATCTGGAATAGGATCAAAAGTGTAGGCTTTAGATAATGGTAAATTTTTATAGGTATAATCTAAATAAGTATATGTGTGCAGAGAGTTAACAATTTCATAGCCATTACTTGCGGCTGTTGTAGCCAAATCTACATCTCCTTTCCAAAAATGAATAATACTTTTTTTTGCTAGTTTTTGGGTAGTTTTAGTGTCTTTTTTATTTTGGTAATAATGTAAATTATGTCCCATAATTTCGTTCCAACCCATCATTCTACGTCCTTTAGTTTCTAAATATTTTGAGATGTTGTTTGTAAAAAAAACTTGTAAATCTGCAGGAGTTGCCAAATTATTGGCCTTCATATATTTTTGAACGGATGCAGAATTTTTCCAGTGATTGTATTTCACTTCATCACCACCAATATGAATTACTTTTGATGGAAAAAGGGTCATCACTTCATCTAAAACATCCTTTAAAAATTGAAGTACTCTTTGATTGGTAACATCATAAACATCTTTTCCTACACCAAATTTTATGGGTACTTCAATTTTATTTTTCGAGGTTCCTAGCCAAGCATATGAAGCAATAGCAGCAGTAGAATGTCCAGGCATTTCAATTTCTGGAACCACAGTAATATGTCTTTCTTTAGCATACGCTACAATTTCTTTAATTTGCTTTTGGGTATAAAAACCTTTGTGAGGTTGGCCAGATTGTATAGGGCTTTCCCATTGCAAAGCGCCAACTTGTGTACTTTTTCTTTTTGCCCCAATTTCTGTTAGTTTTGGATATTTTTTGATTTCGATGCGCCAGCCTTGATCATCTACCAAATGCCAATGAAATACATTCATTTTTAAAAATGCCATTTCATCTAAAAGCATTTTAACTTGCTTTATGCCTTTAAAATAACGTGCTTCATCTAACATAAAAGCTCTCCATTTAAATCTTGGAGCATCTATGATTTTTATATCTTTGATTTCTATATACTTTTCATATTTAGAATAATACGAATTGTATTCGCAAAGTTGTTTTAAAGTTTGTGAACCGTAAAACCAACCTGTATTGTTTTTAGCACAAATAATAATTTTATCATTTTCAACTGTTAATTCGTAAGCCTCTTCAGTTAAGTTTTCATCAACTTGAAAACTGATATAATTTTTTTTCAAATTTTGATAATCTGTAGTTTTTAACGATAAACCATAACTTTCTTTAAAAAATGTTTGAAGATTTGTAGCGTTAGGATTACTAATAGTATCAAAAACAATTTGAGTTTCATTGCTGATTTTTAGAGAATTACTACCCTCAATGATTTTCTGTGGATTTGGTGTGATATGAATTTTTTGAGCATTCATAATTAAAGAATTCAGCAAAAAAAATATACTAGACAGTAAAACGCTTTTAATTTTCATTTAAATATCCTATAAATTTGCCCTATAAAAATACGTTTTTATTGATTCATTTTTAAAAAAGATAGGTGATATTTTATACCTAAATTAAACATTACACTACTTAAATCACCTCCTTTAGCTTTTACATAACCAGCAGAAGTTCTAAAACTTAAACTATTATTGAGTTTATAATTAAAACCAGCAGCAGGTTTAAAAATTAAACCTTCACCAGTACTAATATCTCCACCACCAGCAGCGCCAGCCAATACTTGACCAAAAACAGTTACTTTATCATTTAAAAAAGGATTTGTTCTTGCTCCTAAACCAACAATTCCCTCAGCATAAGCACCAGCATTTCCAAAACTAGCAAAAGCAGTTTGGCCTGCAACAAAAATGTTTTTAGTTAAATCGAAATTAATCTGCAAAGCTATTTGGTGTAAATCTTCTGTAGGTATTGTTCCATCTCGTTCAGCATCTAAGTATAAATCGTGCTTAATAACCACTTCAAAACCTTTAAATTTTCCGCTAGTAAATGATTTATCGGAAATGATACCACTTCTTTCTACATAATACTTTAAACCTACACCTAAAGAAGAGGTGTTGAAATGTGAGTTTGGAGAGATTACGTACCCTTTATTAATAGATAAAAAGAAATCATTAAAAATTCGTTGTTCAATAGATACATCAGGATACAATAAAAAACCACCTTGAGTATCAACACCACCACCACCAGCAGCACCAACACCAAATTTTGCTAAAATATTGGTATTGTTTTTGTTAATTGGTAATAAATAACCACCACCTAAAAATACGTCCATAAAACCCGCTTTTATACCATCAAAAGCCCCATCAACTTTTAAAAATGCAAACCAATTTTTATTAAAATAGTTTGCCAGTTCAAAACCAGCTAATCTAATAGTAGCGTTTCCATATCGTTTAATATTAGGGTTATCAATATCGCCTTTAATTTTTAGGTTATTTTGATGAAACATTAGAGATGTTTTCTTAGAATTTATATTCCAATCTGAGTTTTGTAGCATATCAAAATCATACTCATTTTCTGACATTTTATAATCAGAATACGTATAATCTAAAGGAATTTCTAAACCAACAATAAATTGGTTTCCTTTAATTTCTCCATCATCAAAGAAATTTACATAACTCCAACCCGAATTTATGGAAAAGTTTTTAAAATCATATCCTAAGTTAAGATGCGGTAAAATAAATATACCACCACCATCTGGAGCGGTTGCTCCACCACCAGCACCTAAATGAAAACCTGTATCTACATAAAAATCTTTACCTAAGTATTTTTTAATTCCTGCATTTACACCTAAAGTAAAAAAGCCACCTCTACTGCCACTAACAGCGCCATAAATACCAGCTCCTGCATATGCCCATTCATTTAACATTAAATTGTAATGAATTCCTGTAAAACCCATATTTTTTTCGTTGGGTATGTTTGTTTCAGGCATTTTAATAGAAAGAAAATCTAGTTTACCAAATGCTTTTTGAGTTTTCTTTTTAGGTACATTTTCTTGTTGTGCATAGATGGTTATATTTGCTAAGAAAAGGGCGAATAAAAAAAATAGTTTTTTCATTTTATAAAATTATTTTTTAGAAATGGTTATGATTATTGCTTTGGATGTTGGTGTATTGCTGCGTTTTGCCGTACTTTTTATAGGAACTAATACATTGGTTTCTGGAAAATAAGTAGCTGTGCATTGTTTTGGGATGTTATAAGGTATTGCTAAAAAGCTTTTAGCCTCTCGTTTTTCATCATTAAAATGACTTGTTAAATCTACTACATCTAACTTTTTTAAATCTAAATTTTTCATGTCTTCACTATTCATCAAAATTACTCGACGTTCATTTAAAATGCCTCTGTAGCGATCATTTAAACCATAAATTGTGGTATTGTATTGGTCGTGCGTTCTAATTGTCATCATTATAAATTCATCTTCTTTTAAGTGAATATCTGAGGGTGAATTCACACTAAAATTTGCCTTGCCTGTAGAAGTTGCATCAAAATTATTTTCTCTTGCATTGTTAGGCAAATAAAATCCACCCTCTTTACGAACACGTGCATTATAATTGTTGAAACCTGAAATTGTGGCTTCAATTTTATCACGAATAAAATCGTAATTAGAAATTAATTTTAACCAATTTGTGGTTGATGTTTTTAGTGTAACATTGGCCAAATGACCGATAATAGCGGTTTCGCTTAATAAATTTTCTGAACAAGGTTTTAAATGTCCTTGAGATTTATGAACAACACCCATAGAGTTTTCTACAGAAACAAATTGTTCTCCAGAGCTTTGTATGTCTTTTTCTGTACGACCTAAGCAAGGCAGAATTAACGCTTTTTTACCATGAATGAGATGGCTTCTGTTTAATTTTGTTGATACATGAACTGTTAAATTACAATTGCGTAATGCTTGTGCTGTATATTCTGTATCTGGAGTAGCTGATAAAAAATTACCACCCATTGCAAAAAACACTTTTGCCTTATTTTGGTGCATTGCTTTAATAGATTCTACCACGTCTAAACCATGTACTCTTGGTGCTTTAAATTTAAATTCTTTTTCTAAGTTATCTAAAAAACCGTGTTTTGGTTTTTCCCAAATCCCCATAGTTCTGTCTCCTTGTACATTAGAGTGACCACGAACTGGACAAGTACCAGCGCCTTTTTTACCAATACTACCTTTTAACAATAAGATGTTTACAATTTCTCTAATATTATCTACACCGTTTTTATGTTGGGTAAGACCCATTGCCCAACAGGTAATTACTTTTTTATTGTTGATAATTAAATCTGCAGCAGCTTTAATTTCATTTAAAGATACACCTGTTTGAGGTAGTAAATAATCAATAGAATACGTTTTTAAATCATCTAATAAACTATCAATTCCGTGGGTTTTTTCTTTAATAAAATCGTTATCAAAAACAGAATTAGGTTGTTTTTTTTCTTGTTCAACCATCAATTTTAAGATGATTTTTAACAAAGCTAAATCGCCATTAATTTTAACCTGTAAAAATATATCTGTTAAATCTTGCCCATCTCCAATCCATTTTAAAGGATTTTGAGGGTTTGTAAAATTCATTAAACCAACTTCTGGCAATGGATTTATGGTAATAATTTTACTTCCTTTTTGTTTTGCATTAGCCAAAGCAGTTAACATTCTTGGATGATTAGTACCAGGGTTTTGACCAATAACAATAATTAAATCTGTATGATTAAAATCATCTAAAGTAACAGAACCTTTACCAATTCCTAATGTATCTGTTAGTGCAACACCACTAGATTCATGGCACATGTTAGAGCAATCAGGTAAATTGTTGGTGCCAAATTGGCGAACAAATAGTTGATATAAGTAAGCCGCTTCATTACTAGTTCTCCCAGAAGTATAAAAAATAGCTTCGTCTGGAGAATCTAAAGTATTTAATTCTTTTGCAATTAAATGAAAAGCATCATTCCAAGATATTTCTTGATAATGATCTGCACCTTCTGGCAAGTAAACTGGATGGGTTATTCTGCCTTTTTTACCAATTTCGTAATCAGATAATTTTGATAAAGTATTTACAGAAAATGTTGTAAAAAACAAAGGTGAAACTCTATTTTTGGTAGCTTCTTCAGCTACAGCTTTTGCTCCATTTTCGCAATACTCTGCTAAAAAAGCTCTTTTTTCATCAGGATCTGGCCAAGCACAACCAGGGCAATCAAAACCATATTTTTGATTTATATTTTTTAACAAACTAATGCCTTTTATAATGCCAACTTCGTCTTTTATGTGGCTTAAAGCAGAGGCAATTGCTTTGGGGCCTACAGATGTTTTAGGAATGTTTTTGAATTGAATTCCTGTTTGTTTTTCTGGAGGTTGTGCATTTGTTTTTTTATGCATCTGTTAGTAAGTTGTTAAGGTGCTGATTATTAGAGTAAATGGTCATTTTTTGATTTCTGGTAAAGCCGATTAAACAAATACCGAATTCTTTGGCAAAATCTACAGCCAAAGAAGAGCATGCAGAAACTGCCACAATTATAGGAATTTTAGCCACAAAAGCTTTGGTTATAATTTCGTAAGAAACTCTGCCACTTACTAGTAAATAGTGTGCATCTTTTATGTTGTTTTGTTGAAGCAAAAACCCAATTGATTTATCAACTGCATTGTGTCTACCAATATCTTCTTTTGTGGTTAAAAGTTGCTGTTGTTTGTTAAAAATCGCAGCAGCATGGCTCCCTCCAGATAGTTTGAAGGTTTGTTGAAAATCGTTCATAATGGCATGCATTTTATGCAGATTTTTAGCTGTAGTTGTAGTTGCTGTAGTTAATGATTTGCCCTTTGTTTTTAAATCTTTCAACTCTTTTTTGCCACAAATACCACAAGAAGAAACCGATAGTAAGGTTCGCTTATTTAAGTATCCTTTTCCTAAATCTTTTTTAAGAATAGAAACATTAATTATTGAAGGAATATTATCTGTCTTTTTTTCAATATTAAATACTAAATTTTCTGTTTTTTTATAAATATCTTCGGCAAAAAGAAGGCCTCTAATAAGGTCAAAATCATCATCAGGAGTTCGCATTACAACAGTATAAGGTTCTTTGTTGATGTTAATTTGAAGTGGGGCTTCGATTACTAGAAAATCATCAGTTTTTACATGATGATTTGAGGTAATTCTTATACCTTGATAATTGCTTATTTGCATAAATTTTTGGGTTTCTGCTCTTTACAAATTTAATGAAAAACTACGAGCATAAAAAAGTCTCGATAAAAACCGAGACTTAAACTTTAGTGTTTTATACCCCTAATAATAAAACACGTAAAGCCTGCACAAAGATAAAAATAAAATAGCTTGTTATAATTTGTAAAACGTAAAATATTGTTAATCTGTTGGCTAAACGCTTATTTTTTTGCAAATAACTATAATTTGTTTGTTGTTTAAAATGGTTGTTAAGAAGATGTATATCTCTCCACCATCTTTAATTTTAGTTTCTTTTCTAAACTGTGCAACTGTTTTAGGGTAATTTCTTGTGGTTATGTTTGCCTTTTTTTGAGGCAATAATTTTCTAAGTTTTTTCTTATCGTTAGTTAAAGTATGTTCTATTTTAAACCTTCTTCCTGGAAAATTTATGAGGTTGTTTGATGTATAGAGGTGAGCGTGTTGATGTAATTTAAAAACGTTGAGTTGATTTGATATTTGATGAAATCCGCCAGATTTTAAAATAGCAGCATTTGGCTCGTATAAATAGGTAAGAGGTTCTGAATAATTGGATTCGACTTTTGTTTCGAAATAGAATTCAAATTGTTGGGTAAGCTTGTTTTGAAAATTAACTGTTTTAATTTTTATGTTTCCTTTAAAGTCTTTTTCTAACAAAAAAAGTAGTTCTTTTACTTCATTATTTACAGCAACAATATGAACTTCTTTAACATTTTTTAAATCTTTAATAGTATTTGAAATGTCTAAAATAGGTGATACTTTAACTAAAATATGCTTTGCTTTGTTAAAAAAGAAATCGATTTTTGGCGGAATGTAAGGCTGACAATCTTTTAGCAAAAACACTTTACCTTTAACATCATCTCTTCTTGAAGGATCTATATAAATACAATCATAAGTTTCTTTACTTTTCTTTAAATAGTCAAATCCATTAGATGCAATGTTTTTAATATTTTCTGTTTTTAATTGTTGGTAGTTGTGTTTTACAATTGCAGACAATTCTTCGTTAATTTCGCAATGTATTACTTGTTTAAATTGTTTTGAAAAAAAGTAACAATCTATACCAAAACCACCAGTAATATCAATAATTGTATCACCAAAAACCAAACCTGATTTATATTTTGCAGTTATTTCTGATGAGGTTTGTTCAATACTCAATTTAGGTGGGTAATATAAGTTTTTACCAGAAAACCAAGTAGGTAGTTTTTTCTTAGATTTTTGTTTTGCAATTATTTGGTTGGCCAATTCTTGTATAGAAACCTCTTTAAAAGGACTGCCTTTTAAAATTAGTCTTGTGATTTCTGTGTTTAAATGATTGTCAATAAATTGTTGAACTTCTGGTTTTAGAATATGTAAATTCAAAAGAAATTATAGGCTTTTAGTTAAAGATTTAACGATTTTATTTTCGGATAGAAACTCTTTTAAAATAACCTTAAGAGCTGTGTAGGTAGGCACAGCAGTTATCATACCTATAATGCCAAAAAGTAAACCGCCAATAACAATTATTAAAAAAATTTCTAAAGGATGAGATTTTGTGGTTTTAGAAAAAATTACAGGCTGACTCACAAAATTATCTAAAATTTGAGCAAGGCCATAGCAAAATAAAATCCATAGAGAAGTGGGTAGAATTTCTGTTTGAAACTCTAAACCAATATTACTTGTCATCGATAAAATAAACATCAAAATAGCGCCAATTAATGGCCCTACATAAGGAATTAAATTTAAAAGAGCACATAAAAAGGCAATAACAATTGCATTAGAAATGTTAAAAGACAGCAATATAATAGTATATAAAACAAACAAAATTAATATCTGAATAATTAGCCCTAAAAAATAACGAGAAAGTAAATCATTAATAGTTTCTAAAGATTTAGAAAAACGATTTTCGGTGTTATTAGGGATGATGGTTAAAATACCATTTTTTAGCAATTGACTATCTTTCATAAAGAAAAAACAGATAAATAAAATAGAAAACAAACCAATACTTATAGATCCTAAAGCTGCAATAATAGCGTTGAATAAATTAGGAATTGCTTTAAACTGATTGGCAAAATCCATACTTTCAATTTCCTTTAAAATATCAATTCCTTTGGATGCAAAATAAGCGGTAATTTGATTAAAAATACCTTGTATATTTTCTTGTAATTTATCAACCTCTAATAAAGATAAACTTCTACCTTGTTCTAAAACCAAAGGAATAAATAAAATTACAATACCTGTTAATAACCCTAGCATCATGGCCATTGTGGTAATAACAGCTAGTGTGTTTGGAAACTTTAACTTTTTTCTTAAAAAAAGAATAAATGGCCTACCTATTAAAGACAAAACACCAGCTATAATGATATACACAATTACAGATTGAATTTTTAGTAAAAAATAGCCAAGTAAAAATATACCCAGAATAATTGCTAAGGCTCTTAATATTCCGTTTGCTATTGTTTTTGAAGTCATAAAATAAAGTATTAAGATCTATAAATTTACTTAATAATATTATCGAGCCAAGTAAAAGCGATTAAAAGAATTAAAACAATTGAGCCTAACAGCATTAAATCGTCTGTAAAAAAAACACCTAGAAAGGCAGTTGCCAACATAGCAATACCCACACCAAAATGAAATAATTTTTTGTTTTTTGTTATGATGAGAAATGCTCTAGGCAGTGGCACTAAACTACAAAGAAATGCAAAGCCTAAAAGCAAAAAATATTGGTTAGTAAATGCACCATAACAAACAATTGCTAAAATGGCTCCTAAAAGTAAAAGCTGAAAAGCACGTCCACTTTTTTGTTGGTCCTTATCTAACAAGTATTTACCATAATTGTCAAAAATTAAAATAGCGTTGGATAAAGATTCCATCAACCAACCACCTAAAGCAAAAAGTAAATAAAGTATGATAATAGGAATTACTAAAAAAGTGTAGGTTGTATTTGACAATAATTTCACCGAAAAACGATAGGCCAAATACATACCAATAATAAAAATCCATTGTTGTTTGGTGCTTTTTTTGCTCATCCAAAATGAATATTTTAAATACAAGTTGTAAACAACGTTTTTTGCTTTTAAGGCTGTGCTCATACCTTCTCTAGCATACTCAAAATTAGGGTCTAAAGCCAAAGCTTGTTTAAAGTGATGTAAAGCCTCTTTGGTATTACCGTTTTCTAATTTAGACCAGCCAACATTTGCATGAGAATACACATTTTCAGGATCTTTTTCTAACAAGTTTTCTATAGTGGCAGTGGCTTCTTCTTTTCTGTTCAGTTTTGTAAGCGCCTGAACTCTTGCGTTTAAACACAATTTGTTATTAGGCTCTAAAGCCAAACCTTCATTAGCGAAATTTAGTGAAGATTCGTAGTTTTTTTCATTTAGCTGAATGTATGATTTTTGACCAAAAAAATCGGCTTCATACGGATATATGCTAATGGCTTTATCTATAAACTCTAATGCTTTTTTTAAGTTACTTTTACTTAAATAAATTTGAGATAATAAAAAATACACATTTTCATTATCGGGGTTTATTTGCAATAAAGCATTAGCCATTTCCTCAGATTTTTCTAAATCATCTAACTGTAAATAACAATGCGCTAAATGAAAAATAGTACTATAATCTTCAGGATCAAATTCTAAAGCCTTTTTAAAGTAAGAAACAGCATCTTGGTACCTCTCTAATTCATACAATTGAATACCTCTTAAATAATGTTGGTTTTCCATTATTTTTTAATTTTCAAATAGGTTAACACTTCATCATACAAGCCAGAATCGTTTGCGTATAAGGCATAGTTTTTAGCAGAGTTAAACCATTCTTTTGTGCTTGGTTTTACTTTTTTAATCGCTTTTAAAATATCTTTAGATTGTAAAGGTTTCGGAATTCCATCTTTAAAAGATTCCGAAAGTTTCTGTTCAATAGCTACATCAATTACAGCATTAATATCTGCTCCTGAAAATTGGTCACTTTTTTTAGCGATGTCTGATGTATCAACAATATCTGTTGGTTTGCCATTGAGTTTAATAGAAAAAATAGCTTTTCTAGCTTCCATATCTGGAGGAGAAACAAAAATAATACGATCAAATCTTCCTGGTCTTCTAAACGCAGGATCTAAATGCCAAGGTGTATTTGTGGCTCCTAAAATAAGCACTCCATCATTATCTGAAGATAAACCATCTAACTCACTTAAAAATTGATTGATTACTGATCTTCCAGAAGTTTTACTTACATCATTTCTATTGGCACCAAGAGCATCAATTTCATCAAAAAAGATTACGCAAGGCGTGTTTCTTCTGGCCAATTCAAAAATTTCGTTTAAATTTTTTTCTGAATTGCCAATCCACATGTCTAAAATATCATTGATGCTTACATTGATAAAATTTGCATTAATTTCGCCAGCTGTAGCTCTGGCAATATGTGTTTTTCCACAACCTGGTGGGCCATATAATAAAATTCCTCCTCCAATTTTTTTGCCATAGGCTTTGTATAATTCTGGATGCTGAAGTGGTTTTATAATTTTTAAAGCAATTTCTTCTTTTACTTTATCCATCCCACCAATATCTTTGAATTGAATTGAAGGTTTTTTCAAAAACTGTAAAGCATCATCATCAACAAAATCATCATCATTAATAGTGGTTGCAGTTACTCTTAATTTTTTATCAAAATCTTCATTTTTATAAGTATTATTTTGATTTAAAATAGTGCTATACATATCTTTTGCCTTGCCAATTTCATTTTGATGCAAATAACAATAACATAATAATTCTAAATGTTTTTCATCTGATGAAGTTTCTACTATTTCTTCTAAAACAATTTCTGCTGGGGCATATTTATTTTGCTTAAAGTAAATTTTTGCTAGTTGAAACTTAGCATCAACATTGTTTCTATCTAAATTTAGTATTTCTGTTAAAAATTTTTCTGCTTTAGCAACAGCATTATCCTCAATATATAATTTTGCAATTTGTAATTTTAAAGGAATGTTGTTTGGTGAAAACTGTAAAGCTTCTAATAAGCTGTTTAATAAATCTTTATTCATACTTTAATTGTAACCTTTTACTTTACCCATACTCAATTGATTACCATTAGCAAATGTGTGGTTTGTTGGTAATAAGGTACCGCTTTCTGTTGTAATCCAATCTTGCCAAGTGGCTGGTGTGCCATTCATTCTGCCATTTTTTAAATACATTTTGTAGCTTTTGGGTATATAGTTTTCGTCTAAAAGCCAAACATAGGAATCTCCTGGAGTTGTTCCTCCAGAAGTGTAGGTAACTCTTAGTGCTTCTTTACCATCAATTTTTTCTATGTTTCTAACTACGCCATCATCATACAATTTATGCGGCGCAACTAACCAAAAAGAATCGTTATTAAAAATATCCCAAGCTCTTTTTACTACTTTTTCATCAGTATCTTCTTGCTTAATTCCTTCAAAATATACTGTGCTTTTTGCAATATCTGCTGGGTATAGGTTTACTCTAAAATCATCCCAAGAAACATCAACAATATGCGCATCTTTATTCCATTTAAAAGTTCTTTTTCCGCCAAAACTCCATTCTAAAAATTTGGTATTTTTATAGTTTTTATGATGAATTGCTTTTAAAATTTTATCAGCCAAATTATTTGCTTTTGGATTGTAAGCTTTTACATTACCCATAGAAATCTCCATTCCAAATAAAGAAAGAGTATGTTTTGTTGGTAGTTTTATCCCTGCTTCAGTGGTTTTCCAATTTGCCCAAGTAGCAGAAACACCACCAATAGGAATAATTGAAGTCCACATTTTAAAGGAAGTAGGAAAGTAGTTTTCATCTAAAATCCATAAATAAGAATCTCCAGGAGTAGAACCACCAGAAGTATAGGTAATTAGTAATGCATCTTTACCTTTATGCTGTACAATACTCCTTTCAGTACCAGGATCAAATATTTTATACGGAGCTACTAACCAAAAAGAATCGTTGTTAAAATAACCAATTGCTTTTTGTAGTAGTTCTTTATTATTTACTTTTTTTTCGTTTACAAAAACTTCAGATTTAGAATGATCTTTTGTATTTAAAATCACTTTATTTTCATCCCAAGAAACGTTTACTTTATGCTCTTGTTTGTACCATTTGTAAAAATGAGTGTTTATAAAGTTCCATTCTAAAACTTCGGTGTTCTCAAAGGCTTGATGATTGATTGCATTGAACATTTTAATTGCCAAAGCATCTGCATCTTTACCAGTTTTACCTTTGGGTAAATCTTTGTTATTGATGAAATAATACACAACAAAAAAGCCAATAATTACAATAAGTAAGGCTGCTATGATTTTAAAAAACTTCTTCATAAAAAAAATGATAAATTAAATAGCTAATTTATCATTTTTTAATGATTCCTTTATTTATTTTGATGATAATAATCTGAAACGTATTTTATTTGTATTTAACAGTTTTTTATAATCATTGAATTTTAGCAGTAAAAATTTTTGTAAACTTTTTAGGTAAATCTGTAGAAACCATTATTTCTTCTTTTGTAAAAGGATGAATAAATTTTAAGGTGTTAGCTTGTAAATACAAGCCTTTTCCTTTTAAGATTAACTCAGTTTTACCATAATTTTGATCTCCTAAAATTTGATGACCAATACTAGATAAATGTTTTCTAAGTTGGTGTTTTCTGCCTGTTTTGGGTTTGAGTTCAACTAAATTTAAATAGTTAAAACGATTTGATTTTACAAAATGTAAAACTTTAAATAGGGTAGAAGCATTTTTGTCATCAATTTTAAAATTAATTAATCCGCCAGAACACATTTTGCCAATAGTAATGGCATAATATGTTTTTTCAATTTCTTTGGTTTCAAACAATTTATTCAATTTTAATATGGCTGTACTTGTTTTTCCTACTAATAAAACACCACTAGTGGGATAATCTAAGCGATGCACAGGTTGTGGATGAATGGCATCTTTTTGAGAGCTCTTTTTTAAATTTTGAGTTAGGACATTTGTAATAGTAACCCATTTATTTCCACTAACTAAAATACCAGCAGGTTTGTAAATAATTGCTAAATAATCGTCTTCAAATAAAACTTCTAAATTTAATTTTAACTGTTTTAATGCTTTATTTTTTTTAGGTTGATGCAGTTCAATTATTTCTCCGCCTAAAATATACTTTGATGTTGTAGCCAAACTCTCATCAATTGTAATTAGCCCTTTTTTAATAGCTTTTTTCAATGCCGATTTTGTAGTAATTGTATGGAAGATACCAATGCCATATTCTTGGAAACGAATAGGTTTTTCTTGTTTTGTAGCAGTATGAGTTTCTGAGATTGTCAAAATAGAGTTATTAAAAGAGGCTACCTAACAAGTTAATTTAGTTGTTATTTTTAGCGAATTCGAAAAATTTATATAATTGATTTTCAATAAACAAGATTTCTCTATTACAGTGGAAATGACAAATTTTAATACTTTTTAGAGCGCTTCTTTAATTTTAATTATCAGACTTATATCCTTTTGGTCTTTTAGAACGAATGGGTGCTTTAGGTTCAGGTTTCATTTTAAATTCATTTCCTTTTAACAATCTTAAAGCTTCTTCAACCGCTTTTTCCAATTGCGGATCTCTACCTTTTAAAACTTCTTTTGGTGTTTGATGAACTTCAATATCTGGAGCAACACCATCACCTTCAACTGCCCATTTTCCATCAACGTCATAAAAACCACCTCTAGGTGCTACCATTCTGCCACCATCAATAAAAGGCGGAGTATCCCAAGTACCTACTAAACCACCCCAAGTTCTTGTGCCTACTAAAGTACCTAACCCTTTTTCTTTAAACATATAAGGTAGTAGATCTCCACCAGAACCTGCTCTTTCATTAATAATCATTACTTTCGGACCCCAAATACCAGCCATTGGTGTTGTCCAAGGTTTTCTGCTTTCGCTTTTACTATTAAAATAACCCACAACCTCTCTAGACATAATATCTATCATATAATCAGCAGCAGAACCACCACCATTATTTCTTTCGTCAATAATTACTCCTTTTTTATCTTGTTGCGCAAAATAATATCGATTAAAAGATGTAAAACCTGCTCCACTAGTATTTGGAACATAAACATAAGCCAACTTACCATTTGAAAGTTGATCTACCTTTCTTCTGTTAGATTCTACCCAATCAATACTTCTTAAGCTTCTTTCACTAAACGTTGGTTGAACAAGTATTTCTTTAGCGTCTTTTGTAGAAGGTTTATTGTTTATAGTGATGTAAATCTGTCTTCCTGCAGTTTGCTCAAGTAATTTATAAGGATTCATTTTAGAAGTTAAAGCAACTCCGTTAATAGCTAGTAAATAATCACCTTCTTTTACATCAATACCAGGCAACCCTAAAGGAGCTGTTATGTTCGGGTTCCAACGTTCTCCTTTATAGATTTTTTTAAATTGATAAAGGCCATTATTGATTTTAAAATCTGCACCCAGTAAACCCACAGGAACTCTGTTTAAATCAGGAAAATCTCCACCAGAAACATAAGAATGTCCAATAGCAACTTCACCACTCATAATATCTACCACATAATTTAAGTCGGTTCTATGTCTTACATCATTTATCCAAGGAGCGTACCATTTATAAATATCATCCCAAGGAGCTCCGTGAACATTATCTACATATAAAAAATCTCTCATAAAGCGCCATCCTTCTTTAAAAATTTGATGCGCTTCAGCTTTAGGATCTACCTTAATTTTTAGATTGGTTTTTAGTGATTCTTTTCCTGCTTTTGCAGATTTTGTGCTATTCAAGCTCCAGCTTCCTTTTTTATTTAGTAAAATAGAATTTCGATCATTTGAAACACTCATTGCAGATACACCTGTTGCAAAAACTGTAGCTTTTTCTTTAGAAATATTGTAGCTATGAACCGTTAATCCAGGTGAATTTGGCACAGCTTCAGCAATAAAAACTTTGTTTTTTGGTCCTTTTAAAAGAGCTGTATAATTTCTTGCAGGTAGTTTTAAAGCTACAGCTCTATCAAATATTCCATTTTCAACAATAATAGTTTTATGAACTGAGGCCTCTTTTTTGTCTTTCTTTTGGTCATTACCTGAATTCTTAGGCTTTTCTTTTTTTAGGATTTCCTCATCTGTTTTTGGTAGGTTTGGTGCTTTATCATCAGAATTTAAAACTATTGTGTATAATGATCTTGTAAGGCTAGGATCGTAAGAGCTCATATCTAACCAACCTGTTTGCAATCCGTAGTCTGTGCTTGCTAAGGTGTAAATATATTTTCCATTTGCATCCCAAACAGGAGAAATAGCATCAGCAACAGGATCTGTGATTTGCACAATTTTTTTGCTACTTATTTGATAAGCAAAAATAGATTTATAACTATTGTCGTTTTGTTTTGCATACGCAATCCAATCACTATCTGGAGACCATTTAGGGTTCATGGTTCTGTTTGGATGCGCAAAACCATCAGCATCAACTTTTATGATTTTTTGAGTTTCTATATCAATAACCCAAATTACAAAATTAGTATCTGTAAACGCAATGTATTTACCATTTGGAGACCAATCTGGTTGAAAATAAAAGGTAGGATTTGGTAATTTTATAGATTCTTGATTTTCTCCCCTTTGATTGGCAATAACCAATTCATATTCTCCATTTTTATCGGAAAACCAAGCTATTTTATCTCCTTTTGGAGACCAAATAGGAGAACGATCTGCAACACCAGAAGTGTTGGTTATGTTTCTCCAAGTACCATTTTCTTTAGGTACTGTAAAAATTTCTCCTCTATATTCAAATAAGGCTCTTTTTCCATTAGGTGACACATTTGCATTGGTTAAATTTCTTCCAGAAACATTCATCCATCTAGTTCTAGAGTAATTTAAATCTCCTTTAACCTCAATATTAATAGGATGTGTTTCTTGAGTTTCAGGATTTAGTTTGTGTAAAAAACCACCTTGTTCGTAAACAATTCCATTTTTATTAGCATCTATGTTTTTAACATCAAATTTTTTATGAAACGTAATTTGTTTTTCTTGCTTTGTAGCTAAGTTGTAAGACCAAATATTAGCTGTATAATCTCTTTCTGAAATATAATAAACATCACCTTTAAACCAAACAGGATTTGTGTGTCTTTCATTATCTTTTTGAGGAGTTTTTACCAACGCTTTTGTTTTTAAATCTACAATCCAAATAGGCATTGCTTGTCCACCTCTATAATTTCTCCATTCTGCATCCCAGCTTGTAATTGGGGTATAAGCAATGTATTTATTATCGGCAGAAATTTCTCCAAAAGCCGCTCTTGGAATATCAAAAGCTTTGGGCATTCCGCCCTCGGTAGAAACTGTATAAAATTTATTGGTTTGTGTTGGTTTAGAGGCTCTGTTAGATCTAAAAAGAATTTTTCCATCGGGTGTCCAACTTTGAACGATATCTGATCCAGGATGGTAAGTTAACCTTTTTGGTTCGCCACCATTAACGGAAACCACAAAAACATCTGTATTTCCATCATACTGAGCTGTAAAAGCTACCCATTTTCCATCATTAGAAAACTGAGGGTTGGTTTCGTAGCCTTCATCACTAGTTAAACGAACTGCATTTCCACCAGTTATTGGAACTTTCCATAAATCAGCAGCGTAAACAAAAACAATATCAGAGTTGGAAAGTGTAGGCTGTCTTAACAATCTCGTATTTTGAGAAAAACAGTAAAAACTTGTAAGTAAAGAAAAAAGAAAGCTAATTTTTTTCATAATAAATGTAGTTTGATTTAAGTTTTAAAGATAAAGAAAATCAAACTAAGCATAATAATGAAAAAAGTTGTAGAAAAACTACTTGGCAAATAATTGACCAATATCTTGAAAAGCTTTAAACTCTAAAGCGTTGTTTTCTGGGTCTTTAAAAAACATTGTGGCTTGTTCTCCTACTTTTCCTTTAAAACGTATGCAAGGAGCAATCTCAAATTTTGTGTTTGCTGCTTTTAAATTATTTGCTAAAGTGTGCCAATCTTCCCAAGTTAAAACCACTCCAAAATGAGGTACTGGAACATCAAAACCATCTACGGGGTTTGAAATTCTTTGTGGTACAAAATCGTTTTTTTGATGAATTACCAATTGATGACCAAAGAAATTAAAATCTACCCAATTTTCGGTTGAGCGCCCTTCTTCGCATCCTAATACATCTCTATAAAACGTTCTGCATTTTTGTAAATTTTGAACGGGGATTGCTAAATGGAATGGTTGTATCATTATGGTTTATGTAATTTTAAATTATACTTTTTTTATGCAATAAATACCTTGTTTACTGTTGATAAAAATAGTAATAATTGTTGTTGGTTGTAAGATAATTAGATTCTAATTTTACACAATTTAAACAACTTGTTTGTTCTTTTAAATAAACTTTAAAATGGCTACGTTTTGACATCTTTTAATTCTAGGAAAAATGCTTTGTTTGATCTAGCGTTAAGATTTTTGGATTGATGTTAGAGAACAACAATTTACCAAAATAGCATCATTGTACCTATTTGTTTTTTATTAAAAAATAATTCGCAAGATGTTTTTGATGTCGTTGTAAAAGAAAATAAGTAGTATTTTTACAGAAATCATCTACAAATTAACATAGGTCTTTTGAAAAAATCTTTCATAAAAAAACGTTTCAATAAGCTCTTAAAACACAAAGAAGCGCATAGAGAAATATCTCATGATGAGGTTTATACTGTTGGTATAATTGCCTCAGGAGAAATATATAAATGGCTTAAAATAGAAAACGAGGTTGAAAAAATACTCGGTTTAGGAAATGTTAGAATTTATAGTTACAGGCCTTACAATAAAATGAATGTACCGTCCTATAAATTTTTTACTGAGAAAGATTTTAATTGGAAAGGTGATATAAAAAATAAATACTTTAAATCATTTATAGAAGAGCCTCACGATTTGCTAATAGGTTATTTTAATAAGAATAATTTGTATTTAGAAAATGCTGTTTTAAGGTCTAAAGCAAAATTTAAAGTGGGTTTTGCAAATGTAAACCAAGGATTATATGACATGGAAATAGCAGAAGTACCAACAAAAATAGAAAGTTTCTTGTCCGAATTAAAAAAGTATTTGATCATATTAAATAAACTAAAAAATTAAACTTTACATTAAAAGTTGTGTATTCTTTATCACAACTTCCTATTTTTTGAAAAGATTCAATTTGAAAATTGTAATTTTACCCTCTAAAATAATTAAATAATGCAAAAATTTGTTGGTACAGGTGTGGCTCTGATTACCCCTTTTAAAGAAGATTTATCTATAGATATTGATGCGCTCATAAAATTGGTCAATTTTAATATCGAAAACGGCACAAACTATTTGGTAATCAATGGTACAACAGGAGAAAGCGCTACCATAACTAAAGAAGAAAAACAACTTATTATAGATGTTGTTGTAAAAGCAAACAACAATCGAGTTCCATTAGTTTTAGGTGTTGGTGGCAATAATACGTTAGATGTTGTTAAAGAGTTAAAGACTAGAGATTTTTCTGGAATTGACGGTATTTTATCAGTAGCACCATATTACAGTAAGCCAACACAAGAAGGGTTTTACCAACATTATAAAGCGGTTGCAGAAGCAACAGATTTACCCATTATTTTATACAATGTGCCTGGTAGAACTGCAAAAAATATGGAACCATCAACTACCATTCGTCTAGCAAATGATTTTGATAATATTGTGGGAGTTAAAGAAGCTGGTAACAACCAACAACAATATTTTACCTTATTAAAAAATAAACCCGAGAATTTTTTAGTTATTTCTGGTGATGATGATTTGGCTTTGGGCGTTGCTTTGGCTGGAGGTTCAGGAGTTATTTCTGTGATTGGACAAGCATTTCCAGAGGCGTTTTCTAAAATGATTCAATTAGGATTAGAAGGAAAAAATAAAGAAGCCTATAAAATTCATTTTAAAATGATGGATATTATCGATTATATTTTCGAAGAAAATAATCCTGCAGGCATCAAAACGGTTTTACAACAATTGGGTATTTGCACTAATGATGTACGTTTGCCGTTAGTAAAAGCAAGTAAAGCATTACAAGCCAAAATAGCTAAATTTGTCAATGAATTTTAGTTTTTGAAAACAAAAACACATAAATAAGTATTCTTAACAAACTTTTAGTATCGTTTTATTAATTTTTTCGGGCTTTTTTATGGATTATTGCACTACAATATAGTTGTGTTGATTGTTTTTTGGTAAAAATAAAAAAAATCAAAACACTAAAACGAAAGATTTATTTCGAGAAAAATAAATACTTTTATTATCCATAATTAATTACTAATTTTGCCCGATGCAAAAAATTAAAAATTTAGCGTATTTAGTAGTGTTTAGCTTGATGTTATTCTCTTGTGGGGAGTATCAAAAAGTGTTAAACAAAGGTAGTATAGAAGAGCAGTACAAAATGGCTACGAAACTCTACGAAACTAAAAAATTCTCTAAGGCTTTACGTTTATTCGAAAAAATAACACCAGCCTACAGAGGTAAACCTCAAATGGAGCGTATTCAATTTATGGTTGCTCAGTCTAATTTTAATACCAAAAATTACTTACAAGCAGCATACTATTTTGAAAGATTTAAAAATAACTACCCAAAAAGCTCTAAAAATGAAGAGGCTGCATTTTTATCTGCCTTAAGTTATAAATTGGCATCACCTGTTTATAGCCAAGACCCAACAGATACCAATAAAGCATTAGAAGCATTTCAAAATTTTATTACTACGTATCCTAATTCAGATAAGCTTGATGAAGCAAATCAGCATTACAAAGATTTACGATACAAGTTGCAAAAAAAATATTTTGAAATCGCTAAAGTATATTACACTACAGCAGATTATGACTTAAGAAATTACAAAGCAGCAATTCAGGCTTTTGATAATTTGTTATCAGACTATCTAGGTTCAGAATTTAAAGAAGAGGCTTTATTTTATAGATTAAAAGCAGCACATGATTTTGTGTTAAAAAGTACAGATAGAAGAAAATTTGATAGAATTAAAGATGCTATTGAAGCTTACGACAAGTTGAAAAGAAATTTTCCAGAAACACAATTTACGGAAGAAGCTGATCAAATGCTAGCTACGCTTAAGAAAGAAGAAAAAAGGATCGACAATCTTATCCAAAAGATGAAAGATTTAGAGAAGAGTAATACAAAACAAAATTCAAAAGAGAAGTAATATTATGGATTATAAAGATACAGAAGCAGCTATAAGTACAGTTACTTATAACAAAGATGAAATTGAAGCACCTACTCAAAATATTTATGAGGCAATTTCAATCATTGCGAAAAGAGCAAATCAAGTTAATGCTGATTTAAAGAAAGAATTGGTAGACAAATTAGATGAGTTTGCTACGTATAATGATAGTTTAGAAGAGGTTTTTGAAAATAAAGAACAAATTGAAGTTTCTAAATTTTACGAACGTTTACCAAAACCAACTGCAATAGCTGTTGAAGAATGGTTAAATGATAAGGTATATTTTAGAACTCCAGAAGCAGAATAAATGTCTGTTTTAAGTGGTAAAAAAATCCTTTTAGGCATTACTGCTGGTATAGCTGCATACAAAACGGCTTCTTTAGTTCGTTTATTTATAAAATTAGGCGCAGATGTTAAAGTAATTATGACACCTGCGTCTAAAGATTTTATAACACCTCTCACACTTTCTACACTTTCTAAAAATCCTGTTCATTCTACTTTTTATGATAAAGAAGAAGAAAATGAGCTATGGAACAATCATGTTGATTTTGGTTTGTGGGCAGACTATTTTTTAATTGCGCCTGCAACTGCAAATACCATGTCTAAAATGGCAAATGGTACTTGCGATAATTTGTTGCTGGCTACTTACTTGTCTGCTAAATGTCCTGTGTATTTAGCACCAGCTATGGACTTGGATATGTATATTCATCCATCCACTAAAAAAAGTTTAGATAAATTAAAAAGTTTTGGTAATAGTATAATTCCTGCAACTTCAGGTGAATTGGCTAGTGGTTTGATAGGAGAAGGTAGAATGGCAGAGCCAGAAGATATTGTTGCTTTTATTGAAAATGATATTTTAGAAAAATTACCTTTAAAGGGTAAAAAAGTATTAATTACTGCTGGGCCAACTTACGAGGCTATAGATCCAGTTCGTTTTATTGGAAATCATTCTTCAGGAAAAATGGGGTTTGCCATTGCAAATGCAGCTGCAAATTTTGGTGCAGAAGTTATTTTAATTTCGGGTCCAAGTCATCAACAAATACAACATTCCTTAATAAATAGAGTGGATGTAGTTTCGGCAGATGAGATGTATAATGCTGCTCATCAATATTTTAATAAAGTTGATATTGCTGTTTTGTCTGCAGCAGTAGCAGACTATAAACCAAAAAATGTTGCTAGTCAGAAAATAAAAAAGAAAGATACAGCGTTAACTATAGAGTTAGCACCAACTAAAGATATTTTAGCTTCTTTAGGAGCAGTAAAAACACATCAATTTTTGGTGGGTTTTGCATTAGAAACGAATAACGAAATTGATAACGCAAAAAGTAAGCTAAAACGTAAAAACTTAGACGCTATTGTTTTAAATTCTTTGCAAGATAAAGGCGCTGGTTTTGCAACAAACACAAATAAAATTACTATTATTGATAAAGATTTCAATGAAAAACCATTTGAATTAAAATCAAAAGATGATGTTGCCAAAGACATTATCAACGAAATTATAAATAAAATTAAATGCGTAAAATAGTATTACTTGTCGGTTTATTTTTATTTGTTGCCAAAGTAAATTCGCAAGAACTAAACTGTTTGGTAAATATTAATTATGAGCAAATAGCAGGTTCTAATAGGCAAGTATTTACCACGTTACAAACCGCATTAACAGAATTCATAAATCAAACAAAATGGACAAATAGGGTTGTACAGACTGAGGAAAAAGTAGATTGTGCAATGAATATTATTATTACTTCTAGAGACAATAATACATTTACAGCTACTTTGCAAGTGCAATCTTCAAGACCCGTTTATGGTTCGTCTTATTCAACTCCACTTTTAAATTTAAGAGATAACGATTTTACGTTTCGTTATAACGAATTTGATCCACTATTTTATAATAGAAACTCTTTTGATAGCAATTTAATTTCTACCATTGTTTTTTATGCTTATGTAATTTTAGGGGTAGATGCAGATACTTTTGAAAAATATGGAGGAGATTTTGAGCTAAAAGAAGCGCAAAATGTAATGTTGCAAGCACAACAAAGTGGACTCTCTTCTTGGCAAAACGTAGTGGGTAAACAAAACCGCTTTTTACTAATTGATAATTTATTGGCTCCAAAATTAAAAACATACAGAGATGTAATGTACGATTACCATATTAAAGGTTTAGATAACTTTGCAAACAATAAAGATTTTGCAAAGCAAACCATTGAAGATAGTGTTTTAAAAATGCAAAACCTATTCAACAAAACTGTGGGTAATTATTTAATTCGATTGTTTTTTGATGCCAAAGCAGATGAAATTGTAAATATTTATTCTGATGGACCTAGAACAAGAAATGCAGTGCGTTTGAGTACTACATTGCGTAAAATTTCTCCAAATAACAATTCGAAGTGGAGAAATATTGAGTAGTATTTTCTTTTAATTTTCTAAATATATTTCACTAATTTTATACTATAAAAATTAGTGAACTTGCTTACACAACTTTCTATACATAACTACGCATTAATCAATCAATTAACTATTGATTTTTCGGAAGGATTATCCATAATCACTGGTGAAACTGGTGCAGGAAAATCCATACTATTAGGCGCACTAGGTTTAGTGCTTGGTAATCGTGCAGATTTATCTTCTCTTAAAGATACAAACACCAAATGCATTGTAGAAGCAAAAGTGGCACTTGTAAACTACAATTTACAAGATTTTTTTGAAGAAGTAGATTTAGATTACGAAGCAGAAACTATTATAAGAAGAGAAATTTTACCATCAGGCAAATCTAGAGCATTTGTAAACGACACTCCAGTAAAACTTTCTGTTTTAAATCAACTAAGAAGCAAGTTGATAGACGTGCACTCGCAGCACGAAACTTTGGCATTATCAGACAATAGCTTTCAATTTTCTATTGTAGATGCTTTAGCAAAAAATAAAGATAAAATAGCCTCTTACAAAAGAGGATTTTCTAAATTAAATCAACTTAAAAAAGAATTACAAGAATTAGAAATCACGCAAAAAGAAGCAAATCAGCAATACGAATACAATTTGCATTTGTTTAATGAATTAAAAGAGGCGAATTTAAAAGTTGATGAACAAGAAGAGTTAGAAGAAAAATTAGAGCAATTAAATAATATAGAAGACATCAAACTCAATTTGTCTGAAGCTTTAGAAATTTCTATAAACGATGAAATTGGTATACAAAATTTATTAAATACTTTAGAAAATAGATTGATAAAAATTGCTACTTTTTCGAAACAGTATCAAGAATTATCAGAAAGAGTTACTTCTGTAAAAATAGAAATTGATGATGTCATTACAGAATTAGAAAAGGCCAACGAAAATGTAGATTTCAATCCAATTGAAATTGAAGAATTAAATGACCGTTTACAGCTAATTTACAACTTACAGAAAAAGCATTCTGTGGCTACCATTCAAGAACTTTTAGAAGTTTTAGAAGAGTTGTCAGAAAAAGTAAGTCAGGTAGAAAATGCAGAAGAAACCATTACCAACAAAAAGAATGAGATTGCAGATGTTACTGTAAAATTAGACAAATTAGCAGGTTTAATTACCAAAAGCAGAGCCAAAGTTACACCACAGTTAACCAGACAATTACAGCATTTATTGGCAGAATTGGGTATGGAAAATGCACGTTTTTCCATCAATATAAAAGCGACATCTAATTATTTTGTAAATGGAAAAGATGAATTAGAATTTTTGTTTTCTGCAAATAAAGGTGGAAATTTTGGTGAGCTTAAAAAAGTGGCTTCTGGAGGAGAATTGTCAAGAATAATGTTGTCTGTAAAAACAGTATTATCAGAAAATACAAAGTTACCAACCATTATTTTTGATGAAATTGATACTGGGGTTTCTGGAGAAGTATCTAACAAAATAGCAGCTATTATGCAGCAAATGAGTAACAACATGCAAGTTATTGCTATTACACATTTGCCACAAATTGCATCAAAAGGAAAATACCACTATAAAGTATTTAAAAAAGAAATTAAAGGTGTTACAACTACCAATTTAAAACAACTTTCTGATGAAGAAAGAGTTGTAGAAATTGCAGAGATGTTAAGCGGAAAAGATATCTCAGAATCAGCTTTAACTCACGCAAAAGAATTACTTAGCCCCTAAATCTCCAAAGGTGACTTTTGAGTAATTGATGTTTCAAAAAAGTATGAGTTTAATATCTTTGCACTAAGATAATTAAAAATCTAATTGGCTTCTCAATTTTGCCCTTTGGGGAAATGTCTGAAAGACAAAGGGGCTAACAACTAAAAACTAAATAATGTACAACTTACTAAAAGGAAAAAAAGGAATTATTTTTGGCGCATTAAACGAGCATTCAATCGCTTGGAAAGTAGCAGAAAGAGCCCATGAAGAAGGGGCCACTTTTGTATTAACAAACGCACCAATTGCTTTAAGAATGGGGCAGTTGAATGAATTGGCTGCAAAAACAGGTTCTCAAGTAATTGCTGCAGACGCAACTTCTTTAGAAGATATAACAGCTTTAGTAGAACAATCTATGGAAATTTTAGGAGGTAAAATCGACTTTGTTTTACACTCTATAGGCATGTCTTTAAACGTAAGAAAAGGCAAACATTATACAGATCCAAATTACGATTTCACCACAAAAGGTTGGGATATTTCAGCACTTTCTTTTCATAAAGTAATGAATGTTTTATACAACAAAAAAGCAATGTCTGAGTGGGGTTCTATAGTAGCCTTAACCTATATGGCTGCACAACGTGTTTTTCCAGATTATAATGATATGGCAGACAACAAAGCTTATTTAGAGAGTATTGCACGTAGTTTTGGGTACTTTTTTGGTAGAGATCATAAAGTGCGTGTCAATACAATTTCGCAATCGCCAACACCAACAACAGCAGGTAGTGGCGTAAAAGGTTTTGATGGTTTTATAGAGTATGCCGAAAAAATGAGTCCTTTAGGTAATGCAACCGCTTTAGAATGTGCAGATTACACCATTTCTTTATTTTCAGATTTAACTAAAAAAGTAACGCTGCAGAATTTATTTCATGATGGCGGCTTTTCAAATATGGGGGTTAGTGACCCAGTTATGGAAAAGTTTGAGTAGAGGCAAAACCATATTAAACAGAATTTGGTTCAGTTTCTCATCATAATAGTTTTTTGAAGCTATTTCCTGCTTTCGCTACTCAATTTTTTTGCCTTTTAGGACAAAAAAGATTTCAAACAAGTCGCTCAATCAGGGCTAAGCCAGTCTGCCAATTTTTAGAAAACTAGAAAATTGAAAGTTGCTCAAACCAACAGCTTTCAATTTTTTTATTTCCTAACTTTACAACTTTACAACTTTATAATTTTGCAACTCAGTTTTTCCATAATTATCCCAGTATACAATCGGCCTAAAGAAATAGACGAACTACTTACTAGTTTAACAAAACTAGATTTTGAAGACGATTTCGAAATTTTAATTATTGAAGATGGTTCGTCACAAAAAAGCGATCAAATTGTAGAAAAGTACACATCAACATTAAATGTAAATTACTTTTACAAAGAAAACAGTGGAGCAGGAGCCAGCCGAAATTACGGAATGCAAAAAGCTTCAGGCAATTATTTTATCGTCTTAGATTCAGATGTAATTGTACCAGAACACTATTTATCAGAAGTAAAAAAAGCTTTAAAAGAAAATTATACAGATGCTTTTGGTGGGCCAGATGCAGCACATCAGAGTTTTACAGCTTTGCAAAAAGCAATGAATTATTCCATGACTAGTTTTTTAACCACTGGTGGCATTCGTGGTAAAAAAAACGGAGTAGGAAAATTTCAATTACGAAGTTTTAATTTAGGATTATCAATAAAAGCCTTTGAAACTGTAAAAGGATTCTCAAACATGAAAACTGGCGAAGATATTGATTTAACTTTTCGTTTATGGAAAAACGGATTCAATACACAATTAGTAACAGCTGCTTTTGTATATCATAAACGAAAAAGTACAGTAAAGCAATTTTTTAAACAAACCTATGCGTTTGGTAAAGCAAGGCCAATTTTAAATAAAAAATATCCTAAAAGTGCAAAAATTACATTTTGGTTTCCTAGTATTTTTATTTTAGGGCTTGGTACAAGTTTTCTTTTATCATTTTTTGGACTAACAGTATTATTACAACTTTATATATTCTATTTTTTGATGCTCTTTTTAGATGCTCTTTTTAAAAACAAAAAATTAAATGTAGCTTTTTTAAGTATAATTACCTCTTTTACTCAATTTTTAGGTTACGGATTGGGCTTTTTACAAACTTATTTTTTTAGAAAATAAACAAATTCAAATTGTATTATTTAAATGAGTAAGAATTATAACATTAAAACAATTTTTTCTTTTTCAACCTAAGAAAGAATAATATATTTGACTTTTAATATAATGCAATATAAATAAGAATTTTTGTGTTTTACATCTTGTAAATTAATAATATGACAAATAAAATTCAATACAAATTACAAATTGTATGTAAATTTATCAAAGGCTCATCGTCAAAAATTCAGGAAAAAAATAAAAAATAGTCTAAATTCTCTCTAGCTTCGTAAATTAAATTAAAGCACCTTGTGTTTTTCCCCAACAAAAAAAATAGTATGAAAAAATTTCAAGAATATGATCAATTTGAATTTCTAGAAGATATTGATGATATTAATCTAAGAGAAGAAATTGAAAAGTATTTAAATTATTGGGGTTGGTTTTTAATAGGTTTATGTGTTGCTTTTACTGCAGCTTTCTTCTATTTAAAATATACCCCTAAACAATATAGTGCTTCAGCTTACATTATGATAAAAGACAATTTGAAATCAGGTATTTCAGATGAGTTTAAAGCGGTTTCAGATTTGGGTATTGTTGGTAATAGTTCTACCAATAACCCAGAGAATGAAATTTTTATTATAAAATCTAGGAAGATTGTTGGTAAAATGGTAGACTCTCTAGACCTAAATATTAGTTATTTTAAAGATGGTGATATTAGTAATGGAGAAGCTTATGTAAACAGTGGTATAAAACTAAATTTTATTCAAAAAGATGAAAATGCTTTGCACCATGCTATAGATACTATGTTTGTTGTTAGTTTTTTAAAAGATAATAAGTTTGTTTTAAAAAACATAGAAGGTGATACCATACAATCTTCTAGAATCAATGAAATTATAAAAAGTAAGAAGTTAGGTGATTTTAAAGTTCAAACTACCAAAACAAATCTAGAGAACAACATTTTGGTAGTAATAAAACCTCGTAAAAGTGTAATAAGCTCTTATGCATCTAGAATTAAAATTACACCTATAAGCGATTTTTCTAGTATATTACATTTAGAGGTGGTAGATTACAATAAATCTAAGGCAGAAGATATTTTAGATGAATTGATTAAGCAGTATAATTTAGATGCTGTAATTGATAAAAATATTGTTTCTAAAAAAACAATTGCATTTTTAGATGCTAGACTAAAAAAACTTGGAAAAAGCTTAGGGGTAATTCAAGACAGTTTAAAAACCTACAAAATAGAATTTGGTATTTCTGGTAACCCTATAGAAAATGAAATAGCTCTAGAAACCAATTCAGATAATAGCCGAAAAAAGAATCAATTACTTACAGAACTCACCATAATAAATTGGGCAGAAGAAGAAATTAAAAATCTACTCATTAAGAACGATATAATACCTACAAATCTTGGTTTTTCCGACGAAAGTATTTCTCAAGGCATAGATAAAATAAATACATTACTTCTCGAAAGAAAAAAGATATTGAGATTTTCTGGTAAAAAAAATCCTAGAGTAATTACCTTAAATAATCAAATACAAGATTTACAACAAAACTTATTATCAAGTTTAAGAAATTTAAAAAAATCTACAGAAATTCGAATAAAAGAAACCAATGCTGAGTTAAAAAAACTTCAGGATAAAGTAGATAAAATACCCAATATAGAAAGAGGTATTATCGATACATACAGGCAAAAACTAATCTACTCCGAGTTGTACTCCTATTTGTTAAAGAAAAAAGAAGAAACTGCAATTTCTTTGGCAATTACAGTACCTAATGCCAAGGTAATAGATGTAGCTTTTAGTTCTGGAAGCCCAGTATCACCTGGAAAAAAGAAAATTTACATGATTGCTTTTGGTCTAGGAATCTTTATTCCGTTTATGCTGATTTTTATAAAAATGAGATTAGATACCAAGCTGCATAATAGAAAAGATATCGAAGATAATTTAGATATTCCGTATTTAGGAGACATTCCTCATACAGAGTTTACTGAAAAGGTTATTGTAAAAGAAGAAACTAGAACAAGTTCGGCAGAAGCATTTAGATTATTAAGAACAAATTTAAATTTTATGCTAGCAAAATCTAGCAAAGATATTTTAGCTAAGGTGGTATTTATAACTTCTACAACTAGTGGAGAGGGTAAATCTTTTGTTTCATTAAATTTAGCCGCAACTTTAGCGTTAACCAACAAAAAAGTATTGTTAATTGGTTTAGATTTAAGGGCACCAAAAATTACAGACTATCTAGAAATTGAAGATCGTAAAGGAGTTACCAATTATATTTTAGATGATAAGTTAGATTTAGACGAAATTAAATTTACTATGCCAGGTATACCAAATGTAGATTTTATTTCTTCTGGTTTAATACCTCCTAACCCATCAGAATTATTACTAAACCCAAGAGTAGAAGAGCTTATTAATACGGTTAAAAAAGATTATGATTATGTTATTGCAGATACAGCGCCTGTAAGTTTGGTTACAGATACGTTATTAATTGCAGAAATGGCTGATGTTGTGTTATATGTAACAAGAGCAAATTATATTGATAAGCGAATGTTAATAGTACCAAAAACACTTTATAAAGAAAAGAAATTGCCTAACATGGCAATTGTGTTAAATGATACCAATACAAATAGAGGTTATGGTTATGGGTATGGCTATGTAGAGCAAGATAAAAAACCGCTTTATAAAAGAATTTTAGGCATCTAAAAATACAATACTAAAAAAACATAAAAGCGCTCCATTTCATAAGTGCTTTTATGTTTTTTACAGATTATAAATTTTCTACTCTAAACTTGTAATACACCCATATTAAAAGGTTTTTCAATAGGAGCGTGGTTTGCAGCCTCAATACCCATGGAAATCCAAGTTCTAGTATCTAATGGATTGATTACAGCATCCGTCCAAATTCTGGCAGCTGCATAATAAGGTGATATCTGTTTGTCGTACCTCGATTTTATTTTGTCAAAAAGTTCAGCTTCTTTTTCTGGAGTAATTTTTTCTCCTTTCTTTTTTAGTGAAGCTGTTTCTATCTGTAATAAAACTTTTGCGGCAGAATTACCGCTCATAACAGCCAATTCTGCACTTGGCCAAGCTACAATTAACCTAGGGTCGTAAGCTTTACCACACATTGCATAATTACCCGCACCATAAGAATTACCAATTACGACAGTAAATTTAGGAACAACAGAATTACTCACTGCATTAACCATTTTTGCACCATCTTTAATTATGCCTCCATGTTCAGATTTAGAGCCTACCATAAAACCGGTAACGTCTTGTAAAAAAACCAAAGGTATTTTTTTCTGGTTGCAATTGGCTATAAAACGAGTTGCTTTATCAGCAGAATCATTATAAATCACACCTCCAAATTGCATTTCTGTGGGTTTGGTTTTTGATGCTGTAGTTTTTACCAACTTTCGTTGGTTGGCAACAATACCAACTGCCCAACCATCAATTCTGGCATAACCTGTTAAAATGGTTTGCCCATAGCCTTCTTTGTATTGTTCAAATTCAGAATTATCCACCAAACGTTTAATGATTTCTAACATATCATATTGTGCGTTTCTTTCTTTTGGTAAAATTCCGAAAATATCATCTTCATTTTCTTTTGGAGGAAATGAAGCAGATTTGCTAAAACCAGCTTTATTATAATCACCAATTTTATCCACAATAAATTTTATTTTATCTAAAGCATCTTTATCGTCTTTGGCTTTGTAATCTGTAACTCCAGATATTTCGCAATGCGTTGTTGCGCCTCCTAAAGTTTCATTATCTATACTTTCGCCAATTGCAGCTTTTACCAAATAACTCCCAGCTAAAAATATACTGGCAGTTTTGTCTACAATTAAGGCTTCATCGCTCATAATTGGTAAGTATGCACCACCTGCTACACAACTACCCATCACTGCAGATATTTGTGTGATTCCTAAACTAGACATTATCGCATTGTTTCTAAAAATACGTCCAAAATGTTCTTTGTCTGGAAAAATTTCATCTTGCATTGGTAAGTAAACTCCAGCAGAATCTACCAAATAAATAATCGGAATTTTATTTTCTATGGATATTTCTTGGGCGCGTAAATTCTTTTTTCCTGTTATCGGAAACCAAGCTCCTGCTTTTACAGTAGCATCATTGGCAACTACAATACATTGTTTGCCTTTAATATAACCGATTTTTACAACAACGCCTCCAGAAGGACAACCTCCATGTGCTGCATACATATCTTCTCCTGCAAAAGCACCAATTTCAATTGATGTTGCATCAGCATCTAATAAGTAATCAATACGTTCTCGAGCAGTCATTTTGCCCTTTTCATGAACTTTATCGATTCTTTTTTGACCTCCTCCTAATTTTACTTTGGCAAAACGTCTTTTTAAATCTGATACTAATAGTTTATTGTAATCTTCGTTTTTGTTGAAGTTGATATCCATAGAAATATGATTTCTTAAGTTTAGGCTAAATTAAGAAATAATACTGTGAAACTTTTTATAAAATTCTGTGGATTCTTAGTCTCTCAACAACGAAAAATTTCCTTTTTTGTTGATGATAGGTTTATTGGAGTTTTCAGGTGGAATAAGTGTGATGTTAAACCAATAATCATCAGCAGGAAGGAGATTTCCTTGATAAATTCCATTCCAACCTTGGCTGTCTATAGGTACTTGTGCTACTAATTTCCCATATCTATTAAAAATATTGATGCTAGAATTTGGGTAAAAGGTTTTATTAACTCCTTTTACAATCCAAGTATCGTTACTTCCATCACCATTTGGCGTAAAGAATTTTGGAAATTGGATTACAGAAACCTCTAAAGTGGTATCAGGTGCACATCCGTTTTTATCGTTTACAATAATGGTGTAAATACCCCCTGTTAAATTCTCGAAAAGTGGTTCGTCTTGAAAACCAATCATGGGTATTCTTTCATTATCATCTTGATTAAAAACAGCAAATTGATAATCTCCAGGCCCTAAATCGTTATTAATAGTATCAATAAAAATGGAAATAAAATCTTGACTACCAATATTGTTTGATTCATCTATAATGGTGATAAAACTTTGTGCTAAAGTGGCAGTATTCGATTCCTTAATTTCAATAGTTTCTGTTCTTTCACAAAGCGTTCCATTGGTTGTGGTTGCAGTAACCGTATATTTTCCAGGAACAGTAATATCAATATGATCAATAGAAGCAGTATTAATCGGGTTTCCATTGGGAGCTTTCCATTGATAAGCATATACATCTCTTGGGTTTTCTATAGCAATATTTAGAGGCAAATCATTTAAACAAAGAATTTGAGGAGAGGTTACTTCAAAATTTGGTAAAGGATTTACAATTACTTCCAAAGAAGCATCGTCATTAATACAAAGGGTTTGCCTGTTTTGAATACGAACAAAAAAGCGTTCAGTAGGATTTGTGTTTTCGTAAGGAGAAGCTACAGCATTATCACCAGAAGAAGCATCTGCTTGAGATTTGTGAAAGGTAACTATAAAATCATTAGGGCTTTGAGAATTGCCCAAAATTTCAGGGATTTTACTGTCTAAATCTATATTTTGAATGATGCCATTTGAGTCATCACCATCAAGCGCATCATCACAATAAGCTAGATTAGTAGGTACAACAAAAGTAGGTTCAGGGTTTACAATAACATCAAAATTAGAAATACTGTTTACACATCCTGTTTCTGTATTTTCTATTCTGATGTAAATGGTTTCTCTATTGGGTGTTTGGTTAGAATAAGGAGAAACCAAAGGATTATTGCCATTTTGAGCATCAGCAAAAGAACGATGGTAAGTAACAGCAAGAGTATTTGTGTTTTGATTTCCTAAAATACCAGCAGTTTGAGCAGCTAAATCAATAGACTGAGAAAAACCATTTCTGGCAGAACCATCAGTATTATCATCACAAACCTCTAAATCATTTACAAAATTGGCAATGGGTACAGGATTAACTATTAAATTAAACGAAGTATGATCTGTAAAACAGCCAGTTGCATTGTTGGTAACACGCACAAAAATGGTTTGCAAATCGCGAGTTGTATTCGTGTAAGGAGATTCTAAAGGTAAAGTGCCAGTATTCGCATTAGCAGCAGAATCGTGATAAGTAACTGTAAAATCATCAGGATTTTGCCCATTCAAAATGGCGAAGGTTTGAGACTCTAAATTGAAATTTTGAACAATTCCGTTAGTATTGTCACCATCAATTACATCATCACACAATTCCAAATCAGCAACTTCAGCAGCAGTAGGAACAGCATTTATTTGCAAGTAAAATTGGCCTAAACCTTGGCAATCATTGTTGATGGTACTTAATATTTTATAATAAATAGGAAATTGAATTCCGTTAGAAATATTAGTAACATCGTTTTTAGTAATATCATTTCTAAAATTGGTAATATCAATTTGATTCAAAGAGTTGTTTCTATCACTTTCATTTTCATAGAAGAAAACTTCGGTATTCATTGGTGGGTTGATGCTGTTGATAATAGCATCTCTATCCAAAGAAAAATTAGTGATATTGTCAGTGTCCGAATTTGCATCAGTATCATTGCCCTGAGCGTCTAAAAAATCGTCACAAACGGGTGGTTGTGTGGTGTTGAAAGCATTGTCTGGAGTTTGACCAATATTTATTTTAACTTCTACAATATCTCTTGTACAGCCATTTTCAGTAGTAACTCTTACAAAAATAGATTGGGTTGTGTTTACTTGAACAGGGTACGAAGTTGGATTAATGATTTGGTTATTAGCAGCAGCATCTTCGAAATAAGTAAAAACTGCGTTTGGAGTTTCTGAAATACTAAATTCGGCTAAAGTTAAATTTACAGTTGGGTTTGTGTTACCTTCGGCAATACATTGTTCTAAAATTGGGTTGGTTTTTAATACCGGTAAAGGGTCTACAATTAATTCTAAAGTTGTATTAGCATCATAACAATCTGTATTGTCTTTATTTTCTATCCTTATAAAAACAATTTGCGAATTGGTAACTTTATGGTTTGAGTTTTTATCAATTAAGGTGTTGATATCATTATTTTCTGCACCAAGTTGCGTAGTATGATAAGTGATGTTATACTGAGATGCATTTAAATTTCCATAAATTTCATCATCTTTAGTGCTTAAAATAAAATTATTGATAATACCATCTGTATCACTTCCACTTTCGGTATTATCACAAATTCTATAGGGAGATGGGGCAACAGGAATAGGTAAATCATTCACTTCTAGAATAAAATCGGTGAGGGCAAAACAAGCATTAGATGCATTTTTATTTTGTACTCTCGCATAAATTATTTGAGAACTAAACTCATTGGGGTTAGTATATGGGGTTGATACTGCGTTATTACCCATATTAGCATCAGTACTATTAGTGAAATATAAAACTTCAAATATGTTAGGATCTAACCCGTTTAAAATTTCATCATTTTTTAATTCTTGCAGGTTAAATTGGTTAAAACCATCTCTATCTGTATCACAGAAAAAGATATCTGTTGGTTTTGTAGCGCTTGCAGCTTCATAAACTTGAATACTAAATTTAGCATTTAATTCAGTGATAATTCCGCATTCATTGGTTAAGGTAATTTTCAATAAATATAAACCTGAATCATCTAAGTCTAAATTGGTTAAAGTTAAAGTTTCAGAAGGTGGCAGAGGTGTGGTATCAGTTCCGTTAATAAAACTCCATTCGTATTGAATATTATCACCTTTAACAGGTTCAGGTATAATTGTTTTAAAATCTCCAACACAATATTGTAAGTTTTTATCGTTGATAACTTCATTTGTATCGGAATCTTTAACCTCTATGGGTAAGAAAAAAGACTGTATAAATGGTGGTAAACCTTCGGTGCTTATGCCTTGACCCAAATCTACCCCATTTTCATTAAAATTAACTTGATTGGCATCTCTTTCTGGAGCATTGATAACACCTAAAAAATTGGTACGACTTCTGGCATAATAAATTTTACCATTAGTTGCTAATTGTAAGGCTCCTCTGTAACCCGTATTTGTTTGATATATCGTTTGGCGGCTGCTTGTAATATCATTAATATCATCAGTAATATTATCATTATTAGCATCTAAATTGTATTGAACAATACTTGCATCGCTTGCCGGATTTCTATCACCTTGAAAATTAAATTGGCTAAAAGTACCATAACTAATATACAATTTTTTACTATCTCTAGAAAACTCTACTCCATAGGCAAGAGGAGAAAAATCGAAACTTCTTTCATTTGTTATATTTCCACTACTATTATCAAAATCATACATAAAACAACCTCCATTTTGAGATGCGCTAACCAATTTCTTACCATTAGGCGATAATTTTAAATATCCTCTAAGACCAGAATAAAAACTATGATTTGATATCACAGGGTTACCATCGACTCCATCTTTGGTTATTTTGTATGCATAAAAACTACTAAGGTCTGATGTTATCACCCAGAAAGTATTGCATTCGTTACCAATTACAGAAGTAATTTTTTCTCTAGCATTACTAGAGCCATTCAAAAAGTTATTTTTTGAAGTAATAGCTCCTAAATTATTGTTTAGTTGCATGTCAACCTCAGAATATGCAACTCCGTTTCCACCACCATTATTGGTTTGATTTCCCACAGTAAAAATGTAATATTTTTTATCGTCTAAAGGTTTAGGTATAATAATCGCTGATTGTGTGCTTGAAGAATTACCTAATAAATTAGTACCATTTTGCATAACAGTATTATTTCGGTCAAATACTGTTGTTCCATCAGTATAAAATTGTAAAACACCATTTGAGTTAGATATTGAGGCAGAACCTTCATCAGTTTGTAGTACTCCATTTATGCTTTCTGGCCTATTAGAGTTAAATTTTAATCCTGCATTTTCACCAAAAAACCAAAAATTAGCTTCTTGTTGAGAAAATATAGGTAAAGAAAAAATGAGTAAGAAAAGTGTAAAGAATTTATTCATCAATGAAATTTATTTTCAAAAAGTACCAAAGATATTTAAAAAGATGCACAACTCTTTTTTTTTAACATTGATAAAAATTATAAATTCAATGAAAATATCAAATACTTGTAACAAATTGTGATAATAACAGACATATTATGTGAGTAATATTTCATTTCTTAAAAAAAATAACGAAATTGCTTATCTAAAAATTGTTCAACTAAAAAAATAATACAAATGGCAGAAGATTTTGATTTATTAGAAACAAATTCTAATGAAAAAACAGAAAAAGTAGAGGTAAATTGGGGTAAAGCTGTAGATTCAATGAAATCGAAACTGGCCCAAGAAGATGATCCTCAGCAACGTCAAAAGATTCTGAACGCTACTTTAGATGACGTTATACATATGGCAGAAAAAGACAGAACTACGCTTTTAGATGCTATTAAAGATTTAACAGACTATCAAGACGAAGTAGGTATTATGTTCGAAAATTTTTCGTCATTGAATGAAAAAGAGCAAAAAATAATAGATGATGCCCAAAAAGAGTTAGAACGTGCAAAAATTGAGTTAGAAAACGCAAAAAATAAACCAGATAATTGGTGGAACAACCTTTGGGGGCGTAAATCTAAAATCAAAAAAGAAGAAGAAGAGTACGCAGAGGCCGAAAAAGTTAGAGCAGGTGCTGATACTAAAGCAAAAGCAATGTTTCAAGAGCGTATAGAAAGTGCAGATGTTGAAACACTTTTAAGAGAACTATCATATAAATCTCAAGCCGCTGTTACACGTCTAAAAAATAGAGAAGTAGAAATAAAAGAAGTAGAAGAAAAGCTAAAAATAGCTATTGTTGAAGCTTCTAAGAATCACACAAAAGCTTTAGAGAAGAAAAAGGAAATTGAAGATCAATTAGAAGTGCAGTATGCTTTACTAAAACAATCTCGACAAGAATTAGATGAAATAGCCGATAAACAATCTACAGCGTATTCTGAGGCTATTGGCAAAATGACTTCAATTGAACAAAAGGTAGAAGAGTTAGAAGGCTTAAAAAATGCCTACACAACTTTAGCAGCCAGTAAAGATAGTTTTGTACACAAACATAATTTAACCATTAAAGTATTAACCTCTTTACGCTCTAATTTACAAACACATAGGGCAAAATTAAAGTCAGATACTGAAGAAAGGTTGAAATATTATGATGGTTATATAGTGGCTTTAAAAGCAAGAACAGATCAAGAATTTGCAGCAATTTTAGAGCATTTAGGTGTTAAAACTGATGAACATATTGGGGCTACTTTAGCATCAATGCATTCTGCAAGTGCTAGAGCACGTCAAGAAATGATGGATAATATTCCTGTCCATGAAAAAGTAATGAAAGGGGTGTATGGTACGTATGCAGAAGCATTGCATGAAATTCGCGAAAAGGATGAAGATATTCAGAAAAACTTTGCAGACAGATATGGAATTGATATGAAAGAGATTTTTGAAGACTATTATAAAGCAGATAAAGAAATATCAACAGTTGAAGAAACATCTTCAGATCAACCAAAAAAGGAAATTTCTAATGATGATATGCTTTCTTAGGTGAAGTTTGTAAATAAATTTTATATTTATGTTTTATAAATATTTTTCATATTTGTAAAAAACAATATTAATTATGGCAACATTCACATCATCTTTACCAGATCAGCTTTTAGAAAGATTGTCTAACCTTGCAAAAGAGTTAAAGCTTCCAAAAAATAGACTTATGGAAAAGGCTTTAGAACTATATTTAGAGCAACTAGAAAAAGCGAGCTACATAAAATCATATAAGCAGGCTGCCTCAGATGATGATATTTTAATGCTTGCAGAAGAAGGTTTACAAGATTATTTTAATCAAGTAAATGCTATAGAAGCCAAATGAAACAAGGAGAAATTTGGGAGCTATATTTAAATCCAACAAAGGGTAGTGAACAAATTGGACGAAGACCAGCAGTAATAATAAGTGGCAATTTGTTAAATACGTATTTACAGGTTGTTATTGTTTGTCCGTTAACAACTAGTATTAAAAATTATAAAGGAAACCTTATTATAGAGCCTAATGAAACAAACGGACTTGAAAAAAAATCTGAGGTATTAACTTTTCACGTTCGTTCTGTTTCCAAATCAAAATTAGATAAAAAACTAGGAAAAATTCCACAGAAAGATGTTGAGGTAATTAAAAAGACTTTAAATGATATTCTTAAATTTTAAAAAATGATTCCAACTCCTCTAGATTCTGCTGTTTTAAACTCTAAAGAGCAATACATTTTTTACCATAAAATGGTAGATTTTGTATTGAAAGAGTTAATTGTGAGCATTCAACAAGAAAAATTATGCTCTCAACAAGAGTTGATTTTTTTTAAACAATATTCAGATTTGTTATTATACTCTATTGATGCAATGCGTATTAAATATATGTATGATGAAGAGGATAATATGAAAATTGATTTAACTGATTCTGGTTTCCCTAATTATTTGGAATTTCGTTTTTTATATAACGATTTAGAATTACGCAAAAATTATATTTATGATTTGGTGGATACTGATACCTTAAAGTCTCAGTTTTTAGATACACTTTTACGTAAAAAACAACCAATCAAAAATCGAGATTTATTTAAAGCATCATCCATTATTTATTACACTTCTGTTGACAAAAATTTAATATTTAATCGTTTTGTGCAAGGTAAAATTTTAGAAGGCCCCGAAAATGCTAATTATGAATACATAACTAGTTGGAGTTTTTATGATGTTAGCAACAATAGACCTTTTGTATGTTTTATGTATTTTGATTATGATAAAAAAGATGCTATTGCAGATAAAGAGAATATTTATCAGGTTTTAAAAGAAAGCGCAGATAGAGAAATGCCTTTAGATACTATGGCGTATAACATTGATAGAAAACTCAAAGATATTCAACCAAAACATATTAAAAGAATAGATTTAGGACCTTTGCATAATGTGTTTGCAAAAGATGAAAATCAAATAACACATACTATCTTAAAAGCGATAGCCGAAAAAACAGTGTCTTTAGATTCGTATGCTTTGTCACTAAAAATTGATGAAGTTTTTTCTGGAGATACCTTTACAGAAGGTGGTTTTTTTACCAAACAAACCATGCAAAAATGGAGTGAGGTTGTTAAAAAGAACTATTTATTTGCTCCTCATAGAATCATTCAATTGCTATACAATCAAAATCCTAGAGCATTAGATGGCCTTGAAAAAGAACCAATATTGATGAGTAATATTAAGTAGAAAAATAATAGCCTAAAGAGATTTAAAATCTTTTAGACTAAGAAAAAAGAATAACTAACTAAACTTTCCCCTTTGGGGAAATGTCTGAAAGACAAAGGGGCCAATGCAACACAACTCAACTTTTCCAATTAAACAAAATGAATTAGACGTACTTCGAGATGAAGCTACAGATTACATAAAATCCGTGCAATGGGAACAAGGGAATAAAGCAAAAAGCCGTGAAAAAGATGCACAAGAAGATTCAATCTTACTGTATTTATCTAGAGCTAACAATGGAAGCAATATTGAAGTAACTTCAGTTTCTAAAACAATTTTAGCTTTAAAAAAACGATTGTTGCCAGATTCAATTGCAATTCCTGTGCATTTGAATCAAACCTTGTTTGCAGTTCAAGAAGGATTAACTTTAGGAATTTGGATCAAAGATTCCTATTACGATTCATCAGGGTTATCCTCTTTAAACGAAAGAAAAACAGCATTAAGTTCATCAAGAAAAAGAGAATTTGAAAGTAAATTACAAACCGCAACCGCATTTCAGTTATTTGCAACGTCCTATAAAATTTTGCACGATTTAAAGCCATTTGCAAGTGATGATTTATCTGTAATGAAACAAAAATTTGCAGGTATTCCAGAAGTATCCTTTTTAACACCTTTAAAAGGAATTGCATGTGCATTGTTTTATTATGATAAATATTTAGATCACCCAGAAATCATTAAAAGCGATAAAGATGTAGTTGATTTTACTGTGGTGTATTTTGAAGCTTTAATTGATGAAATTCAATTGCGTAAAAGCAGTTTAGAATACACAGAAACCATTTTAGATAGAACGTATAAATTAGAAAATGCTGATTTCTCTGTGTCAGGTTGGGAAAACGTTTTTGCTGGAACTGCCAAAAGTGTTGAGTTTAACAAAATTAAATTTGAACAAATTGTTGGGAATAAAGATGCAAAGCATTTTGCACGTAGATTAACAGAAAGAATGTTAAGTTACGATTTTGAGGCTCAGAAAAATCCATTTCAAGAATTGGGTGGTTTTATGCCCGTTTTTATGGGCTATGGAATTCCAGGAACAGGAAAATCGATGTTAATTGCAGCTATTGCAACACGTTTAAAAGAACATTGTGATCATTTAGATATTCCGTTTTTATTTCACCCAATGCCAGATACATTGATTTCTACTTTTCAAGGTGGAAGTGCAGAAAAAATGGTAGAATGGATGAAACCCATGCAAGATCCTACAAAACTTATTTTTGCACCTATTGATGATGCAGAAAATAATTTACAAGAAAGAACTGCACAAGGAGTTTCTGCAGGAGTAAAAGAAGTAATTGGTGTTTTCTTGCGTTATACAGAAGGCGCGTATGCCGTAAATTATGGAAATTCCTCTATTGGATTATTTACCAATTTGCCAGAAATGTTAGACAAAGCTGTAATTTCTAGAGTGCAAGGACGATTTAAAATTGATGGAGCAAGAACCATAAATGATTTTGTAGATCAAGATTATATTTGGTGGAAAAAGTTCGAAAATACAATGCCCGATTTTGTGAATATGCAAAATCCTACAAATTATGACTTTTTAAGAGATCAAGGACTGGCAAAAAATATGGGAGATATTTTAAGCACAGTAGAAAAACCATCAGAACGCAGCGTTTTAGAAGCTTATGCCAAAGCAGAGCATCAACATAAAACCAATGAGCATTTATTTTTTGCAAGTTTGTATAAAGAAATTCAGCAGATATTTCCATTCTTTTCTTCAAGAGATGTACGTAATATCCAATCTGCAATTTCATTACGTTTAACAGATTTTGATTTGGAAGAAGATTGGTTTGAAAATCCAGAAATTTATTTCAAAAAAAATTATGAAACGAAATTCAATATGTTGCAGGAATTGATGAAAGCAAATATGAAAGGCCTCGATTTTGCTGAAATTAGAAGGCAAGAAGTGGTACGTTATTTAGATAATGTAGCAACAATAGCAGATACCGATTTTAATCGCAAAGTTGATGCAAGGGTAAATCAATTACATATTGATGTAGAAGCAAGAAAAAAAATTGAAAATGGAAATTAAAAAGAAAATCAATAACGTTACTACAAAAGTGATTTCGAACTTTTGGGCAAAATTAGAACAAGTCAGTTTCGATTTTACCTTTAAAAACGGAAAAACAGAACGCTTAACACATGAAGTTTATGGAAAAAATGATGGAGTTGGAGTTTTACTGTATAATCCATCAACCAAAAACGTAGTGCTTTCCAAACAATTTCGAACACCAATGTATGTTGCAGGGGTAACAAATGGTTTTTGTATTGAAGTGGTGGGTGGTGCAATTGATAAAAATGAAACACCAGAAGAAACAGCAATTCGTGAAACCAAAGAAGAAGTTGGGTATTACATCAAAAATTTGAAAAAGGTTGCCAAAGTATTTTTATCTCCAGGATTAATGTGGGAGCAGGTACATATTTATGTTGCAGAATATTCAGATGAAGATAAAGTTGAAAAGGGTGAAGGTTTGATAGAAGAAGGTGAAGAAATAGAAGTTTTAGAAACTTCTTTTGAAGATGCCTTACAAATGATAAAAAATGAAGAAATTGTTGATGCAAGAACAATTATGTTATTGCAATATGTACAGATTAATAAATTGATGGAATGAGTTTATTAGAAGAATTTGATAATTATCAAACAAAATTTGAGAAAGCAAGTATTGGCAGAAGAATAGGAGCTTCTTTGATAGATTGCATTATATACTATTTTATTTGTGTTGCACTCGCTTTATTTCTTGATAATTCTTCAGATAGTATTTTTAGCTTTCACTTAGAAGGTTTTTCAGCTTTGGTTGCATTTTTAATTGGTTTTATTTTGTGGCCAATTAGTGAAGGTGTCTGGAGACAAACAATAGGTAAAAGATTATTGGATATTAGAGTGGTCTCTAAGAACAACTCAGATGTAAATATAGGACAAGCCTTCATTAGATTTATTCTAGGGTTTATTGATTGTTCATTTATGAGTGGAATTATTGTTGCTGCTATAAATAAAGATAATCAAAGAATTGGAGATTTGGCAGCTGGAACATTAGTCATAAAAAGTAAATACAAAGAATAAAAAATCAAAAGCGTAAAAGTCCTTTCCTCTAGAAAGGATTTAGGATAGGAAAATGAATAAACTAAAAAAAGCCAATTTATACAGAAGCGAATTAATTCCAGTAAACGGAAAATTAGTAGAGCGTTACAACAGATGTTTGGTAAAATTAGGTTTTACAGAAACCAAACTGACTTCTTTCTCTATTGATGGAATAGGTTGGAGTCCAGAAATAGCCGAAGAAAAAAACGAAGTATTTTACTTAAATAATGGCGAAGCAAATCCGCACGCAATAATAATTACACCTTTGCAAAAAGGGCTGCCAATTTACAATCCTTTCCATTCTTTTGATGCAGAATTGATGAAATTAGTATTCAGAACACATCAAAAGAAAATTCAAGATATTACCAGAGATTCAGCAATTTGTGTTGATTTTGATCAAAATATCGATGTGTTTTATGAACCTTTAGATGTATTGAAATACAAAGAAGTTGCTGTCAATTTTCATCTAATTGATGATTTACATAAAGCAAGACAAGAACAGTTAAATTTGATTGAAATCTTTAAAAAAGATAACAATTTTATCGATGAAGATATTCATCAACAGCTATTAGCATCCGCAAAAAAATATGGCGATTTAAGAAACAGAAATATCAATTTAGATTCTGTAATTTACACCTCAGATTCTTTTTATACCAAGGCATTTGGCGGTATTTATGTATTGCGTAACTTTATAAAACCTATCTTAGTTTTCCAAGATGATGATGCGTATAGAGAAGCTATAAATGATACTACTTATGATGTGTTGATGTTTCATATTTCGCAACCAGAACTCATAGAAAAACTAAGAGATTATATTGTAATTGAATGCGATTTAAAGAAAGAAGTTATTACAAAACGCTATGAGCGTATTAAGAAATTCATTTTTGGAGAAGCTTTAAAAGAAAGCAAACATCCTGTAAATGAAATTTTAGAAGATAAAGTGTTATTTAAGAGTTATTTGAATAAACTCGACATTAAAAACCGTAAAAAAGTGATGTGTGTAGAGCGTTATTTAGAAAAAAAATCGATAAATAATAACATTATCATTAAAGATGTTGTAGATCAAGAATTTTATTTTGCTTTGCACAAACCACACTCATCTTTAAGACCAAATCATCAAGATTTAATTTGGAAATTGCTTATAAACATTGCCCCAAAAGACGTATTGTTTTGGTATTGGTATGATAAGGAAGATTTTTATGAGAACTTTAAACACTGGGAAGAAACCAAGAAAGACTGGGTAATTGAAACAATTAAAGCTGGCTTTTAGGGTTGAAGAAGGTCGAATTAAGTTGGGAGTTGAAAGTTGGGAGTTAGAAGAAAGAAGTTGGAAGAGGGAAGTTGGAAGAAAGAAGTTTAAAGTGAAAATTGTATATTTATAAAAAGAAAAAGAAATGAGTTTTAAATTTGAAAATTTAATCATTTGGCAAAAATCGATGGATTTAGGTGAAGAAATGAATTTGTTAGCTAGAAGTTTTCCAAAGGATGAAGTATATAACCTATCATCACAACTAAAAAGAGCATCAGATTCAATTGCATTAAATATTTCAGAGGGTTCAATTTTGCAATCGAATGCAGAGTATAGAAAGTTTTTAGGCTATTCAATTCGTTCATTAGCAGAAGTTGTAACTTGTTTACATAAAGCAAATAGAAGAAAATATTTACCAAACACAAATTTTGAAAAACATTATAAAGATTGTTACAATTTAATGAATATGACAATCGCATACAGAAATAAAATAAAATAAAAATTAGTAGGAAGCTAGAAGTATGAAGTTTGAAGATTTTTAAAGTCTGTTGATAAACTTCCAACTCCAAACTCCAAACAAAAAACATATGAGTAAGCAACTTCCCACTTCAAATTTCCCACTTCAAACTTATCAACTATGACACTAGAACTTATCATATTTATAACATCTATTTTGTTGGGCGCAGTTGTTTTTTGGAGAGAATCTCAAGGCAATAAAGTATATCGTTTTTTTAATAAATTAATGAACTCTAAAGAATTGCAAATGGCAGAAACAGATACAAAAGGATTTGTGTATCAGCAATCTTTTTTATTAAGATTGGTGTTTATCACAGCCTTCTTTTTAATTGGTATTCTTGTAACACGATTTTTAATTCCAATTGATTTGGCAACTATCTCACTATTTGCTTCTATGATTTTTGGGACTTTAGTAGGAACCTATGTTGCAGGATTTGTATTTAAATCATCAGAAGTAATAGAAGACCAATCAGAATCTTTAGAAGATAAATTTCAAGATGTTATAGAAAAAGGAAAAGATTTTATAGAAGATTTACAGACAAAAGACACTAAAGAAATAGAACAGGTGGAGGTTGAAAAAGAAGTACCAAAAGAAAACCAAAAAAGTGCAAGAGAACGATTAAAGGATAAAGGGTTTTTAAAGTAAACAGTCTTCAGTTGGCAGTTTTCAGTAGCAGTCATCAGTAAAACAAAAATTCGTGAATTCGTGGTAAAATATTTATAGAAATGATAAAAAAATATTGGCAAAAGGGTAGTAAACAAAAAAGAAACTTAATCATTTTAGGTATCATCCTAATTGGCTTACTTTTCTTTTTAAGAGACGATTATCAACCTGCATTATTGTTTTTTAGAAAATTCATTTTTATCATTTTGTTGTGTTTTTCAGCATTGTTTTTTGGATTACGAAAATTCAGAAAATTAGCAAGTACAGGCAAACGAATTGGTGTACTAGGAATCTTAGCTGTTTTTTTTGGTTTGATTTATTACATAGGTTTCCATTCTAAAATGTACAGTTACATGCAGACCTATAATGTTTTTAACGATCTGAATAGAATAGAAATTGTTGAATTACCACTCACTCAAAACGAAAGAATTCAGCCTTTACGCAACATTTTTTCTATGGCAAATGAATCTGTTGGAGAAACCAAAGATGTGTCTCTACCTCATTTGGTAAGAGTAGATGACTATAATCAATGGACAATGGCAATTCAACCCACAGAAAAATATTATTGGCAAGGGTTAAAAGACGATACAGAAGAAGTTTTTTCAGTATCGAGTACAACACCATTTCCAAGGTTCTCATCAGAAAATAGAATTCCAGTCACCTTTTCTATTGGTGAATCTTTAAAATTTAGTAGAAATACGTACAATGCAGTTGTACAGCGTTTAAATCCTTGGATGTTATTAAATTATGAGCCAAGTGATACTTATTATATGAAAAACGATAAAGGTGCTTGGGTACAAGTGGTTAGTTTAATTAAATGGAAAGGATTCTTTTTTCCATATCCTACTTTTGGTGGAGTGATGGTTATAGAAAATGGAGCACATTCATGGTCCGATTATTTCGAAAGAATTGCCATTGGTAAAGGAACGTTTATCGCTCCAGATGAAATGAAGAATTACCAATATTTAACCAAACAAAACACGCTGTCAGAAAAAGTATCGCGATTACAAGCAGAAAGTTTAAAGTTTTTAGGCGGATTTTCAGACCCATTACCTTGGAATATGAAAACCGCTGTTAAGATTCCGCAATTACCTGACGATCAAAATCAGCAGCCTTATGTTACCGATTTCGATTTTTCGGATACCAAAACAGGTGCTTACAGTGGCTTGTATCATTGGTTTGGTTTAGAGCCCGTAGGTTCAGAAAGAACCAGTTTAACGTTTAGCGTTTTTATTCCTGCAGATGGCACAGATGCTGTATATTTTTACGATCACGCTTCTAAAAAAGAAGGTTATGCAGGGGTTTCTGCAATGCCTTTAAAGGTTATTGAATCTCGTAAAGAGTATGATTGGTCTGTAAATAAACCAGTAGAGTTTAGACCCTATATTAAAAAAATAGCAGGTAGAAAACGTATGTTTTTTTTAAGTACTATATCTGCAATTAAAAAAGAAAATGCTCAGTTTGACGGCGCTGCAACTCCAGATTTGGCTTTAATTGATGCTGAATATAGAGATGTTATTTGGATTGATGCCAAACACCCAAGCAAGTGGAATGAAGAAGTATATTTACAACTGAACGAAGCCTGGAGAGCCAGTGAAAATCAAAATATTTATTTCGAAAAAGAAAAAACTATTTTAGAGCAAAACCGACAAATATTAGATTCCATTCAGTTGCTATCAAATCAACAAAAGAAATTAGAAGAAATCAAACGACTTCAAAAACGTATCGATTCAATTAAAATGAATTAGGTACAAGCGTCAACCTATAAATAGTAGCTATAAATTATTTCAAAATAATTTCTCCACAAGCTACTCTTTTACCTGCTGCTCCAGAAGGTTGAGAAGTAAAATCGTCTGAACTTGCGTGCACAATAATTGCATGGTTAATGATGTTTTTGTTGTCATCTTCACAACTTATACACCAAAAATCGCTTTCTTTTTCTATAGTGGCATTTCCATTAGTATCAGCTATTAAATTTCCTATACCTCCACTGTGAAATTCGCCATGTTTCCATTTTCCGTGTTTATCTTCTGTAGGATTCCAGTGGCCACCAGCCGATGTTCCATCATCAGAAGAGCAGTCTCCTTTTTCATGAATATGAATGGCATGTTCACCAGGAGTTAATCCTTTTATTTTAGCTTTCATCATAACTTTTCCATCTTTTTCAGTAAAAGTAACTGTACCTGAAACACTACTTCCGCTTTTGGCTGTAATATTGGCAATAGCTTGTTTTTGGTTCGTTTCTGAGCATGATACTATAGCCATGCAACAAGAAAGTAGTAATATTTTAATTTTTTTCATGATAATGTTTTTTAATGGTGTTTGTATTATTTTTTCTTCGGATACCAATTCCACTGAATAACTTCGATGTTTTTGTCTTTTTCGTTTACTATTTCTTTAAATTTTGCAACATCGCTTAAACCTTCTGTGCCTCTGTAATGATAAGGATACACTTTGGTTGGTTTAAACGCCAAAACTGCATCAGCAGCGCTTTCTACAGTCATAGTATAAGGCAAGTTCATGCAAATAAAAGCTTTATCGATGTTTTTTAAATTTCGCATTTCTGGTATATCTTCAGTATCACCAGAAAAGTAAATGCGTTCATCAGCAATGGTTAAAATATATCCATTTCCTCTTCCTTTACTGTGGAATTTTAAAGCTTCTTCTCTTAAATTATACATGGGTATCGCTTCAACTTTAAAGTTTGTAAAGTTTTTGGTTTCATCATTATTTATGGTGATGATTTCTTTTACTTTTAATGCTGATAAATTATCGGCAACCGCTTTTGGAGCTATAATTGTGGTTGAATCTAAATCTAATTCTTTTAAGGTTTTCATATTCATATGATCTCCATGAATATCTGTAATTAAAACATAGTTTGCTTTTTTAAAAGCAGAAAAAGAAGTAGCACCAAGAGTTGGATCTAAATATATAGTTGTATTATCGAATTCAATTACAGCAGTTGCGTGACTTATAGGTGTAATTTTAGCTGATAAATCATCTTTAGAAACTTTAGCAATAGTATCAAAATCTTTTTTTTCTTTATTTTTTGTTTCTGTTTTACATGATGCCAATAGAACAAAAGCCATTATCATTGGTAGTATGTTTGTTTTCATAAAATTAATGTTAGTTTTCTCAAAGATAAGAATTAAGTAAGCGAAGTATTGTTAACGTTATTTTAAATCCTTTTTCTTAGAATGTTGATTTTTTATAATTTATAGCGAAAACTACTTTTAAAAAACAACAAAAGCATCATAAATATTTATGATGCTTTTGGATTTTATAGTTTTAAAAAAGGATCAACCAGTATGTTTTAATCCACTAGATAATGCATTAATAATACTTAATAATTTGGTTAATATTTGTTCTTTTTCTGCAGTATCTTCCATGGTTCTCCATTTTTTTAGATAACTAATATGCAGATCATGTAAAATATTTAATTTATCGTTTCTCCAGTAAAAATTATCATACTGTCCAATTCTTCTTTTAGATGCAGGTTCATTAAAAAGTTCTTCTATAAGTTGAAACGCATTATCGAAATCGTTCATAATCTTAGTCATAAAAGTATCTTTTTCAGCTGTATCATCATCTAAATCAGCATAAACTTTCATGATATCTCTTTGAGATAAGATTAAATTGGTTTCGGTTTGTATGATTAAAAACTTTAAAAAAGACCAATCATTAATATTTGATTTTAAGTTTTCGAAATCTTCAGGTTTTTCTGTTTTTAAAGATTTTAATGCACTACCTAATCCATACCAACCAGTAAGCGAAATTCTAGAAAGATTCCAACTAAAAACCCAAGGTATTGCTCTTAAATCTTCTAAAGATCTTGTACCTGTTCTTCTAGAAGGTCTAGAGCCAATTTTACTTTTTTCTAAAACATCTATACAGGTAGCTTTACCGTAAAAATTAATAAATCCAGGTGTTTCAATAAAATCTCTATAATGTTCATAAGATTTTTGAGATAAATACTCAATGACATCAAAAGGATATTTTTTATCCTTAGACTGGTATTTGCTTAAAATTGTTTGTTTAGCTACACCAGATGCCAAAGCATTTAAATTGTAAGTAGCAGTTACAGGATTCCCAAATAATTGTGAAATTGTTTCTCCCTGAACAGTAATTTTAATAGTACCATTAACAGTGTTTGCGGGCATACTTTCTAAAAAACGGTGGTATTTTCCACCACCTCTACTGATAGTACCTCCAGCACCATGAAAGAAATAAGCCTTAAAGTTATTTTTTGCAGCGGCTTTTGCAAGTTCTGTTTCAGCTTTGTACAAATTCCATTTGCTTGAAATTGTTCCACCATCTTTATTACTATCACTGTAACCCAACATTACTTCTTGTTCGTAATTAATTTTTGTGGCTCTTTCTTGTGATACAGGATGTTGTAAGTATTCTTCTAGTATTGCAGGTCCATTGTGTAAATCTTCAATAGTTTCAAAAAGAGGCACTACTTTTATAGGCGTGTTTAGAAGTTGTGTTTCTTTCATTAATAAATAGACAACTAATAAATCACTCAAGCTACGTGTCATACTAATAATAAACGACCCAATACCTTCAGAACCATATAAATTAATGTGATTTCTAACCACTCTATAGCAATCTAAAACATTGTCTGCTTCTTTACCATACGAAACAGAAATATCAGTTATTTGAGAGTTGTTTGCCAAACATTGGCTTAGATAAGCAACTCTTTTTTCTTCGCTCCAATTTTCGAAATCGTAATCTTTTTCTCCATTAGATTTTAATATTTGAGATATAGCTCTGTCATGGAATGCACTATTTTGTCTAATGTCTAATTTTGCTAGGTGAAAACCAAAACAATCCACAGCTCTTTGTAATGAAAAAAGTAAGCTTTCTGCCAAACCTTTCATTCCGTTTTCAACGAGAATATCTCTAAAGAAATTTAAATCATCTTGTAAATCTTTACTAGATTTATAATAGCTGTTAGAATCTGCTACTTTATTAGAAATTGTATTGTTTAACTTAACAACCAACAAATTAATATATTGTCTCCAAGGTTCATAAGGGTTTCTTTCAACAGCTTTTTTACCTGCAACTCCTAATGCATTTTTCTTTTTATCTATACTTTCTAAAAGTTGAAAAGGAATTGGATTAGTAACTGCAGAAACTGAAAATTTAATGGCAGCCTCCTTTAATTTCTCAAGAATTAAAGCCAATGCTTTTTTTCTGTGAATTTCAAGAGTTTCTTGGGTAATTGTAGGAGTAACAAAAGGGTGTCCATCTCTATCTCCACCAACCCAACTACCAAAGTTTATTTTTGGAAAAATATTTGGATTTTTTATTTTAGAAGGATCTAATCCCATTTCTACCCAAGAGTTTTGTAAATGAGCATCACTCTGTTGTAAAAGTTTTGGGAAAATTTTACTGAAATAATAAATCACATTAGCTCTTTCATCCTGAATTTGTGGTTTCTCTAAATATATTTCTCCAGTTCTCCACCAACGCTCTAAAAGACTAATAATTTCTTCTCTTGTGCTATTTTGTTCTAATTTGCTCATTGCTGTATTTTCTCTTTTTGCCAAGAGTAAATACAATTCTCTATGAATTTCGATAACAGTTACACGTTTGGCTTCTGTTGGATGTGCTGTTAAAACAGGAATAACACGAGTGTCTGCAATAGCTTTAATCATTTCGTCTTCTGAAACATTTTGATCTTTCCAAATTTTAAAAGCTTCGCCCCAACTACCTCTTATGCCATATATTTCTTTTTGATTTTCATTTTCTCTACGATATTGGGTTGCTGCGTTTTCTTCAACTAATGTCATTAATTGAAAATAAATGCTTAAAGATTGTACTACTTTATCATCAGATAGCTGCTCTTTGCCAAGAGAAGAGAAAGTATTACTTTTAATGAGTTCTACAACTTCATTTTCTTTAATTCTTAAAAGCATGTCAGTATAACAATCAATGATAAAATTTCTCTTATCCGTAATTTTTTTAAACTTGCTATTTGTTTGTGTCATTTTATTTTTGATTTAAATATAAGTTTCATGTTTAAAATTATATGACAAAAATAGAAGAGAAATATTTAGAATTAGATGATTTAAGTCATATAGCTAATTTTTTTTTAAAATTTTAGTTTACCTTCGTTTTTTTAAAAATCAAGCTTAAAATGAGTAGAACAATTAAAGACTATATTGTTGTAGGTTTAAAAGGGATGGCAATGGGTGCTGCAGATGTTGTGCCTGGTGTTTCTGGAGGTACAATTGCTTTTATATCAGGTATATATGAAGAGTTGTTAGGGTCTATTAGCAATGTTAAAATTGGTTTGTTTAAAACCTTAAAAAGCAAAGGTTTTAAAGAAGCTTGGAAAGAGTTAAATGGCAATTTTTTGTTGGCTCTTTTTATAGGAATTTTTATAAGCATTGTATCTTTAGCAAAACTGATTAAATATTTACTTGAAAATGAACCTATTTTATTATGGTCTTTCTTTTTTGGGTTGGTGTTAGCTAGTATAATATACATTGCGAAACAAATTTCAAAATGGAATTTAATTTCGGTTTTAGCTTTAATTATTGGTGCATTTTTAGCTTACTATATCACTACTTTAAATCCTTTAGTTTCTGAAAATTCATCATCTTTATATATCTTTTTTGCAGGTGCAATTGCTATTTGCGCCATGATTTTACCGGGTATTTCAGGATCTTTTATTTTGGTTTTATTAGGGGCTTATAAACCTGTTTTAGATGCTGTAAACGATCGTGATTTTAAAACAATTTTGGTATTTATGATTGGTGCCATTATTGGTTTATTATCTTTTTCTAAAGTATTAAAATGGTTATTTGCAAATTATAAAAACTACACTTTAGCTGCATTAACAGGGTTTATTATAGGCTCTTTAAATAAAATTTGGCCTTGGAAAGAAACCTTAACTTGGCGTACAAATTCACATGGAGATAAAGTTCCTTTTAATCAACAAAGTATATCTCCTTTTTCTTTTGATGGTGATGCACAATTAACTTTTGCTATTATTTTGGCAATTATTGGTTTTTCTTTAATTTTATTGATGGAAAGATTAGCAGTAAAAAAGCAATAAATGCAGCAAGAAAGAACTTTTGCAAAAAAAATAATGTTGTTTATTAAAGGTTTAGCAATGGGGGCTGCTAATAAAGTACCAGGTGTTTCTGGAGGTACAGTTTCTTTTGTTTTAGGCTTTTATGAAGAGATGATCTATTCGTTTCAAAAAATAAACTTCACCGCTTTTAAATTACTGTTTTCGGGTAAATTTAAAACCTTTTTCAAGTATGTAAATGCGCAATTTATGTTGCTTGTTATGGGAGGAAGTATTTTTAGCTACTTTAGTGTTTCGCTAATTTTAGACTACTTTTTAGAACATTATGAGCTATATGTATGGAGTTGGTTTTTTGGTATGATTATAGGTTCTGTTTTTTACATTGGTAAAGGGTTTGAAGATTGGAATAGGAAGAGTGTTATCTATATTATATTTGGAGTTACTTTAGGTATAGGAATAAGTTTTTTAACACCAGCCAAAGAAAATGATAATCTTTGGTTTGTTTTTCTTTGTGGTATTATTGGAGTTTCTGGAATGACATTACCAGGACTTTCTGGCTCATTTATTTTAATTTTACTAGGCAATTATGTGCTTCTTTTGGTAGATTCTGTAAACGTTTTGTTCAGTATTATAACCAATGTGTTAACAGGAAATTTTCAAGTGTTTTCTGATCCAGTAAAAATGAAATATTTAAAAATTATATCTGTTTTTACAGCAGGTTCTACTTTTGGTTTGGTGTCTATATCTCATGTTTTAGGGTACGTTTTAAAGCGTTGGCGTAACATTGTAAATGCCATTATTATTGGTTTTATAACAGGCTCTTTAGGTATTGTTTGGCCTTGGAAAAAAAAGGTTTATGTAACTGATGGTGAGTCTTTTTTATTAGATATAGATGGGCATAAAATTATAAAAAATTATGAACGCTTTGTACCAGATGCACTAACTACTGAAACAGTGGTTGCAGTGCTCTTTATTTTTATGGGAATTGGTTTAATTTTAGGTATAGATTATTATGAAAGAAAAAGAGGAAAATAAATTATTTGGGTTATTGGGTAAAAATATTTCATACTCTTTTTCTAGAGGATATTTTTCAGAAAAATTCAAAAACTTAGCGCTAAAAGATCATAAATATGTCAACTTTGATCTAGAACAAATTCAAGATTTTCCTTCGGTGATAGAAGAAAATAAACATTTAAAAGGAATGAACGTTACCATACCTTATAAAGAAGCTGTAATACCGTTTTTAGATACGTTAAACAAAACAGCTGAAGAAATAGGCGCAGTAAATACTATAAAAATTACCCCAAAAGGCAATCTTAAAGGATATAATACAGATGTATTTGGTTTTGAAAACTCAATGGGGCCCTTGTTACAAAAACATCATAAATACGCTTTAATTTTAGGAACAGGAGGAGCATCCAAAGCCATTGCTTATGCATTAAAAAAGAATAATATAAAGTTTAAGTTTGTTTCTAGAAATCCTAAAGGAAATAAAGAAATTTCTTATGATAGTTTAACAAAAGAAAAGATTCAAAAATATACAATTATCATTAATGCAACACCCTTAGGTACTTCACCAGATATAGAAAAGTGTCCAAACATTCCTTATCAACACATTACAACTAAACATATACTCTACGATTTAATCTACAACCCTGCACTTACCACTTTTTTATCAAAAGGTAAAGATAAAGGAGCAACCGTTAAAAACGGTTTAGAAATGTTACAACTACAAGCAGAAGAATCTTGGAGAATTTGGAAAGATTAATCAATTATCAATTTTACTTATAAATTTATCTTGGAATTACTATTAGTAGTCACTATTTTTGATGAGAATATAGTATAATACTATATACAGACCTTTTAAACATAGTAATTATGTTGGATAAAAATGAAAAAAACGTTGAAAAATCGGAAACATCTTCATCAGAAGAAGTAAAAAAGTCAATAAATACCGCATCTGAAACACCAAAAGAAGTAGTTGATGAAAATTCTGAAGCAGTAAATGAAATTGAAAATTCGGTTGCCGAAAATTCAGAAAAAAATGAGGGCAAAGCACAAGAAGCAACTATTGTAGATTATTCTAAGTTTACTTTAGAAGAGTTAGTTGTTGCTTTGCAAAAAACATTAAAAGATGGTCCGATACAAGCTATTAAATCTCAAATAGATTCAATAAAAAGTACTTTTAATCAGAAATTTGGTGCTTTATTAGCAGAAAAAAAAGCAGCATTTTTAGCAGAAGGAGGCAACGCTATTGATTTTCAATTTTCTAGCCCAGTAAAGATAGAATACAATCGTTTATTAGGAGATTATAAAAAGCAAAGAGATGCTTATTATAAAAATTTAGAAAAAGAACTGAATCAAAATTTAGAAAAACGAGTTCAGGTTATTGAAAGCTTAAAAGAGTTAATTGAAGAGGCCGATGCTAAGACAATGTATAAAAACTTCAAGCAGCTACAAGATACTTGGAAAACAATAGGTCCTGTTCCAAAATCTTATTATAACGATACTTGGAAAATATACCATCATCATGTAGAGCGTTTTTATGATTTACTGCACTTAAGCAATGATTTTAGAGATTTAGACTTTAAATACAACCTAGAAGAAAAACTTAAAATTATAGCAAAAGCAGAAGCACTAACAACTGAGGCAGATATTAATTATGCTTCTAAAGAATTGCAAGAATTACATAGAGCTTGGAAAGAAGATATAGGACCAGTAGCCAAAGAAATGCGAGAAGAGATCTGGCATAAATTTAGTGTAGCAACCAAAAAGATTCATGATAAGAGGCACAACCATTTTAAACAGATGCGCTCTAAACATCAAGAAATTATAGATAAAAAAGAGGCAGTTGTAGCTTTAATTAATGCTTACGACACATCTAATAATAAAACACATAACGATTGGCAAAAAAGTATTGATGATATTGAGACGTTAAGAAAACAATACTTTGATGCAGGTAAATTACCTTACTCTAAGAGTGAGGAAGTTTGGCAAAAATTTAAAGCTGCTACCAAAAAGTTTAATAGTGCTAAAAACACTTTTTATAAAAACGAAAAGAGTATTCAGCAAGAAAATTTAAACAAAAAACTAGCTTTAATAGAACTTGCAGAATCTTTAAAAGATAGCGAAGATTGGGAAATGGCAACTAATGCCATGAAAAAAGTTCAATCAGATTGGAAAAAAATCGGACATGTTCCTAGAAAATTTTCAGATGAAGTTTGGAAACGTTTCAAAGCTGCATGTAATCATTATTTTGATCGTTATCACCAACAAAAAAATGCTATCAGTAAAGAAGAGTTACTAACTGTTGCCTCAAAAAAACAATTTTTAGAAGATGTAAAGGAAATAAAAGATCCTACAAAAGAAACCATCTTAAAAGCAATTGAAGATTGGAGAGAATTAGGGCGGTTACCAAGAAATGCACGTCATTTAGAGGGTAAGTTTAACAAGCAAATAGATAAAATGTTAAGCAATTTATCTTTAGATAAAACCGAAGTTGCTATGTTAAAATTTACCAACGTAGTAGATGGTTATGCTGCTGAAAACGACACTAGAAAATTAGATTCAGAACAACTTTTTGTGAGAAAAAAGATAGATGAAATTGTAAGAGAAATACAGCAATTAGAAAATAATTTAGGTTTTTTCTCTAATGCAAAAGACGATAATCCTTTAGTGGTTAATGTAAAAAATAAAGTAAATGAATTTAAAGATGATTTAGCAATCTGGAAACAAAAACTAAGTTATCTAAAAAAGTTAGATTATTAATAGATTGTTAATATTTATTGCACAAAAAACTCGAAGCTTTTGCTTCGAGTTTTTTTATATTTATGCAGATATATTAAGAAAACAATTTATCCATTTTCTCTTTTTCTTCAGCAGCTAAAGCAGCATCAACTAAAATACGTCCACTATGTTCGTCTATGGTAATTTTTTTTCTATTTGCAATTTCTAATTGCACTTGAGGCGGAATTGTAAAATAAGAGCCACCAGAGGCACCTCTCTCTATAGCTACAACAGCCAAACCATTTTTTACTTTGGTTCTTATTCTATTATATGCCGCAAACAAATGCGCATCTAAAGAATCACCAAACTCTTTAGATTTTTTTAATAAAAGCTCTTCTTCTTTACGTGTTTCTTGTAAAATAGCATCTAACTCAGCTTTTTTGTGCTCTAAATGTTTTTCTTGTTTTGCAAGTTTTTCTTTAGTAGCATCAATTACCTCATGTTTTTGCGCAATTTTAGCTTTATACTCATTAATTCTTTTTTCTGCCAATTGAATTTCTAAATCTTGATATTCAATTTCTTTAGATAAAGAGTCAAATTCTCTGTTATTTCTTACTTTCTTCTGTTGTTCTTCGTACTTTTTCATTAAAGCATTAGATTCATCAATCGCTAACTTTTTGTTATTGATATCAGTTTCTAAATTAGTAACATCTTTATTTAAATTAGCAATTCGAGTATTCAATCCAGCAACTTCATCTTCTAAATCTTCAACCTCTAAAGGTAATTCTCCTCTAACATTTCTAATTTCGTCAATTCTAGAGTCTATTAATTGTAAGTCATATAAAGCTCTTAATTTTGCTTCAACCGAAATTTCTTTCTTCTTTGCCATGATTATATATAGTATATAGGATTCGTACTTTTTTCTGATAAAACGTTTGCAAAATTACTAAATTTTTTCGTAAGATAGTCAACCAAAAGGTTTTTTGTAAACTGTTCGCTTTCATAATGTCCAATATCAGCTAAAAGAATATTATTTTCTGCTTTAAAAAAGTCGTGATATTTAAAATCTGCACTTATATACGCATCTGCTCCAGCTCTTTTAGCGTTTGAAATAGCAAAACTACCTGAGCCACCTAAAACAGCTACTCTTTTTATTTTTTTGTTGATAAATGACGAATGACGTACACAGCTTGTTTGCATCGTTTTTTTTAGGTACAACAGAAATTCTTTTTCACCCATATCTTGAGGTAGTTCACCAATCATTCCCATACCAATATTTTGATGGATATTTTCTAAGGTAATAATTTCGTATGCTACTTCTTCATAAGAATGATGTTTTTGCAAAGCTTTTAAAATGTTACTTTCATTTTTACTTTCAAAAGTAACTGTAAGCTTTATTTCATTTGCAGTTTCTAATTTGCCTTTTTCACCCAAAACCGGATTCGACTCTTCATTGCCTTTAAAAGTACCCACTCCAGAAACAGAGAATGAACAATGATCATAATTACCAATGTTTCCAGCACCCGCAGCAAATAATGCAGACTTTAATTCTTCTTTATTTTCAGCGGGTACAAAAGTGTTCAGTTTTTTTATGATTCCCTTTTTAGGAATTAAAATTTTAGTATTATTCAGCCCTAAAACTTCTGCTATTTTTGCAGAAACTCCTACTTTTGAGTTGTCTAAAGCAGTATGTGTAGCGTAAATAGCAATATCATTTTTAATAGCTTTAAGAACTACACGCTCTACATAAGTAGTACCATTTAATTTTTTTAAACCGCTAAAAATAATAGGATGAAAACTTATAATTAAGTTACAATTGTTAGCAATTGCTTTTTCAACAGTTTCTTCTAAGGTGTCTAAAGTTACTAAAATACCAGATACAGTTGTGTTATAGTTGCCAACTAATAAACCCACATTGTCAAAATCTTCAGCATAATTTAAAGGGGCAATTTCTTCTATGTAATTTGTAATATCTTTTATTATCATACAGGTAAACTAAATCAGAATCCAAAGTTAGCATTTTCAACGCATCAATCCATAAAAATGACTTATTTTCGTATTGATGAAATTTTTTCGATTTTTATTATTTCCGTTAGCAGTAATTTATGATGTTGTGACAACTATCAGAAATTTCTTTTTTGATGTAGGTTTTTTTAAACAAACCTCTTTTCAAATTCCTATAATCATTGTTGGTAACCTAAGTGTAGGTGGTACAGGTAAAACCCCTCAAATAGAGTATTTAATAAGGTTGTTAAAAGAAACCTTTAAGGTATCTGTTTTAAGTAGAGGATATAAGCGTAAAACTAATGGTTATGTTTTGTTGAATGATAATCATACTGCTTTAGATGTGGGTGATGAACCTCTGCAATATTATAAAAAATTTACTAACATTAATGTAGCTGTAGATGCAAATAGGGTAGAAGGGGTTACAAATTTAATTGATCAAAAATCTCCAGAAGTTGTATTGTTAGATGATGCTTATCAGCATAGAAAAATAAAAGGCAGCTTGTATATTCTACTCACTAAGTATAACGATTTATTTACAGACGATTTTTTGTTACCAACTGGTAATTTAAGAGAAAGTAGAAAAGGGGCAGCAAGGGCAGATATTATTATTGTTACAAAGTGCCCACCTAATTTAGGTTTAGATAAGCAGCAACAAATAAAAAGAAGATTACAACATTACAAAAAGGATGTTTTTTTTACTTTTATTTCATATGGTCATTTAGTTTCTGTTAAAAATAAATTAGCAATAAACGTTTTAATAGATTATGAAGTTGTTTTAGTTACAGGAATTGCAAACCCAACTCCATTATTAGAGTTTTTAGAAATTAAAAATATTAACTTTAAACACTTAAAATATCAAGATCACCACCAATTTTCAAAGAACGATATTAAACAGATACAATCAGCCTTTAATAGTATAAAGTATGAAAAGAAAATAGTATTAACCACTGAAAAAGATTATGTTCGGTTAAAAGAATTTATAGTCGATATTTATTTTATTGAAATTGAAACTACATTTTTAGATAATCAAAACGAAGTTTTTAACAAGCAAATTACTCGTCATATACAACAAAACCGATGTTGTTAACATCGGTTTTTCTTTTTTGAGTTTTTTGTTAGAAGCTATCATTAAAATGATTACTTAACACTTGTAAGACACATTATTTTTTAACAAGTCACATTTTAAATTTTATATTGGTATTATTTTTGATATTTTTGAATAAACAAAGGTATATTATGAATAAATTCTTAGTTTTTTTTGCGATTGGCTTTTTGGCTTTTCAGTCTATGCAATCTCAAATAATTACAGCAGATAGTGTAAGCGTTTTTGAATCTAAAAAGGTTGAACTTAATTGGACACCAACGTATAAAGAAGCGCTAAAGATTTCTAGGAAAGAAAAGAAACCTGTTTTAATTTATTTTACAGGATCTGATTGGTGTGAACCATGTAAAGTTTTAAATGATGAATTATTTTATACAGATAAATTTAAATCTATTTCTGATAATGAATTAGTATTGTTAGAAGTAGATATTCCAAGAAGAAAAGATTTAATTGATCCTGATAAGATGAGTGAAAATTTATATTTAAAAGAAAAATATAAGGTAAAATCTTTTCCCACATTAATGGTAGTGAATCATAGAGGTAAAAAAATAGCAGAAAAAAAAGGGTATGTTATGACGGAATATTATTATCCTTTTTTTAAAGAAGTTATCAGAAAATATTAAACATAAAAAAACCAAAGTACAATTACTTTGGTTTTTTTATAAATGAAATTGATTCTTAATTTTGATTTACAACTCTAAAAGTTGTTCTTCTGTTTACAGAGTGTTCTGCTTCAGAACATTTAACATTGTCTGAACATTTATTAAGTAATCTAGATTCTCCAAACCCTTTTGCGAATAATTGACTTGGATTGATACCTTTAGAAATTAAGTAGTCTGTAACTGCTTTCGCTCTTCGGTCAGATAAATCTTGATTATCACTTTTAGTACCTCTCATGTCTGTGTGAGACTCAATATAAACAGCAACACCATCTTTTAAAATTGGTAATAATCTTGCATCAATAATTTGTTTTGCCCCATCATTTAAAACAGCACTAGAAAAGTCCCAATTAATTGGTAACGGAGTATTGTCAATTAGTTCACAATCAACAGCTTTCCAAGAAGTAAGCCCTCCTTTTCTAACCAAAATTTGTTTGTTAACAGATCTATATACTGCAGGTACAATTACTTCTTCAGTTCTTGCATCTTTAACCAAAATTGTCTTTTCAATAGTTTTATATTCTGGCTCTGTTTTTACAATACTAGTGGTTGGTGGCTTTACCATTACTTTTCTTTTGTAAGTTTTTTTAACACCAGGAATAGGAATTTTTGTAACAGAAGCATCTTTTTGTAGTTTTTCTACAGGCATGGTTTTAAACTCTGCAGGTTTTGGTTTGTAACACCAATATCTACAATCATCAGGATTGCTAGACTCGCAATTTGGTAGTTTTTCACTCATTTCCCAGCTTGCAGTGGCCGCCTTTATCTCAACAGTTTCAAAGCCTTGAACAAAAACTGCTTTTTCTGTTTCTATTTTTGTACCATCTTCTTTTTCAAAATACGTAACCTCTTGAGTTCCCCAAACTGCTGGTACCACTAAAATTTTTTGACCAGCCTCTTTAATTAAAACCTTTTCTTGAATTGTCTTATATTCAGCAGGATAAGTAATTATTTTCTTATATTCTGGAGATACAGCAACGTTTATAGTTTCGTTTTTATACACATCTGGCGTTTTACAACGAACATAACACTTACCAGGTTCAGGGTTTGGTGGTAAATCCTGACCAAAAGACATTGCAGCCATCATTAGAAAAACTGCGCTTAATAGAATTTTTTTCATTTTTTTAAATATTAATAAATACTTTGATGTAGTCGATTAGCATTGAGCCAAATGTACTAAAAACATTTAAAAATCGGCAGTAAAAACAAGAAATTATAGTTTGTTGTAGTATAAACTTTTTATGATACCATCTGCAAGACCAATTTTAGGAACATATATTTTTCTAGAGCCACTCCATTTCATTGCAGAAAGATAAATTTTTGTTGCAGGAATTATAACATCTGCTCTATCAGGGTTTAAACTTAATTCAGAGATTCTTTCTTGGTAGCTCATTTGTTTTAAAAATTGATATTGAGCGTTTAAATAAATGTAAGAAATGGGTTTACCTTCTGTTCTACCAGACATTTTAAACAGTTTATTGATGTTTCCTCCAGAACCAATTAAGGCTATTTTTTTAAGATTTTTAGTGTTTTTGGTAATCCATTTTTCAACACTGGCAAAGATTTCTTTATTTACTGATTTTTTATTGTTTAATAAACGCACTGTACCCATCTTAAAAGATTTTGAATTGGTGATTTTACCTCCAGAAAAAATAGTAAATTCTGTACTTCCTCCACCAACATCTACATATAAATAAGAATTATCACCTTTAATAAGCTGATTTAAATCGGTTGAAGATATAATAGCAGCTTCTTCTTTACCACCAATAATATCTATTTGAATTCCTGTTTTATCTAAAATTTCTGCAACAACCTCATTTCCATTTTTAGCCTCTCTCATTGCTGAAGTTGCACAGGCTTTATAGCGCTCTACATTATGTACTTCCATTAATAGCTGAAAGGCCTTCATAGCGTTTACCATTCTAGTAATGTTTTCATCACTAATAAAACCTTTTACAAAAGCATCTGCTCCTAAACGAATAGGTACTCGCACCAAAGAAGATTTTTTAAACTGGGTTTCTTTACCTTCTTTTATAACGATATTAGAAACTAATAGTCGTATTGCGTTAGACCCTATATCTATAGCACCATATTTTTTTATTGTTAAAGCACTCAAATTATTTATGATTTTTAGGGAATTCGATCATAAATGTTTTCCCTTTTTTAATATTTTTCCAATGTTTTTCTTGAAACTTAAGACCTATAATTCCACAAGTGGTTACATGTGCAATGGGTTTGCTGCCAAACTTATTTACAAAAGTGTTGATACCATGATCGTGACTAAAAATAATAGCAGAATTAAAGGCATCATCTAAAGCACTTACTGTTTTTACCAAATAACCGTCACTAAAACTGTATAATTGCCTGCTAATTTGAAGGTTTGATAAAGGAAAACCTAAGTTGTCACAAAATATAATTGCGGTGTGTAAGGCTCTATTTGCACTACTAGAAACAAAAACATCAGGTCTATCAATATTTTTCGACAAAAATTTAGACATTAAATGAGCGTCTTTAATTCCTCTTTTTTTTAATGGTCTATCTACATCATCAATTCCTGAATATTCCCAAGACGATTTTGCATGACGAACTATATACAGTGTTTTCATTTATTTTGGTTAATGGTTTTGTAAATATAAAAATTAAGGTGATAAACGGTCAAGTTTCCAAGAAAAATCTTTTTGTAACTCGTATCGTAACCTGTCATGCATTCTGTTGGGTCTTCCTTGCCAGAACTCTATAGAAATAGGTTTCACCAAATAGCCTCCCCAGTGTTTTGGTCTTAAAATTTCTTTTCCTTCAAAATTTCTTTCAAACATTTTTAAATTTGCTTCTAATTCTTCTCTAGATGCTACTACAGTACTTTGATTAGAGGCCCAAGCACCTAATTTACTACCATCAGGTCTAGATTCAAAATAACCATCAGATAAATTTTCGGCTAGTTTTTCGGCATTGCCTTTAATGATAATTTGCTGTTCTAAAGCTGGCCAAAAAAAAGAACAACAAATATTATTATTAGCAGCAATAGCTTTTCCTTTTTCTGAGGTATAATTGGTATAGAAAATAAAACCTTCCCAGGTGATTTTTTTTAGTAAAACAACTCTATTTTTAGGGAATCCGTCTAACCCAATAGTAGATACATGCATAGCGTTGGTTTCTTCTACAGTGTTTGATTCGTCTGCGTTTCTAAACCAAGTTTGAAATAATTCTATAGGATTTTCAGGACAATTTTTTTCTAAAAGTTCTTGCTTTTCATATGATTTTCTGTAGTCACTTAAGTCTTTAGTCATATTGTTTCTTTGAGGATTACACAAAAATACGAATGTTTTTTAGCTAATAAAAACGCGTAATTTGAGATTATTTTTAAAAAAATTAACTTTTTTAAAAACACTAAGTGTTGGTATAAAATGTTAATTTTCAATACTTAGGTGAAATAATGCATCACCTTTATTAACAATAGGTGTTTTATTAATACAAAATACAAATCCATTAAAAGGAGCATAGATTTTCTTTTTAAATTCACCAAACGGATCTTGAACGATACCTAAAACGTCTCTTTTTTTAACAAAAGTGCCATTAAAAACCATCACCTTTAACATACCAGAGTCTGAAGCTCTAATCCACTTTGATTTTTTTACAAAAATAGGTTTTTCTCTTACAGTTATTTCGCCTTTAATTAAACCTAAATGAATCAATACATTTCGTGTTCCATTAACACCTTCGTTAATAATTGTTGGATTTAATTCGTACGATTTTCCGCCCTCAAAAAGCAAAACGGTTTTACCCATTTTATGTAATGTTTCTCGTAGTGATTTTACAATGTTATTAGAAAATAAAATCATTGGTGGATTAAAAATTTTGGCTAATTGTAGTCCTTTATCATCATTTTTATTACATCTAATTTGGGCAATATTATCTCTTAAACCACCACCAGTATGAAAATCGATTACATAATCTACAAATGGGGCTATTTTTTCTGAAAACTGGTAGGCAAATTGGCTAGCTAGAGAGCCGTTTTGTGTACCAGGAAACATCCTATTTAAATCTCTACCATCAGGAAACTCTCGCGTATGTATTAAATATCCAAAAATATTAAATACAGGTATACAAATAATAGTTCCTTTTTGTGGCTTATTTAGTTTTTGATCTATAATTTCTCTAATAATGCCAACTCCATTGGTTTCATCTCCATGAATACCTGCTAAAAGTAATACTACAGGGCCAGGTTTTGTGGAGTGCTCTATAATTACTGGAACATTTATTGGTGTTCTTGTATGCAGTTTTGCAACTTTTAAATCAATTACAGTGCGTTTTCCTTCAGGAATAACTTTACCAAGCAGTGTAAACGGTTTACTCAACATGAATCTCTAAGTATCTTATAATTTCTTTGGCAATATTTTTTCCTGTGGCTACTTCTATACCTTCTAAACCAGGCGATGAGTTAACTTCTAAAACCAAAGGGCCTTTTGCAGATTGTAGCATATCAACCCCAGCAACACCTAAACCAAGTGCTTTAGTTGCTTTTAAAGCTGTTTTTTCTTCTTCATCTGTTAATTCTATTACAGTTGCATTTCCTCCTCTGTGTAAATTAGAACGAAATTCTCCAGCTTTTCCTTGACGTTTCATTGCACCTATTACTTTACCATCAACCACAAAAGCTCTAATATCTGCACCACCAGCTTCTTTAATAAACTGTTGTGCAATTACTCTGGCTCCTAAGCCATTAAAAGCTTCTAAAACTGAAGTTGCTGCATTTTTAGTTTCTGCTAAAACTACCCCTAAACCTTGTGTGCCTTCTAGTAATTTTAATACTAAAGGAGCGCCACCTACAGAATCTACTACATGTTCTACATCTTTAGTATAGTTGGTGAAAACAGTTTTTGGTAAACCAACACCCGCTCTTGCTAAAATTTGTAAACTACTTAATTTATCTCTAGATCTTGTTAAGGCTTGAGAACTAACAGAAGTAAATACCTTCATCATTTCAAATTGTCGAATAACGGCTGTACCATAAAAGGTAACAGAAGCACCAATTCTTGGTATTATGGCATCAACATTAGAAATATACTCTCCTTTATAGTAAATTTTAGGTGATTTTTTTTCGATAACAATATCACATTTTAAATGATCTACAACAAAAACCTCATGTTTTCTCTTTTCTGCAGCTTCTACTAATCTTTTTGTAGAATATAATTTAGGATTTCTAGATAGAATAACTATTCTCATTTGTTTGTATGTTTTAATTTATGTGATAGGTTTTTTTTAGCAGTATCTATGATAAATTTTTTATTCAAAAATTTTCTTCCCAATAATATGGGAAATTTCATGTCTTTTCGTTCTGTTAGTGTTAAATAAATAGGAAAGATTGTATTGAAAATTAAAATTTCTGTTTGAATCATAAATCTTGTTTCAGAAATTCCATTAGAACTTTTAACAATTTTAGAAGTGTAGTTTTTAACGGTAAACTCTTTATTATTGTACAAAGAATGCTCTGGGTCTAACAATGTAAACTTAATAAAGGGCGTATTGTTTAGAGAAATTTCTTCTATGTTAGAACAATGTATGGATGATGTATAAGCGCCTGAATCGATTTTTACATCAATTTGTTTTAAGGATAATTCAGGAAAATCGGCTTTATCAACCCTGCCAATTGTAATTTTCATAATAAAATATTAAAAAGTAAAATTAAGAATACTTATTGGTTTATGATTGAAAATATTAGATTTTTGCAATCGCAGCTTCTGCACAACGTTCGCCATCCATAGCAGCAGAAACAATTCCGCCTGCATAACCACCACCTTCTCCACAAGGGTATAAGCCTTTAATTTGTGTGTGTTCTAAATCTTGTTTTCTGGGAATGTTTATTGGAGATGATGTTCTAGATTCTACACCAACAATATTTGCTTGGTTGGTAAAATATCCATGCATTTTTCCTCCAAAAGCTTTAAAGCCTTTTCGTAGTCTACCTCCAATAATTTTAGGTAATAAAGAGTGTAATGGAGCAGATTTTAAGCCAGGTTGATAAGAAGTTTCATTTAAATCTGTAGAGAGTTTACCGTCTACAAAATCTACTAATTTTTGTGCAGGTGCTGTTTGATTTCTTCCTCCAGCAGTAAATGCTAATTTTTCTAAGTTTTTTTGAAATTCTAAACCTTTTAAAGCGCCAAAATGCTCGTATTTTTTAAAGTCTTTGTCAATATTTAATTCTACGACAATACCCGAATTTGCAAATTTATTATTTCTTCTGCTGGGCGACATTCCGTTTACAACTACTTCGCCATTTGCTGTAGCTGCAGGAACAATAAAACCTCCAGGACACATGCAAAAAGAATACACGCCTCTGTTGTTTACTTGCTGCACTAAACTGTAGGCAGCAGCAGGTAATAGTTCGTCTCTTGCACCTTCGCAGCTATACTGAATTTGGTCTATAATTTCTTGAGGATGCTCTACACGAACACCCATTGCAAAAGATTTTGCTTTTAAATGTACCTTTTTTTTATCTAATAATTCATAAATATCTCTGGCTGAATGGCCTGTTGCCAAAATAACTGAATTTACGCTGAGTTCTGTATTGTTATTGATTTGAATTGCATTTAACGTATTATTGTTAATGATAAAATCGGTAACTCTGCTGTTAAAATGAATTTCGCCACCGAATTTTAAAATAGTTTCGCGAATATTTTGAATGATTTTTGGCAACTTATTTGTGCCTATATGTGGATGAGCATCTATTAAAATTTGTTCTGTGGCACCATGAAAAACTAGGTTTTCAAAAATTCTACGAACGTCACCTCGTTTTAAACTTCTGGTATATAGTTTTCCATCAGAGTAGGTGCCAGCCCCACCTTCTCCAAAACAATAATTAGAATCTTCATTTACAATATGCTCTTGATTTATAGCCTTTAAATCTCTTCTGCGTTCTTGCACATTTTTACCGCGTTCTAAAACTATAGGTTTGTAGCCTAATTCTATGCATCTTAAAGCCGCATACATGCCTGCTGGCCCAAAACCAATGATGTGAATTTCTTTTGCATTTGAAACATCTTTATAGTCAAAAGTATAGTCAGATTGTTCTGCTGGTGTTTCATTAATATATACAGCAATTTTATAATTGAAAATGATGTCTTTTTTACGAGCGTCAATCGATTTTCTTAAAACTTTTACCGCAGAAATTTCAGTAATATTCACAGAAAGCTTTTTAGAGGCTTTGTATGTTAAGATATTTTCTTTTTTTTCTTCTACTAAATTAATTCTAAGTTGAATTTCTTTAATCATTTGTAAAATTATAATTTATAAAACATTATTTATGTTAGAATAAAGAATATCCAAATAATAATGAAAACGTTTTGTTAGCATAGTTCCAAGGTATGTCATTGCTTAAGCCATCTGTTTTTTGATACCTAAATGCTAAGGTATATTTATTTTTATGTTTTAAGCCTAATTCTAGTCCAAGAGTAGTGTCTTTACTTTTATTAATGTCTATGTTTGATCCTGAATTTAAAAGAATATTAGAATTGTTACTAATTTCTGAAACTATATTAGCATTAACGAATAGTTTGGAATTTTTATTCATATAACAATAATGTCTGATGCCAATTGGTAATTCTATTGTGCTGTAATTTAAAGTGGCACTTTGAGTTTCAGCTTCAGTTTCTGATTTAAAATACTGATAGGTAGGCTCTAAAATTATTGACCATTTGTTTTTATTAAAAGGTAAAATAAATTCGGCCTCTAAACCAATTCTAAATGCTAAACCACTATCAAAATTAGCAAATTGGGTACCAGAAATGGTATTGACAATCTTTAAATTAGAGAAATTATAACCTATTCTAAAATTTAAGTTGAAAGGTTTTTTTGTCTGCTTTGTTTCGTAATCTATATAATTTGAATTTCTACAATTATTAAAGTCTATAAATAAATTGATGAGTTGTTTTTTTTTGTATTCTAAGTTTTTTATGTCTTTGATGTTAATATTTTGACATTTTAAATTGTTCCAAATTTGCTTTTTAAAGCTTTCATTTTCTGCAACTTTATTGTGTTTAGTCTTATACAATTTAAAAATTAGCTGGTTAATTTTACCATTGTCTACGTTAAAAAAATATTTTCTTAGATTTCCATCCTCATATACAAACAAATTTGCTTTACCTTCAATTAATACTTTAAGGAAAATTGTTTCTTTTTTAAACTCAGGATCTTTTACAGCGCTTAATTTATTGATGTTAGAGGTTGACCTATCTATTTTGATTGTGTTTCTTATGTATTTTGATGCACTATCAATACCAAATTCTTTTACATTATTTATGTTTTCGTTTAGTATATTAGAATTCTCAGAAAGTTTGTAGTCAAATTTAGTTGGGTTATTTTTCCAGTCGATGTTTTTAATAAAACACACTATGTATTTACCATCATTTTTTATAAAATATCCTTTTTCAAAAGATATTTGTGCGAAGAAATTTTGAGAAAACATTAAAATTAATACGCAGTACTTTTTGTTCATTATTAATGCACTTATTAAAATCTTAATGAAATCTTTAACTGTTCTTTTGTAAAAAAAACTACAAGGCTTCTAATTTTGTTAACATTGATTTGTATTCAACAATACTTTCTTTACAAACAGGTATTACATAATTTAATTTTTCTTTGATTAGGTTTTCGTTATCATTCTGTTTTGCAAGTTGTTCTAAAGTTGTAATTTCTTCTAAACAGCTGATACCCATTAAGCCAAACGATGATTTTAAGAAGTGACATACACTTCTTACTTCTTCATAATTTAAGTTGCTAAGATTGTTTTCTAGGATTTTTAACCTTGGTGTTGTTTCTGTAAGATAAACATTAATCAATTGTATTAACATGTCTTTATCAGTACCGAAAAAACTTTTTACAGAACTTACATCAACCACATTACTAGTTAATATTTTGTCAATTTCCATAATTTTAAATATTTTGGGGGATTATTGGTAAGCTTTGTGTAAATATAAAAAAAATATTCAAGATTTTTTTAAATATGAAGTTTTAGTTTTAAAAAAAATCCTCTCTAAATTAATAGAAAGGATTCTGTTTTTATAACTAGTAATGTACTATTAAAACTGGTGCTTACGCATCGAAATAAGAAAAGGTATCACCGTCTTTAATATTTAAAAGCGTTTCATAAATCATTTTAATTACGTTTTCTACATCATCTCTGTGTACCATTTCTACGGTAGTGTGCATGTACCTTAGTGGTAAAGATATTAGAGTAGAAGCAACTCCACCATTACTATACGCAAAGGCGTCTGTGTCAGTTCCTGTAGCTCTAGATAAAGCAGAGCGTTGAAATGGAATATTTTTAGCTTCAGCAGATGAAATGACTAGATCTCGTAATTTTTGTTGCACAGCAGGCGCATAAGCTACAACAGGGCCTTTGCCAATTTCTAGGAGACCTTCTTTCTTTTTGTCAATCATTGGTGTAGTAGTGTCATGTGTAACATCAGTAACAATAGCAACATTTGGCTTAATGGTTTGTGTAATCATTTCTGCACCACGCAAACCAATTTCTTCTTGTACAGCATTGGTTACATATAGTCCAAAAGGCAACTCAATATTATTTTCTTTTAATAAACGTGCTACTTCAGCAATCATAAACCCACCCATTCTATTGTCTAATGCTCTGCATACAAACTTGTTTCCATTTAAAATATGAAATTCATCTGGGTAGGTAATTACACAACCTACATGAACGCCCATTTCTAAAACTTCATCTTTGGTTGCAGCACCAACATCGATTGTAATATTATCAGGTTTTGGAGCTTGTTCATTAGATTTATCTCTAGTATGTATTGCTGGCCACCCAAAAACACCTTTTACAATTCCGTTTTTAGTATGAATATTTACAATTTTACTTGGTGCAATTTGATGATCTGAACCTCCGTTTCTAATCACATAAATTAATCCATTATCAGAAATATAATTTACATACCAAGAAATTTCATCTGCGTGGCCTTCTATAACAACTTTATATTTTGCATCAGGATTTATGATTCCAACTGCAGATCCGTAAGTGTCAGTAATAAAGCTGTCTACATAAGGTTTTAAGTAGTTCATCCATATTTTTTGCCCTTCCCATTCGTAACCTGTTGGCGAGGCATTATTTAAATATTTTTCTAAGAATTCTAAAGATTTTTCGTTTAAAATTGATTGTTCTGCCATTATAAAATGTTTATAAAATATTAATGTAAGCTAGTAAAAACATGTAATCTAAAATTAAAAAAAACTACTTCAAATACGATATTTTTTTACTTGATTGAGCTTTTACTAACCCTGTGTTTTTGTACTTTTAAATTTAATTTAATTGTAAAAATAATACCATTTTTTAGCATATCAATTAAAAAAATCATAAAAGAGTGTAACAAAAGTCCTTATTTTTACACTTATTTTAAAATTCTAAGATTGATGAGGATAAGAATTTTAACAAAGTATTATATACAATTTGTAAGAGTGCGCTAACACTATTTAACTAAAACTATTAAGATGAAGCTAGTAATTGAAAATTTAACCAAAACCTATAAAAACGGAGTAAAAGCAATAGATGATTTGAGTATTGAAATAGGCACAGGAATGTTTGGTTTGTTAGGGCCAAATGGAGCTGGTAAATCGTCTTTAATGAGAACCATTGCAACATTACAAAGTCCAGATTCTGGATCTATTACTTTTGGTGATATTAATGTTTTGGAAGATAATATGTCGCTTAGAAAAGTATTGGGGTATTTGCCTCAATCTTTTGGCGTATACCCTAAAATGTCTGCAAACGATTTGTTAGATTATTTTGCCACTTTAAAAGGAATTGCTAGTAAATCAGACCGACAAAAATTAATTAAGGAACTTTTAGAAATTACCAATTTATATGAGGTAAGATATAAACATGTAGCAGGTTACTCTGGAGGAATGAAACAGCGTTTTGGAATTGCACAATTATTGCTAAATAACCCAAAATTAATTATTGTTGATGAACCAACTGCAGGTTTAGATCCAGCTGAAAGACATCGTTTTTTAAATGTTTTAAGAGAAGTAGGTACAAATTGCACGGTTATTTTTTCGACTCATATTGTAGAAGATGTAAAAGAGTTGTGCAATGAAATGGCCATTTTAAATGGAGGAAAAATCTTAAAGCACACAACTCCACAAGAGGCTACAAAAGAAATTGAAGGGCAAATTTGGAAAAAAATAATCAACAGAGATGATTTAGAAGAAAATGAAAAAATGTTCAATATTTTATCATCGAACTATAATCAAGATAATACATTAAACATAAGAGTTTATTCACCAGAAAAACCTAGTGAAGAATTTGAAGCGGTTACTCCTCAGTTAGATGATGTGTATTTTATCGCTTTAAAACAAGATGAACCAGTTTTAACAAGTTAAGAGTTTAAAGTTAACAAGTTCAGAGTTAAAATTCTGAAAAATATTATCAAAAAAAGAAACTCATCACGCACCACTCATCACTTTACAAAATTATGTTTTCAACAATATTCAAACAAGAATTAAAGTACTGGTTTAAAAGACCATTATTTTATATTTATATGGCAATTTTTGTTTTAATTGCTTTTTTTATTTCGGCAACTTCTGCTGGTATATGGGATAGTATTACTGGTACTGTAGGTTCATCAAGAATCGTAAATTCTCCTATAAATGTAGTTGGTAGTTTTAATGCCTTTACTACTTTAATTTTCTTCTTATTTCCTTCTATTATTGGTGTTTCTATTTACAGAGATTTTAAGAGCGAAATGCATACCATTTTATTCTCTTATCCTTTTACCAAAGCCAACTATTTATTTGCTAAATTTTTGAGTGGTATTGTTGTGGTAACAGTAATTCTGTTTGCGGTAGCTTTGGGTATGATGATTGGGTATCGATTTCCAGGTACCAACCCAGATATTGTTGGTGATTTTAATATAATGAGTTATGTAAACACTTATTTGATATATGTTTTGCCAAATATGTTATTTTTTGGAGCAGTGGTTTTTGCAGTGGTTACTTTTTCTAGAAGTGTAGGCGCTGGTTTTATTACCGTAATTATTTTAATGTTTTTTCAAGGTGCTATTGGCAATATTTTTTCAGAACCAGAACAAGAAACTTTATTAGCATTGTTAGAACCTTCTGGTTTTTCGGCCTTAAATAAATACACAAAATATTGGACTGTTTACGAACAAAATCAATTGCAAGTTCCTCTAGAAGATTTTATTATTTATAACAGATTGTTGTGGTTAGCTATTTCTAGCTTGGTGTTTGCTTTGGTATATAAATATTTTAAATTTAGCCAAAATGCTATTGCCATATCTTTTAGAAAATCAAAATCAGAAAGAGTAATTAAAAGAAATTTTAGTGGAATTATAAGCATAAAATTACCAAAGGTTACCTACAATTATTCTTTTACTCAAAATTTAAAAACGATGTGGAGACTATCTAACATCGATTTTAAATATATTTTTAAAAGCATTCCGTTTATCTGTATATTAATTGTTGGGATTGTTGTTTTAATTACTTCATTATTTACAGTGGGCGAAATTTTTGGAACATCAACACTACCTGTTACCAGACAAATGCTTGATGGTGGTGTTTTATTCGAAATTTTAGTCATCAATATTTGTACTTTTTTATATGCTGGCATGTTGGTGCAAAGAGCGAATACAGCTAATGTAAATCACTTAGTAGATTGTACACCAATACCAAATTGGACCTTGCTTTTCTCTAAATTGATTGCACTAATAAAAATGCAGATTGTATTGTTGGCGGTAATTATGGTTTCTGGAATGTTATTTCAAATTTATCAAGAGTATTATAATTTTGAAATCGATCATTATATTAAAGAATTATTTGGTTTAAAACTATTGGGTTTTGTAGTTTGGGCATTGCTAGCTATATTTATTCAAACCTTGGTAAAAAATCAATATTTAGGTTTTTTTATCATTTTTATCATTGCCTCTGTGATGCCTTTCTTGCCAATTATTGGTATAGAGTTGCCTATATTTAGATACAATCAAGGCTCAGGAATTAGTTATTCAGATATGAATGGTTATGGAACGTCATTATCAAGATATTTATGGTATAAATTGTATTGGATTTTAGGGGGATCCATGCTTTTAATTTTAAGTATTTTATTTTGGGTTAGAGGCTTGCCAAGTTCATTTGCAGAACGTATTCATATTGCAGTACAGCGTTTTAAAATACCGCAAATTGTTACATTTTCAGTGGTTTTTATGGCATTTGTAACCTTAGGAACATTTATTTATTTAGAGACCAAATCCGACAGCGAAAACTCATCTTCTAAACAAGCAGAATTGGATGCAGTTGAATGGGAAAAAAAGTATAAAAAATACGAAGACTACAAGCAACCAAGAATTGTTGCTGTTAAGGCTGATGTAGATATTTATCCAAAGAAAAGAACCTATAAAGCAAGCGCAGTCTACACAATGGTAAACAAAACTGACGAAGCTATTGATAGCGTTTTTGTAAATCACAATTCTTTAGAAAACACGTTTGAGTTTAATAAACCAAATAATCTAGTTTTAGAGGATTCCATTTTTAATTTTGATATCTTTAAATTTAAAAATGCCATTCAGCCTGGTGATTCTCTGCAGTTAACGATTCATGTAAAAAGTGAAGAAAATTCTACCTTTCGACAAAAATCACCTATAATCGAAAACGGAACATTTATCAATAACTCTTCGATGTTTCCTTCTTTAGGATATTCTTCTCAAGGAGAATTAAGAGATAATAAAACCCGTAAAAAATACGATTTACCACCAAATGATTTACGTCCTTATCCTACAGATTCAACTGCTTTAAAAAATACTTATATTGCTAAAGATGCAGATTGGATTGATTTTGAAGCCACGGTTTCTACTTCTAAAGATCAAATTGCGATAGCTCCTGGATATTTACAAAAAGAATGGGTAGAAGGGAATCGCAAATATTTTCATTATAAAATGGATAGTAAAATCTTAAACTTTTACGCGTTTAATTCTGCAAGATACGAAGTGAGAAAAGAGATGTATAAAGGGGTAAGTTTAGAAATTTATTATCACAAACCACACACGTTTAATTTAGATAGAATGCTAAAAGGGATGAAAGCTTCTTTAGATTATAATGAGAAAAATTTTAGTCCTTATCAACACAAACAATTACGAATTTTAGAGTTTCCAAGAACCTTTGGAACCTTTGCGCAATCTTTTGCAAATACCATTCCGTTTTCAGAAGGTTTTGGTTTTATTGCAGATGTGGATGATGATAATGAAGATGGAGTTGATTATCCTTTTGCAGTTACAGTTCACGAAGTTGCTCATCAATGGTGGGCGCATCAAGTAATTGGTGCAGATGTTTTAGGGGCTACAATGTTGTCCGAAAGTTTATCAGAATATGTGTCTTTAAAAGTATTAGAACATCAAAATGGAAAAACCAAAATGCGTACTTTTTTAAAGGATGCTTTAGATGGTTATTTAATGCAAAGAACCTTTGAAAGTAAGCGCGAAAAGCCTTTAATGTATAATGATGGGCAAGGTTATATTCGTTATCAAAAAGGATCTTTAGTGTTTTATGCTTTGAGTGATTATATAGGTGAAGAAAAGTTAAATGGTGCTTTAAAAAAATATGTAGAAAAGGTGAAATTTCAAGAAGCGCCTTATACTACTTCTTTAGAAATGGTGAATTACATTAAAGAAGTTACCCCAGATTCTTTACAATATGTAATTAAAGATATGTTTGAAACCATAACTTTATATAAAAACAGAATTACAGATGTAAAATCTACAGCATTAGAAAATGGCAAATACCAAGTAGATATTGAGTTTGAAGTGGCTAAATATAGAAATAACGAAAAAGGAAAAAAGATTTATGGCGAAAAAGTGGGAGACACTTTAAGTTATACTCCAAAAGATAAAAAGAAACCAATTTTATCTGTAAAATTAGCAGATTATATTGATATTGGTGTTTTTGGTACAGAAGAAGTTGATGGTGTAAAAAAAGAAGTAGAATTGTATTTACAGAAACATAAAATTACTCAGATTCATAATAAAATCAGCATAATTGTTGATCAAAAACCTACTGAAGTTGGTGTAGATCCTTACAATAAATTAATCGATACGCAGTCTATGGATAATCGTCAGAAAATTTAATATTGCTATTTGGGTTAGAACATTGCACAACAAAATACATAATATAAAAAAAGGAGATTCAAAAAAATCTCCTTTTTTAATGTGTATATAATAGATGTATTATTTTATGTCGAATCTGTCTAAATTCATCACTTTTGTCCATGCTTTTACAAAATCGTTTACAAAACGTTCTTCACCATCATTAGCACCATACACCTCGCAAACCGCTCTTAATTCTGTATTAGAACCAAAAATTAAATCTGCTCTTGTGCCATAAAATTTCATTGCTCCAGTAGCTCTATCACGTCCTATAAATTCTTTTTCTTCGGTGTTAGCGGCACTCCAGGTTAATGAGAAATCTAAAATATTAGTAAAGAAATCATTGCTTAAAGAACCAACATTTTCTGTAAAGACTCCGTGTTTAGAATTGTCATAATTAGTTCCTAAAACTCTTAAGCCACCAACCAAAACCGTCATTTCAGGAATTGATAATGATAATAGATTAGCTTTATCAACTAATAAATCTTCTGCAGCAACATTTAATTTCGGATTCATGTAATTTCTAAAACCATCAGCAATTGGCTCTAAATAGCTAAAAGATTCTAAGTCGGTTTGTGCCTGAGTAGCATCTCCTCTTCCAGAGGTAAAAGGTACAGTTATAGAATATCCAGCATTTTTGGCGGCTTTTTCAACTCCTGCAGTACCAGCTAAAACAATTAAATCTGCCATAGAAATGGTGCCTTTAAACTCTTGTTGAATTCTTTCTAAAACAGTTAAAACCTTATGTAATTCATTAGGGTTGTTAACTGCCCAGCTTTTTTGAGGTTCTAAACGAATTCTACCTCCATTGGCACCTCCACGTTTATCAGAATTTCTATAGGTTGATGCAGATGCCCAGGCCGTTTTTACGATTTCAGAAATAGATAATTCAGAAGCCAAAATCATTTGCTTTAAAGTTGCAATATCCTCATCAGATAAAACATAAGCTACTTTAGGAATTGGATCTTGCCAAATTAATTCTTCAGTTGGTACTTCTGGGCCTAAGTAACGATCAACAGGTCCCATATCTCTGTGAGTTAACTTATACCAAGCTTTTGCAAAAGCCTCTTCAAAAGCGTTATGATTTTTATGAAAATATTCTGAGATTTTTCTATAAGTAGGGTCTATTTTTAGAGCCATATCAGCAGTAGACATCATTATAGATTGTGTTCCTTTTCCACCAGCAGCTGGTGCTTTTCTGGCTTTAGACGCTTCAGTTGGTATCCATTGATGTGCACCTGCAGGACTTTTGGTCAATTCCCAATCATAATTTAATAAAACATCAAAATAATCAGCATCCCATTGAGTTGGGTTTGGGGTCCAAGCGCCTTCTAAACCACTTGTAATCGTATCGTCTAAAACACCAGATTTATATGTGTTTTTCCATCCAGTACTCATTTCTTCAATAGCAGCTCCATGAGGTTCTGCACCTACGTATTTATCAGGATCAGCAGCTCCATGTGCTTTACCAAAGGTATGACCACCAGCAATAAGGGCAACTGTTTCTTCGTCGTTCATTGCCATTCTGCCAAAAGTAATTCTAATATCGTGTGCAGATTTTAAGGGGTCTGGCTCTCCATTTGGTCCTTCAGGATTCACGTAAATCAATCCCATATGTACTGCACCTAAATGTCCTTCTAAATCACCATCAGAAGTATCATATCTTTCATCATTATCCAACCAACCCGTTTCGCTTCCCCAATACACATCCTGTTCTGGTTCCCAAACATCTTCTCTTCCTCCTGCAAAGCCAAAGGTTTTAAAACCCATAGATTCTAAAGCACAGTTGCCTGCTAAAACCATTAAATCTGCCCAAGAAATTTTACTTCCATATTTTTGTTTAATTGGCCAAAGTAATAGTCTGGCTTTATCTAAATTTCCATTATCTGGCCAGCTGTTTAGTGGTGCAAATCGTTGCGATCCAGAGCTTGCGCCACCACGTCCATCACCAACTCTGTAAGTTCCTGCACTGTGCCAAGCCATTCTGATCATAAACCCACCATAATGGCCATAATCTGCTGGCCACCAATCTTGCGAGTCTGTCATTAGGTCAATTACATCTTGTTTTAATTCATCATAATTAATGCTATTAAAAGCCTCAGCATAATTAAAATCTTTACCCATTGGGTTTGATTTTGAGGTGTGTTGTCTTAGAATATTTAGTTTTAATTCGTTAGGCCACCAATCTCTATTAGAGGTTCCACCTCCAGCAGTTTTTTTAAGGTTTCCGCTCATAAATGGGCATTTTTCTGTAGCCTCTGATTCATTTAATTTCCAAACATTTGTATTTGGATTCGATTTTTTATTTTCCATAAGTTTATGTATTATCATTTTAATAGAAATTCAAAATTACATTATTTTTTTCGATAATTTTTATCTATAATTTTTATTTGATGATAATTTATAGTTATTAAAATAGTTTTAAATCTTAATTTTTTGATATTTATTTTTAGGATAAAAAAAGTTTTAAATCATATTGAAAAAACCTATTCGTAAATAAGAATTTTCTTTTTTTTTAGTTCGTATATTCAAGAAAAGCCTATAGTTTTGCAGTGTAACAAATCCAAAGAAATTAATTAAAATAAAACAAAATGGCAACAGCGGTAGGAAAAAAATTCCCAGATTTAAATGTAGACGCAATGAATGAAATGGGAGATACGTTTAAATTAAATGTATTAGAAGAAGCAGTAAACAATAAGAAAAAAGTGTTATTATTTTGGTATCCAAAAGATTTTACTTTTGTATGTCCAACAGAATTACATGCGTTTCAAGCTGCTTTAGGTGAGTTTGAAAAAAGAAATACAATTGTTATTGGAGCATCTTGCGACACACCAGAAGTACACTTTGCTTGGTTAAGTACCTCTAAAGATAATGGTGGTATTGAAGGTGTAACGTATCCAATATTAGCAGATTCTAATAGAAATTTATCTTCTATTTTAGGGATTTTAGACATCACAAATGAAACTTTTGATGAGGCAACACAAACTGTACAAGTTGAAGGTGATAACGTAACCTATAGAGCTACGTATTTAATTGATGAAGAAGGAACTGTGTTTCATGAAGGTATTAACCATATGCCTGTAGGTAGAAATGTAAACGAATTTTTACGTTTAATTGATGCTTACGCGCACGTTCAATCTCATGGAGAAGTTTGTCCTGCAAACTGGGAAGAAGGTAAAGAGGCAATGTCTCCAAACGCAAAAGGTACAGCTGAATATTTATCAGCTCACTAAACATTAATAATAGATTATGAATTACGGGTTTACAACTCGTAATTCATAATTTAAAAAACACACAATTAAAATGGTACAAGAATTAACAACAGATAGTTTACAAGAAATTGTAAAAGAAAATGAAAAGGTAGTAGTACAATATTCTGCAACTTGGTGTGGTAATTGTAGAATTATGAAACCAAAGTTTAAAAAGCTAGCATCTGAAAATGAAAGTACAGCTTTTGTAATTGTTGATGCAGAGAAATTTCCTGAAAGTAGAAAATTGGCAGATGTTAGTAATTTACCAACTTTTGCAACTTTTGTTGGTGGCGAAAAGAAAAACCAAGTACAAACGAATAAGTTTGATGTGTTAAAAGAACTGGTATCTGAGGTTATTTAATTTCATACTACTAAATCTAATTAAAATGTAAATTATGAAGTTACCAGTTATAAAGCACCTAACCAATTTTATTGAAGAAAACGATCAAGATTATATTTTAGAAACCATTGAAACTTTAGAAGCTTTAACTGAAGTTCCGTCTTTAAAAGATGAAGAACTAGACGTTATTGGCGAGTTAATTTCTAATTTATACGGAGCTGTAGAAGTGGATAAAATGATTAAAGATGGAACCCCTAAGAAAGAAGCCTTAAATGCTTTTATGAAACGCGTGTTGGGTTCCATTGATAACTAAAATCAAAAGGTATTTGATGCTTACCTCAAGTAAAATCTTGAGGTTTTCTTATTGTATTTATGTTTAGTTTTATTTAGATTATTATTATAAATTATTTCTTCCATATAATATAACCTCTACAAAGAGGTAAAATTTCTGAAACAGTTCTAAAAAACCAATATTTAAGAAGGCATGTTATACTCAAAAGTTGTTAATATGATGATTGATTAACGTGTCGTAATCTAAATATAATAGCGATTTCAGATTTTGATTTTTTTCTTGAGAGCTAAAGAATTTCACCTCATTTTATTATGAAATATTTTTAAAATCTGTCGTTAAATTTCATACAATAGTCTTAGAAGTGACTATTGGTCTATCTCTTTAGAGTGCTCAGAATACGTTCTCCATTTCTCTAAACAATCACTAATATCTTTAGGGATTTCTGAGTCGAATTGCATAAATTTTCCAGTTACAGGATGTGTAAAACCTAAAGTTTTGGCATGTAAAGCCTGTCTTGGTAAAACTTTAAAGCAGTTTTGTACAAACTGTTTGTACTTTGTAAAAGTGGTGCCTTTTAAAATATCATTTCCCCCATAACGCTCATCGTTGAATAATGTATGGCCAACATGTTTAAAATGTGCTCTTATTTGGTGGGTTCTACCTGTTTCTAATTTACATTGTACTAAAGTTACATAGGTTAAACGTTCCAGAACTTTAAAATGAGTAACTGCGTGTTTTCCGAAATCACCTTCTGGGAAAACTGCCATTTGCAAACGATTCTTTAAACTTCGTCCAATATTTCCTTCAATTCTACCTTCATCTTCCTCTATATTTCCCCAAACTAAAGCGTAATATAAACGTTCTGTAGTTCTATCAAAAAATTGTTTTGATAAATGGGCTAAAGCAAATTCGGTTTTTGCAACTACAAGAAGTCCGCTTGTATCTTTATCAATTCTATGAACTAAACCTGGTCTTTCATTAGAATTTGTAGGTAAGTTTTCAATATGGTAAATTAAACCATTTACCAAAGTGCCTGAGTAATTTCCATGGCCTGGATGCACCACCATTCCTGCTGGTTTGTTAACTACAATTAAAGTGTTATCCTCATAGACAATATCTAAGGGAATATTTTCTGCAACCAATAGATTTTCAGGAGGAGGGTAAGCCAAAACAACACGAACAACATCATTGGGTTTTACTTTATGATTTGATTTTACAACCACATCATTTACTAAAATATTACCTGCTTTTGCTGCTTGTTGTATTTTATTTCTGGTAGCATTTTCAATAAAATTCATTAAAAATTTATCTACGCGTAAAGGTATTTGCCCATCACTTGCTACAAACTTATGGTGTTCGTACAAGTCATCGTTTTCTATATGTTGAGAAGGTTCTTCTTTCAATTGTAAGGTTTTCTAAAATTGCAAAATAACAACTAATTATTGATTTAAACTCATTACATATTTTTTTGGGGTAGTTCCAAACTTCTTTTTAAAGGCTGCAATAAAATGGCTGGCAGTACTGTAGCCTACCTGAGTGCCAACTTCGTTAACATTAAATCGGTTACTTTCTAGCAGTCTGCGAGCATGTTCCATTTTGTAATCAAATAAAAAACTGTATACAGTGTCTCCGTAAATTTGCTTAAAACCTTCCTTTAGTTTTTTTATGTTGAGGCCAATTTCGTTAGCTAACTCTTGTAAACTTGGTGGTTCAGCCATTCTGTCAATAATAATTTCTTTGGCTTTTCTAATTTTTAAAACATTTTGTTCATCTACTAAAAAAGGACAGTATTCACCCTCAACATTTTCATCTTGCTGAAAGTGTAAACTTAATAATTCGTAAACTTTACCTTTAACGTACAAATTTCTAATTGAACTATTGATGTTTGAGTTGATGATTTGCTGTAAAACAATGGAAACAGTAGGTTTTATTTCTGTATCATCATAATATTTTCGATTACTATTTTCATTGCTTAAAAACGGAATGTAACCAGATTCTTTTGAAAACAATGAGTGAAATTTTTCAATTGAAATCAACAAAGAAATTAACGTGGTCTTAGGTTGATTCTCTAAATGAATGGGTAAAGTTCTCTGCGGATTGTATAACAGAATAGATCTTCCATCTAAAACATCAAAAGAATACGCGCCGCTGTTAAATAAAAACTTTGAGTATCCTCTTAAGCAAAAATGAATTTGAATAAAAGTGCTGTTAATAGCTCTTTCAAAAACTTGTACATCTTTGCTTTCGTTCTGAAAATGAAGTACATAAAAACCGTCATCTAAGGTAATTTCTTCTAAAGTACTTTCGCCGACATTTTTAAACATGATTTTGCGTTTAAATTTGATTCTTTTTATTTAGAACGGTTCTATATAACATTATGTAAAAACCCTATAATCACTACAAAAATAAGGGTTTTTAGAGGTTTAAAGGTTAAAAAACATGTAAAAAACATTTAACGTTATAAAAAGTACTTTTAGCGATGTTTTTTTTTAAATATAGTTTTTACTTTTGACCAACTTTTAGAATAAAATGCAAGAAGTAAGGCAGGAGCACTTTTATAATATCGGGGTTAGTTACAAAAAAGCAGACGCTAACACACGCGGAAAATTTTCTTTGTCTAAAGAAAATCAAAAATCTTTATTGACTTTAGCTAAAGAAAAAGGTTTTGAAGGTGTTTTTGTGTTATCAACATGTAACCGAACAGAAATATCGGGTTTTGCAAAAAGGCCGTGTCAACTAATAGAGTTATTGTGTGAATTTTGTGAAGGTACAATTCAAGAGTTTGCCAAATTCTCAAATGTTTTTAAAGATCAAGAAGCAATTCATCAACTATTTAGAATTGGTACAGGCTTAGAAAGTCAAATTTTAGGAGATTATGAAATTGTTGGGCAATTAAGGCAGTCTTTTAAAATGGCAAAATCGTTAAAAACAACAAATGCTTATTCAGAAAGGTTGATAAATTCGGTGCTTCAAGCAAGTAAAAGAGTAAAAAACGAAACAAAATTAAGTTCAGGAACCACTTCTGTTTCCTATGCAGCAGTGCAATACATCATTAAAAATTTACCCGATTATAATTCAAAGAATATTTTAGTTTTTGGTTTGGGTAAAATGGGAAAATATACCTGTAAAAATCTTGCAGAATATACGCAGAACAAGCAAGTCTCTTTAATTAATCGAACCGAAGAGAAAGCTACTAATTTTGTTAAAGAGCATACTACAATTAGAAAGGCTTTAATCGAAAACTTGTCTGAAGAGGTAGATAGAGCAGACGTGTTAATTGTTTCTACAGGTGCTGACAAACCCACCATAACAGCCGCACACGTTGCTAAAAATCAAGAATTACTAATATTAGATTTGTCTATGCCAGAAAACGTCTCTAAAGATGTTACTAACTTTGATGGTGTAACTTTAATAAATGTAGATGAATTGTCAAAAATTACTGATGAAACATTGGCAATTCGTCAACAAGAGGTTCCTCTAGCAGAAGCTATTATTGAAACACACAAGGCGGAATTTAATAACTGGTTAAACCACAGAAGATTTACACCTGCAATTGCTGCATTAAAGCAATCTTTAGAAAATATTAAAAACGACGAAATTAACTTTCAAAAGAAAAAAATTACTGATTTTGATGAAAATCAAGCAGAAATCTTAACTTCACGTTTTATCCAAAAAATAACAACACAATTTGTGAAACATTTAAAAGATGATGAAACATCAGTTTCGCAAAGCCTTCAAGTAATTAGTAAGGTATTTCAATCTTAAAAAACTAAATGCAAAAAACCATAAGAATAGGAACTCGCGATAGCCAATTAGCGCTTTGGCAAGCTAATAAAGTACGCAAAGAATTAACGGAATTGGGTTACGAATCTGAGATTGTTCCTATAAAATCTACTGGCGATATTGTTTTAGACAAACCTTTGTACGAGTTAGGTATTACAGGTATTTTTACCAAAAACTTAGATATTGCCATGTTAAATGGCGATATTGATATTGCTGTACATTCTTTAAAAGATGTACCAACTTCTTTACCAGAAGGTATTGTACAAGCTGCAGTTTTAAAACGTGCTAATTATAGCGATATTTTAGTTTTAAAAGATACAGAAGAGTTTTTTGGTCAGCCAAATGGAGTAATTGCAACTGGTAGTTTGCGTAGAAAAGCCATGTGGTTAAATCGTTATCCAACCCATAAAGTTGTAGATTTAAGAGGTAATGTAAATACACGTTTGCAAAAATTAGAAGATAATAATTGGAATGGAGCTGTTTTTGCAGCTGCAGGATTAGAAAGAATAGGGATAAGACCTGCTGGTGCAATTAACCTTTCTTGGATGATTCCTGCTCCTGCTCAAGGTGTTATCATGATTGCTGCTTTAGAAAAAGATGATTTTGTAAAAGATGCTTGCGAACAATTAAACCATTATGAAACGCAAGTTTGTGCTGGTATAGAAAGAGAGTTTTTAAAATTGTTAGAAGGTGGTTGTACAGCGCCAATTGGTGCTTTGGCTTATGTTGATGAAAAAACTGAAGAAATCAATTTTAAAGGCGTTTTGTTAAAAAGAGATGGTTCTAAGAAAATTACCGTAAACAAAACTGCAAAAATGGGACGTCATCGTTATTTGGCAAAAGATTGTGCAGATTATGTAATTAATAGAGGTGGTAAAGAGTTAATGTTAGAAGATGAAGAAGTTTCTGTAGTTAGAAACAAAGTGTATTCTACCAAAAAATTATCAGAAGCACAAAAGAAAACCTTACCACATACTATTGGTATAGACGATAGCGATTTTATTAAAATTCGATTTAATAGAATTCCTCCAAAGGTGATGAAAAATGAAATTGAAAATGTAATTATCACGAGTCAGAATGGAGTAGAAGCAATCTTAAATTCGTTTACCAAAAACGAACTTAAATTTAAAGATATTTATTGCGTAGGTAGAAGAACAAAAAAACTGATAGAAAATAGAATTGGTAATGTAACTTACGTGGCTAAAAATGCAAAAAAGTTAGCAGAATATTTATCAAAAGAATTAGAAACTAAAGAAGTAACTTATTTTTGTAGTGATTTACGTTTAGACATATTACCAGCATTTTTAAAAACGCACGATATTGTTGTAAACGAAGTAGAGGCTTACAAAACCATGTATAGTCCAGAAAAAATAGCAGAAGATGTTTCTGGTGTTTTGTTTTATAGTCCTTCAGGAATTGAGAGTTATTTAAAAGAAAATTCTACAGATAAAGTTGCCTTTTGTATTGGAGAAACTACTGCTAAGGAAGCCAAAAAATATTTCGAAAATGTACAAGTTGCCAATTTACCAAGCGTGGATTCAGTGCTAGATTTAGTGCAAAATCATTATTCAATTTCATCTTAACCTTCAAATTAAGGAATTGTTTGAGAAAAAAATAAAACAAAGTATATGCTACTTTGTGAAATAAAAAAATATTAACCGCACAAATTCCATTGTGCTCCCCTTTGGGGAAACAGGGGCTTTTTATGTTTAGAACAAGAAGATTACGAAAATCAGAAGGAATTAGAAGATTGGTTAGAGAAACTAAATTGTCTGTAGATGATTTTATCTACCCATTATTTATAGAAGAAGGAGAAAATATAGAAACTGAAATCGTTTCTATGCCAGGAATTAAACGTTTTTCTTTGGATAAAATTTCTAAAGAATTAGATGAGGTTGTTTCTTTAAATATTCCTGCAGTTTTATTATTTGGTATTCCATCAGAAAAAGATGATGAAGGTACAGAAACTTGGAACGACAATGGAATTATGCAACAAGCCATTCGTTTTATCAAGAAAAATTACCCAAGTTTATACGTAATCACAGATGTTTGTTTTTGCGAATATACTTCACATGGGCATTGTGGAATTATTCATGATAATGATGTTGATAATGATGCCACTTTAGTAAATATTGCCAAACAAGTTATTTCTCACGCCAAAGCAGGCGTAGATATGGTTGCACCTTCTGGAATGATGGATGGAACAATAGATATGATTCGTCAATCTTTAGACAATACAGGATATCCAAACTTACCAATTATGGCATATTCTGTAAAATATGCATCAGCATTTTATGGGCCATTTAGAGATGCAGCAGATTCTGCACCCACTTTTGGAGACAGAAGAACTTATCAAATGGATCCATCAAATAGAGATGAAGGAATGCGTGAAGCTACTTTTGATGATCAAGAAGGCGCAGATATTTTAATGGTAAAACCTGCTTTGTCTTACTTAGACATCATTAGAGATTTAAAAAATAATTTTGATAGACCAATTGCATGCTATAATGTTAGCGGAGAATATGCAATGGTAAAAGCAGCTGCAGAAAAAGGTTGGATTGACGGAGAAAGAGTTATGATGGAAAGTTTGTTATCAATGAAAAGAGCAGGCGCAGATATTATTATTACTTATTTTGCTAAAGAAGCAGCAAAGTTGCTGTTAAAGGGTTAAACTGTTTAATTGTGTAACTGTACAATTACACAATTCAACAAATAAACAATTACACATTATGTTCAAAAAATCAGAAAAACTATATCAAAAAGGATTAAAAAATCTTGTAGGAGCAGTTAATTCTCCTGTAAGAGCATTTTCTTCAGTTGGTGGAAATCCGTTGTTCATCAAAAAAGCAAAAGGAAGTAAAATTTACGATGTTGATGATAATGAATATGTAGATGTAGTACTTTCTTATGGACCAATGATTTTAGGTCATAGGCATAAAAAAGTAGAAAAAGCAGCGAAAAAAGCACTAAAAAATGGCTATTCTTTTGGCGCATCAACAGAAAACGAAATTAAATTAGCAAAAATTGTTTGTGATGCTTTTCCTGAAATGGATAAAGTTCGTTTTGTAAATTCTGGAACTGAAGCTGTATTAAGTGGAATTCGTTTGGCAAGAGCATATACAGGAAAAGATAAAATTATTAAATTTTCTGGTTGTTATCATGGGCATCAAGATGCATTATTGGTAGCTGCAGGTTCTGGTTTAGCAACGTTAAGTTTACCAGGATCTAAAGGTGTACCTGAAGGAGCCGTTAAAAATACATTAATTGCAGAATACAATAATTTAGAAAGTGTACAAGCTCATTTTGACAAATACGATGATATTGCTGGTGTAATTATAGAACCAATTGGAGGAAATATGGGAGTTGTAATCCCGCAAAACAATTTCCTAAAAGAGTTAAAAGAATTGGCGCATAAAAACGGTGCTGTTTTAATTGCTGATGAAGTAATGACGGGTTTCAGATCTACTTTTGGTGGCGCCCAAGAAAAATTAGGAGTAGTTGCAGATATTACATGCTTAGGTAAAGTAATTGGAGGTGGATTTCCTGTAGGAGCTTACGGAGCAAGAAACGAAATCATGGAAAATGTAGCTCCTTTAGGAGGCATGTATCAAGCAGGAACTTTGTCTGGAAATCCAATTGCAATGGCTGGTGGAATATCAACTTTAACAGAATTGAAAAAACAAAATCCGTATGAAAAGTTCGAAGAAATTGGAGCGATTATAGAAGTTATTTTATTAGAGTCAGCTAAAAAATATAATGTAGATCTTACTGTAAATCGGTTTGGTTCTATGTTAAATCCATTTTTCACAAAAACAAAAGTGACTAATTTTGAAGAAGCTCAAACTTCAGATACAGAAAAATTTGCAGTGTTCTTTTGGGAAATGATTAAAAACGGTGTCTTTTTACCTCCAAGTCAGTTTGAAGCTTGGTTTTTATCATCAGCTTTAACAGAAAAGGATATTAAAATTATTGCAAAAGCAGTTGATAAAGCTATGGAATTAGTTTCAAAGATTTAAACTAACTAATCGTAAAGACTCAGAGTTCGCAAAGAATATGACTGAAAATGAAATTTCAAGAATAATTGTAGATTGTGCATATAAAGTTCACAAAGGTTTAGGTGCTGGTTTGTTAGAAAGCGCTTATGAAGAATGTTTATATTACGAAATAAAGAAAGCTGGACTAAAAGTTGAAAAGCAAAAAGTTTTACCAGTAATTTATTATGAAGTTGAGTTGGTAGCAGGCTATAGGATCGATTTATTAGTTGAGAACAAAGTAATAATAGAATTAAAAGCTGTTGAAAAGTTGAATAATGTACATTTAGCGCAAACATTAACTTATTTAAAACTTTCAGGATGTAGATTAGGTTTACTTATCAATTTTAATGTCGCGCTAATAAAAAACGGAATAAAAAGAGTAGTAAATAATTTATAAACCCTTTTGCGCTCTTATGCGTCTTTGCGGTTGAATACAAAAAGCGGTTAATAAAATAGTATGATTAAAAACGATTTATTTTTAAGAGCATTAAAAGGAGAAACTGTAGAAAGACCTCCAGTCTGGATGATGCGTCAAGCAGGTAGATATTTACCTGAATTTATGGAAATCAAACACAAATACGATTTCTTTACACGTTGTCAAACTCCAGAATTAGCTTCAGAAATTACAGTACAACCTATCAGAAGATATGGTATGGATGCTGCCATTTTGTTTTCAGATATTTTGGTAATTCCACAAGCCATGAATATTGAAGTGGAAATGAAACCAAATTTCGGACCTTATTTACCAAATCCAATCCGTAATCAAAAAGATTTAGATTCAGTAATTATTCCAGATATTCAAGACGCTTTAGGTTATGTAATGGATGCTATTAAAGCCACCAAAGAAAAACTAAATGATGAAATTCCGTTAATTGGTTTTGCAGGCTCACCTTGGACCATCCTTTGCTATTGTGTACAAGGTCAGGGTTCTAAAAATTTCGATAAAGCCAAAGAATTATGTTTTACAAATCCTATTGTAGCACATTCTTTATTGCAAAAAATAACAGACACAACCATTGCCTATTTAAAAGCAAAAGTTGAAGCTGGTGTAAATGCAGTTCAAGTTTTTGATTCTTGGGGAGGCATGTTGTCACCTGTAGATTATCAAGAATTTTCTTGGCAATACATTCAGCAAATTATTGATGCATTAAAAGACCATGCTCCTGTAATTGCATTCGGAAAAGGATGTTGGTTTGCACTTGGAGATATGGCCAAATCTGGCGCTTCTGCTTTAGGTGTAGATTGGACATGTTCTGCAAGAAATGCACGTTATTTATCTGGTGGTCAGATTACTTTACAAGGTAATTTCGATCCATCAAGATTGTTATCTCCGCCAAAAGAAATCAAAAAAATGGTTACTCAAATGATTAACGATTTTGGAAAAGACAGATATATTGTAAATTTAGGACACGGAATTTTACCAAACATTCCTTTAGAAAATGCAAAGGCATTTGTAGATGCAGTAAAAGAATACAAAGCGTCATAAAATAAGAAGTTGGGCGTTACTTTGTTTTGAAAAAAAACAAAGTCGCGCTTTCCATTATATCTTTTTTATGCTGAATTTATTTCAGCATCTTTCCTTATAAAATCGGAATGAATCATTAAATAAAACATTGAATCTAGATTAGCATAAAAAAGGATGTCATTTCAATCGCTAACGCACTTTTTGCTAACTTTTAGAGTTATTAAATACGTAAAAGCTTTTCAAAAATTATTATTACAGAAATGTCTAAATGGAAAATCATAAAAAGCCTAAATTTCAAACAAGTAATTGTGCTTTTTAAGTGGTTTTTAAAACATCCTATTTTTATGTATGCTACTTTTAGAGCAACTGTAAAAACGTTAAGAATTGCTCAAAAGCGATTTCCAAATATTCATAATTTCGATAATAAAGCAAACGCTTTTCGTCACGCACTCTGGAATATTTTAATAGCCAAACAATGTTTAACGTTTAGTTCAGATATAGAACAAGTTTTAGCTTGGACAAAGCAAATTACAGATTGGCATGAAGACTTTTCTCCTAATGAAATTTTAGCCCAAAAGATGGATTTAAAAAATAATCAATTGGGTAGAAAGTGGTTTGTGATCTTGAAAAATGAATCAATAATACAAATTGAACAATATTTAATAAAAAAATTAGACAGCGCTGTAAAAATTAATATGGAATCATCCTTAGATAAAATTGATAATTTGGTATTTTTGGAAGATTAAATGATTTACTATGTTAAAGAATATAATTTTAGGAATTAAAGAATATTCAGGAGCTCTCGAATTAATTTCAAAGTTAAAACTTTGGAAATACTTTATAATACCTGTGCTAATTAGTATTGTTACTGCAGTTTTAATTGGTGTAGAAGCCTATGTTTTGTCTGATAATGTAGGTGGTTTTATTGCAAAAATCTGGATTTGGGATTGGGGTAAAGAAACTTTTTCTAGTATCAGTAATTTTATAGGAGGTATAATTGTATTAATTATTGGGCTTATACTTTACAAACATATTGTAATGGCACTTTCGGCTCCTTTTATGAGTCCTGTTTCAGAAAAAATTGAAAAACACTTTTATGGAGATATCAAACATTTGCATCGTAAAACATCTAACACAGAACAGTTAATTAGAGGTTTACGCATAAATATTAGAAATTTAGCAAAAGAATTATTAATCTCATTACCTATTTTATTGTTGAAATTTATTCCGATAGTAAATATTTTTTCAACCATTTTACTGTTTTTAGTGCAAGCCTATTATGCAGGTTTTGGTAATATGGATTATACTTTAGAACGTCATTTAAATTATAAAGAAAGTGTAGACTTTGTAGGTAGAAATAAAGGTTTTGCCATTGGTAATGGAATTGTATTTATGCTTTTCTTGTTAATTCCTATCATCGGAATTATTGTTGTTTTGCCATTATCAGTAACAGCAGCATCAACCAAAACGTTAAAATTAATACATAATAAGCACGAGCTGGTTTATGAAAAATAATTATTTAGCAAGCCATTCAAATTTCCTGCTAGATCTGAATATTTCTTGCAAGGTTTCCAAAACCTTGTAGGTATATAAATATCTTAGAAATTGTCTAAGAACACCTTTAAAGATTTAAAAACATCCTGCAAGGTTTTGAAAACCTTGTAGCTATATTAAAAGGCAATAATAAACGGAAAATGAAGAACATTTATAAAATTTTTATTTTAAGCTTATTGTTTTTTTTAAGTTCTTGCTCTAATAGAGAATCTTTTTGGATAGATTTTAGTTGGATTCCCATAAATATGGGAGGATATCAATTTGACAAAGCTGCCATTTTCCTCAATTTTAAAATAGATAGTTTTCCAAACCGTTTTTCAGCACAATTTGATACAGGAGCAGAAAGTTTTTTTAAAGAAAACACAATTTCCTCTTTTTTAGAAAATAATACAAAACTGTCAAAAAAACTTGATAAGTTATCAGGGAATAGAAACTTAAATAATTTACCCGTAAAATTAGCGTTAACTAATTTAAATTTAAAATTTAAGGACACTGTAGTACTTCAAAAAAGAGTATTGTTTTACCCAAACACAGGAAAAATATTTACTAAAGAACAGTTTAATACGAGTAGAATTCATTTAGGAACTTTAGGGGTAGATTTATTAAAAAATAAAATTCTTATAATGGACTACGCTTCTAAACGAATGGCAATTTTAGAAGAAATACCTTCGAATTTTAGGATTAAAAAAAGCATACCTTTTGCATTAGATCAAATTAATAGGGTTCATTTACCAATTAAAATAAGAGACAATTCTTATTATGTAATGTTTGATACAGGTTCAAGTATTTTTTCATTAATTACAAGTGATAAAACTATTTGGAATAAGATTAAAAGAAATAGCAATATAGATACTTTAAGTGTTTCTTCTTTTGGAAAATATTATGATGTTTTTAGTTCTACTATAGAAGAAGATATTTATCTTATGCATATGAATTTAAAAAAGCATAAAATACATTACAGCACAAGACCAATGGATGATACTTATCTTAATGGAACAAAAGTTATTGGTACAACTGGAAATAAATTATTTTTAGATAAAGTAATCGCTATTAATTATAAGAATCACTCGTTGAATATTTTAGAATAATGAAAAACAAATTTTACAAATACATAGAAAACCTACAAGATACCATAACTGATAGATTAGAAAAAGTTGACGGTGTTGCTAAATTTCAAGAAGATATTTGGAAAAGAAAAGAAGGTGGTGGAGGTAGAACTAGAGTAATTGAAAATGGTGCAGTTTTCGAAAAAGGAGGTGTAAATATTTCTGCAGTTCATGGAGAATTGCCTGAAGTTTTAAGAAATCAATTTAAGGTAAAAGAAGGTAATTTTTTTGCTTGTGGTTTAAGTTTGGTTTTGCATCCTAAAAATCCTTTTGTACCTACTGTTCATGCAAATTGGCGTTATTTTGAAATGTATGATGAAGCAGGAAATATTGTGACACAGTGGTTTGGTGGTGGACAAGATTTAACACCTTATTATTTGTTTGATGAAGATGCCATTCATTTTCATACGGTTTGTAAATCCGCTTGCGACAAACATCATCCAGAATTTTATCCGAAGTTTAAAAAAACTTGTGACGATTATTTTTGGAATGCGCATAGAAATGAAGCTCGTGGAATTGGAGGTTTATTTTTCGATTATTTAAAAGAAACAGACGAGTTTTCTATTGAAGATCGTTACCAATTTGTTACTGAGGTTGGTAATAGTTTTTTAGAAAGTTATGTGCCAATTGTTGATAGAAGAAAAGAAATAGAATACAAGCAAGAACATAAAGATTGGCAAGAAGTTCGTAGAGGTAGATATGTGGAATTCAACTTGGTACATGATAGAGGGACTTTATTTGGTTTAAAAACCAATGGAAGAATAGAAAGTATTCTAATGAGTTTACCACCTGTTGTACAATGGAAATACAATCATCAACCAAAAGAAAATTCTGAAGAATCTAGATTATTAGATGTTTTAGCAAAACCTAAAAGCTGGGTTTAATATAGCTCAATAGTTTATCATACTAAAAACATGTTTTGAATGATCTCGAATTAAAAGTAAAACAAATATTTTTTTTAAAATAGTACGAGATTTTAAAAATTGAAAATTTCCCTAACATTATCGAATAATTATATATTTTGCATTAATATTGAATTGTGTGCTGTAAAAAAGCTGATATTAGGTTTTATTTTATGAATAATGTAATTTAATAAAAAATATGTTTTTCGATTTTAGGTATTTTTTAAGAAAAAATGATCCCTTTTTCGTACTTTTGCAAAACCTTAAAAAGTAAAAAAATGGCAAGATTTGAATTGAAGTTACCAAAAATGGGAGAAAGTGTTGCAGAAGCAACTATAACTTCTTGGTTAAAAGAGGTAGGAGACATCATTGAATTAGATGAAGCTGTTGTAGAAATTGCTACTGATAAAGTTGATTCAGAAGTGCCAAGTGAAGTAGAGGGTACATTACTCGAAATTTTATTTGAAAAAGACGCTGTAGTTGGTGTTGGAGAAACCATTGCTATTATAGAAACTGAAGGCGAAGATTCAAATTCTACAGATATTTCAAAAGATATTGAGCAAACTTCTCCACAAGACCAATCTCATATAGAAGAGGTAGAAAAAAGCATAGAAAAGGCCGCTGAAATTACAACAACGCCAATTTTAAAAACTTCAGATTCTGGTAAGTTTTATTCGCCATTGGTAAGAAATATAGCTCAAACTGAAGGGGTTTCCATGGAAGAGTTAGAAAACATAGCAGGTACAGGAAAAGAAGGTAGAGTAACCAAAAATGACATTTTAGGATATATTGAAAATAGAACTAACACTTCTGTCATTTCGAGTGCAGTCGAGAAATCTAGTTCTACAGAGAAATCTCAACCAAAAAAGGAAACTGTCAAATCTAACGCAGTGAATACTTCTTCAACAAAAGCAGCTCCTGTTTCTGTAAATGGTGGAGATGAAATCATCGAAATGAGTAGAATGGGTAAACTGATAGCCAAACACATGGTAGCTTCAGTGCAAACCTCTGCACACGTGCAATCTTTTATAGAAATTGATGTTACCAATCTTGTAAAATGGAGGAATAAAGTTAAAGATGCTTTCTTAAAAAGAGAAGGAGAAAAATTAACGTTTACTCCTATTTTAATGCAAGCAGTGGCTTCTACCATCAAAAAATATCCGTTAATTAATATTGCTGTTGATGGTGATAAAATTATCAAAAAGAAAAATATTAACTTAGGTATGGCAGCAGCTTTGCCTGATGGTAATTTAATAGTACCTGTAATTAAAAATGCAGATCAGTTAAATTTAGTTGGGATGACAAAATCGGTAAATGATTTGGCATCTAGAGCAAGAAACAATAACCTGAAACCAGATGAAATTCAAGACGGAACTTATACCGTAACTAATGTGGGTAGTTTTGGATCTGTAATGGGTACCCCAATTATCAACCAGCCTCAAGTGGCTATTTTAGCTTTAGGAGCAATTAGAAAAGTACCAGCAGTAATTGAAACTCCAGAAGGTGATTTTATAGGGATAAGACAAAAAATGTTTGTTTCTCATTCTTACGATCATAGAGTAGTAAATGGCGCCTTAGGGGGTATGTTTATAAAAACATTAAAAGAAATTTTAGAATCTTGGGATGTTAATCAAGATTTTTAAACTGTTCTATGAAATGTGACGTTCTGAAAATAGCAAAACATATAGTAAGTGCTAGTTTTTAATAATTTTTTAAAAACCATTTGTACGATTATAAATCAAAACTACATTACTTTGTGTATTTAAATGCTGTGTATTGCTTTAGCCTAAGCACCATTTGTTTGGTTTTCGATTTTTTTATCAATATTTCTAATGGTGATATAATATTCGTCTTGTTACCAGAAATAATTTTAAATTGAAGCAGTTTTTATTAAAATTTGCTGTTACAAAGTTCTTTTGTTTGATGAAAGATTAATGAGGATTATAAAGTTTTCTTATTTTCTTATTTTTTTCCATACAGCCACCAATTCATATCTCTACTAATTTTATAGCCTAATTTTTCGTATAGTTGTATTGCAGCATTTTCTTTATTGGTGTGTAAAATCGGTAGCTTATTTTCTTTTAAAATTTCATTTGTAGCATGTGCTACCAATTGCTTTGCATAACCTCTGTTAGTATAATTTGGATGTGTAACTACAGCACTAATTTCAATAAAAGAATAAGTTTGCATTCTTTGACCGGTAATGGCCACCAATTGATTATCTTTAAAAATACCGTAAAAATTACCAAGTTTAAAACTTTTTTTCTGATAATAGCCAGGCATTACCATTCTAATTAAATTGTAAATATCATCTAAATAGTTTTCAGTCAATAATATAATTTCGTCACTTATGGGGGTGGCTATACTACGATCTAAAACCATTTGACAGCCTTCTATTTTTTGCTTTAAAACTACTTTTGAGCTTTTTAAAATAGGAGTTTTATCTTCAGAAACAAAAAAGAAATTAGCAGCGTTTTCTACAAAATCATTTGTTGCTACTTCTGTTTTAGAACGGTCTATAAAAGCGCCAAAACTTAATATTTCTGAATTGTAAAATTTAACACTATCAAAATTAACAGAGAATTTTTTATGTGTTTCTTTTAAAGAATACCAAACAGGGTTTTTTAATTTATCTTTTAAAGTTATCATTTTGTATAAAAGTATTAAAAAAAGGAGATAAATCTGAAGTTCTTTTACTTTTGTTATCTTAAATTAGCAACTTAAAACAAAAATAAATAAAAATGAAAAAATTAGTATTCCTCCTTATTGCTGTCATTACAGTTAATCTTGCTGCTCAAGAATCTGTTGTATTACGATATAATTATAAAAAAGGTGATATTTATCAAATAAAAATGTTGATGAGCCAAGATATGGGGGCAGTTATGTCTCAAAAAACGGGCTCAATAATGACTCAAAAAACCATTGATGTAGTAGGAGATACCATTGTAAATCAAACTAAAATTGATAAGATGGTTATGGATATGAACCAAGGAGGGCAAGAAATGAATTACGATTCTTCTAAAAAAGAAGAAGATTTAGATGCTGCTGGCAAAATGATGAAAGAGCAAATGAAACCCATTCTATCTGCTTTAGTAACTACTAAATCTAATGGTTTAGGTGAAGTTTTTAGTACAGTTATAGAGCCAAATATTCCTCAGGTTGCTCAAATGGGAAATAAAGGTTCTAGTGTTGTATATCCAAAAGAGGCATTAAAAGTTGGGTCTTTTTGGTCTTCTACAAATAATGAAAGTGGTATGACAATGGCTATGAAGTATACTGTAAAATCCATTTCAGATAAAGTAGTGATGCTAACTGTTAGTGGAGATATTAGTGGTATGGGTTCAGGAACTATTTCTGGTGATATGACAATTGATAGAAGCTCGGGTGTAGCTTCAGAAACTCAATTAAAGATGAAATTGGATATCCAAGGCCAGCAAATGTTGATGAGTGTAGAAGGATCTATGGAAAAGTTGTAAATTATTTTTTAAATAAAAAGATAAAATAAAAAAAAGCTCGCAATTTGCGAGCTTTTTGTTTGCTGTAATTATTTGTGCTTTCTAATTACTTTCTGTTCTAGTTTCAGGTTTCTTTTCGCCTTTCTCAATTGTAATGGTCAATTCATCTTTAACATCATCAAAATCCATAGCAATAGTATCTCCTTCTGTTAATTTAGAGTTTACAATTTCTTCTGCCAAGGCATCTTCTATGTATTTCTGAATAGCTCTTTTTAAAGGTCTAGCACCATATTTTTTATCAAAGCCTTTATCAGCAATATAATCTTTGGCTTTTTCACTTAAATTTAAAGTATAGCCTAAATCAGAAATTCTATGTAAAAGTTTGTCTAATTCTATATCAATAATAGAGTGGATATCTTTTCTTTCTAAAGCATTAAATACAATTACGTCATCAATTCTGTTTAAGAATTCTGGGGCAAAAGATTTCTTTAAAGCACCTTCTATAACAGATTTTGCATGTGCATCTGCTTGTTCTTTTCTAGAGGATGTACCAAAACCAACTCCACCACCAAAGTCTTTTAATTGACGGGCACCAATGTTAGATGTCATGATAATAATGGTGTTTCTAAAATCAATTTTTCTACCCAAACTATCTGTAATATGTCCATCATCTAAGATTTGAAGCAACATATTAAACACATCTGGATGCGCTTTTTCAATTTCGTCTAATAGAATTACTGAGTAAGGTTTTCTACGCACTTTTTCAGTTAACTGTCCACCTTCTTCGTAACCAACATAGCCAGGAGGCGCACCAATTAAACGAGATATCGCAAATTTTTCCATGTATTCACTCATGTCAATTCTAATTAAAGAATCGTCAGAATCAAACAATTCGCGAGCCAAAATTTTTGCCAATTGTGTTTTACCAACTCCAGTTTGTCCTAAGAAAATAAAAGAACCAATTGGTTTGTTAGGGTCTTTTAACCCAACCCTGTTTCTTTGAATTGCTTTTACCACTTTAGTAACTGCTTCATCTTGGCCAATAACTTTACCTTTAATCATTGCTGGTAATTCGTGTAATCTATGACTTTCTGCTTCTGCAACTCTATTTACAGGAATTCCTGTCATCATAGAAACTACTTCTGCTACATTATCTTCAGTAACAATTTCTCGGTTTAATTTAGAATCATCTTCCCATTGTTTTTGAGCAGAATTTAAAGCAGCCTCCATATTCTTTTCATCGTCTCTTAACTTGGCAGCTTCTTCATATTTTTGACCATTTACCGCTTTTGTTTTTTTATCACGAATGATTTCTAATTGCGCTTCTAATTCTAAAACTTGTTTAGGTACTACAATATTAGTGATATGAATTCGTGAACCTGCTTCATCTAAAGCATCAATGGCTTTGTCTGGCAAGTATCTGTCTGTCATATATCTATTTGTTAAATTTACACAGGCTTCAATGGCATCATCAGTAAAATCTACGTTGTGATGTTCTTCGTATTTGCCTTTAATGTTGTGTAAAATTTGTATGGTTTCTTCAACAGTAGTAGGGTCTACAATTACCTTTTGAAAACGACGTTCTAAAGCTCCGTCTTTTTCGATATTTGTTCGAAACTCATCTAAAGTTGTAGCACCAATACATTGAATTTCGCCTCTTGCTAAAGCTGGTTTTAACATGTTAGATGCATCTAAAGAACCAGTTGCACCACCTGCGCCAACAATGGTGTGAATTTCATCAATAAAAAGAATAATATCATCATTCTTTTCCAATTCATTCATTAATGCTTTCATACGTTCTTCGAACTGACCTCTGTATTTTGTACCAGCAACTAAGCTGGCTAAATCTAAAGAAACAATTCTTTTATCAAACAAAATTCGAGATACTTTTCGATCTACAATTCGTAAAGCCAAACCTTCTGCAATGGCAGATTTACCCACACCAGGTTCTCCAATTAACATTGGATTGTTTTTCTTTCTACGACTTAAAATTTGAGAAACACGTTCTATTTCTTTTTGTCTACCAACAACAGGATCTAATTTTCCTTTTTCCGCCAAATCTGTTAAATCACGTCCAAAATTATCTAAAACAGGCGTTTTTGATTTTTTATTGGTTTTGCCTTGTTGTTTTTGTTCAAAAGGATTGGGTTTATCAGAAGCATATTCATCGTCAGAAGGTGTTTCTGCAATTGGGTTTGTAGGTAGATCGATATCAGAATCATCTACGTGCAGTTGTTTGTATAAAGCTTTAGCCTCATCATAATTAACGTGGTATTTCTGAATTAACTTTGTAGTAGGGTCATTTTCATTACGCAATACACAAAGCAATAAATGCGCAGTGTCTATAGCCTCACTTTGATACAATTTAGCCTCTAAAAAAGTTGTTTTTAATGCCTTTTCTGCTTGCCTAGTTAATCGTAAACTTGGCTTATCTGTTTGTTCTGTAAATGTTGGGTTTGATGGATTTAATTGCTCTAGTTTTTTGCGTAATAGCATTAAGTCAACATCAAATGCTGTTAAAATTTCTATTGCTTTTCCTTCTCCTTTTCTTATCAAACCGAGTAAAAGATGCTCAGTGCCAATAAATTCGTGCCCTAATCTTAAAGCTTCTTCTTTACTGAATGTGATTACATCTCTAACTTTTGGTGAAAAATTATCGTCCATATTTCTTTCTTTCTTATTTGATGTGATGTAAATTTAGTCCTTTTTTATCAAAAAAATTACAAAAAAGATGCCATTATAAAAAACTGACAGTTTGACTTGTACGACAAGGTAGAAAACCATTGGAAATCAAGCAAATAATATAGTGTTAAAAATTATTAAAAAATGTTGATAACTCTACTGTTTTGAAAAGCCGAAATCCTTTGCTAGTACTAAGAGAAATCGTATCTTGCCATGTTTTAAATTTTAGCGTAAATACTAATAAGAATTATATATGGCAGACGGAGAAAAATTAATTCCGATTAATATTGAAGAGCAGATGAAATCTGCATACATTGATTATTCAATGTCAGTAATAGTTTCAAGGGCATTACCAGATGTAAGAGATGGTTTAAAACCTGTTCATAGAAGGGTTTTGTATGGAATGCATGAGTTAGGGATTAAAGCAACTGGAGCGTATAAAAAATCTGCAAGAATTGTTGGAGAAGTGTTAGGTAAATATCATCCACATGGAGATACTTCTGTTTACGATTCTATGGTGCGTATGGCACAAGATTGGAGTGTGCGTTATATGATGGTAGATGGCCAAGGTAACTTTGGTTCAGTAGATGGAGATTCTCCTGCTGCAATGCGTTATACTGAGGTAAGAATGCAAAAAATATCAGAAGAAATGCTAGCTGATATTGAAAAAGAAACTGTAGACCACACCTTAAATTTTGATGATACTTTACAAGAGCCTACTGTTTTGCCTACTCGTATTCCAAACTTGTTAGTAAATGGTGCTTCTGGTATTGCTGTAGGTATGGCTACAAATATGGCGCCTCATAATTTAACAGAAGTAATTAATGGTACTGTTGCTTACATTGATAATAGAGATATAGAAATTGATGAACTCATGCAACACGTAACAGCACCTGATTTTCCTACAGGTGGTATAATTTACGGTTATGATGGGGTAAGAGATGCTTTTCATACAGGTCGTGGACGTATTGTTATGCGCGCAAAAGCCATAATAGAAGAGGTTAAAGGGCGTGAGTGTATTGTAGTTACTGAAATTCCTTACCAAGTGAATAAAGCAGATATGATTAAGAAAACTGCTGACTTGGTTAATGAAAAGAAAATTGAAGGTATTGCCAATATTAGAGATGAATCTGATAGAAACGGAATGCGAATCGTTTATATTTTAAAACGTGATGCAATACCTAATATTGTTTTAAATAAATTATTCAAGTATACACAATTACAAACTTCTTTTAGTGTAAATAATATTGCTTTGGTAAAAGGAAGACCAGAACAATTAAATCTAAAACAGTTAATCCATTATTTTGTAGAGCACAGGCATGAGGTAATTGTAAGAAGAACAGAATTTGAACTTAAAAAGGCTGAAGCGAGAGCGCATATTTTAGAAGGATTAATTGTAGCTTCAGATAATATCGATGAAGTTATTGCAATTATTAGAGGTTCTTCTAATGCAGACGAAGCAAGAGTAAAATTAATTGAACGTTTCGAATTATCAGAAATTCAAGCAAAAGCAATTGTAGAAATGCGTTTGCGTCAGTTAACAGGTTTAGAACAAGATAAATTGCGTTCTGAGTATGAGGAAATAATGCTTACCATTACTGATTTGAAAGATATTTTAGCTAATGAGCCTAGACGCTATCAAATCATTAAGGATGAGTTGCTAAAAATAAAAGAAAAATACGGTGATGAACGCAGGTCTACCATAGAATATGCAGGCGGAGATATGCGAATCGAAGATATGATTCCTGATACCAAAGTTGTGGTAACCATATCTAATGCTGGGTATTTAAAACGTACAAATCTTGATGAATATAAGGTTCAGAATAGAGGAGGTAGAGGGCAAAAAGGAGCAACTACTAGAAATGAAGATTTCTTAGAGCATTTATTTGTAGGTACAAACCATCAATACATGTTGTTCTTTACGCAAAAAGGAAAAGTATTCTGGATGCGTGTTTATGAAATTCCTGAAGGAGGTAAAAATACCAAAGGTAGGGCAATGCAAAACTTAATCAACATAGAACAAGATGATAAAGTAAAAGCATTTTTGGTAACCCAAGATTTAAAAGATGAAGCATACATTAATAGTCATTATGTTATTATGGCTACAAGAAAAGGTCAAGTTAAAAAAACATCTTTAGAGCAATACTCACGTCCAAGAACTAACGGAATTAATGCCATCACCATAAAAGAAGATGATGAATTATTAGAAGCAAAATTAACTACTGGAGATAGCCAAGTAATGTTGGCGTTAAAATCTGGTAAAGCCATTCGTTTTGAAGAAGCTAAAACTCGTCCAATGGGTAGAACTGCTTCTGGTGTTAGAGGAATAACTTTACAGCACGAAAATGATGAGGTTATTGGTATGGTTGCTGTAAATGATATGGAGAGTAATATTTTGGTAGTTTCTGAAAGAGGATATGGTAAGCGCTCAAAATTAGAAGATTATAGAATTACAAATAGAGGTGGAAAAGGGGTAAAAACATTAAATATTTCTGATAAAACCGGTAACCTTGTAGCTATTAAAAATGTTGACGATTCTAACGATTTAATGATTATTAATAAATCTGGAATTATTATTAGAATGGCAGTTGAAGATTTAAGAGTTATGGGACGTGCCACCCAAGGGGTACGATTGATAAATATTAAAGATGATGACAGTATTGCTGCTGTTGCTAAAGTAGTAAACGAAGACGATTCCGATGAAGCAGCTGAAAATGGCACGGAAATTGAAAACAACACAAATGAAAACCAAGAATAACAATAAATAAAATAGAGTAAAATGAAAAATCAAATATTAGCACTTTCATTAGGATTAATGTCAATTGGAATGTTTGGGCAAAAAAATGAAATTAAAGCTGCAGAAAAAGCTTTAAAAAAGAATGATTTTAAAACAGCAAAACAAACTATTGAATCAATAGACGAAAGCGCTGTTGAAGATAAGTACAAAGCAAAGTACTATTTTTTAAAAGGTGCTGCTTATGGAAAATCTAATGTAGAAAAAGCTGCTGCAGCTTACAATAAATTGTTTGCTTATGAAAATGAAATAGGAAAGCAAAAATATTCTAAAGAAGCAAGACCAAAACTAAACACGTTAGTTCAGTTTGTATCTGATAAAGCTATTAAAGCTTATAATGAAGATAAAGACTATAAAACAGCTACAAAGAATTTTTATTTAACCTATAAATTAAGTCCAAAAGACACCAGTTATTTATACAATGCAGCAGTTAGTGCTTCTTTAAATAAAGATTATGATACTTCTTTGAAATATTATAATGAATTGAAAGAGATCGGATACACAGGTAAAACTGCACAATATTTAGCAACAAACAAAGCCTCTGGTCAAGTAGAAGCTTTTCCAAGTAAAGAATTAAGAGACGTTTCTGTTAGATCAAAATCTCACACAAATCCGGTAGAAAAATATACCGAATCAAAACAAGCAGATATCATTAAAAATATTGGATATATCTTAATCAACCAAGGTAAAACAAATGAGGCAATTGTTGCAATTAAAGAAGCAAGAAAGTCTAATCCAAAAGATTTAAACTTATTGTTAAATGAAGCTCAATTATACATAAAATTAGAGCAGATGGATAAGTTTGGAGCGTTAATGCAAGAAGCAATAGAATTAGATCCAAACAACCCAACGTTATTTTTTAATTTAGGTGTTGTAAATCAAAATGAAGGGAAAACAGAAGAGGCAATTTCTTATTATAAAAAAGCAATTGAAATAAAGCCAGATTATGGAGATGCTTATATGAATTTAGCAGTAGCTATTTTATCAAAAGAACAAGCTATTGTTGAAGAAATGAACAAGAATTTATCTAATTTTAAAAAATATGATGAGTTAGAGAAAAAGCAAAAAGCCTTGTATAAAAAGGCGTTGCCATACTTAGAAAAAGCAGATGAATTAAATAGATCTGAAGATACTGTAAAATCTCTTTTAAATATATATGATGTATTGTTGATGACTGAAAAAGCAGATGCACTTAGACCTATTTATAAAGAAATGAGAGGGCAGTAAAAAACTCTTACTATCCTTTTTTTTAAAAAAAGAGCTGTTTGACAAGTAAATCTACTTTTCAGACAGCTTTTTTTATATTATCTTTTTAATAACTCTTAATTTATGTGTATGGGCTTGTAAATCAGAATTAAAAATACCACTATGATCTAAAGTATCAATTCTTACTTTTCCATGTGCATGAATTATATGGTAATCTTTTAAAATGATGCCTACATGTATTATTTCTCCTTCTTCATCATCAAAAAAAGCCAAATCACCAGGTTCACTCTCTTCAATAAAACTTAAAACTTCACCTTGTTTTGCTTGGGCACATGCATCTCTATTAAGTTGATAACCACATATTTTGTATACCATTTGAGTAAAACCAGAGCAATCAATACCAAATGGAGTTTTTCCACCCCATAAAAAAGGGGTATTTAAAAAAATAAACGCTTTTTGTACAATTTCTGTTTTAGGAAGCTTTCCAGAAAAGAAAGCTCCATCAAATCGAAATTTTCTATGATTTAAATAAAATTCTTTGTTTTTAAAAAAAGGTAATCTAGATCCGAAAGGAATTGTAAAGAAATTTTTATCCTGGTCTGTAACAAAGTCTATAATTTCACCAGCATAAGTTTCATTTTCATTAGCAAGATTAAAAAACTCATTTTCAGAAATAACCTCAAACTGTTTATTATCTAAATAACCTTCGCAACCATCAAAAGATAATTTAATTTTACTCCATTGTTTATTGCTCTCAAGAATTGTTAAACTTTCTCCAAACAAAACCTGACTAATCATTTCTGATTTGTCTGAAGGAGCCGATCGTAAGGCTACAATGCTTAAGTTACAAATTGCGTACAAATTGATATCTGCTAAATTTAAATACGTTCAATAATTAATGCACTAGCGCCACCACCACCATTACAAATAGCAGCAGCACCAATTTTTGCGTTATTTTGTTTTAAAATAGAGGTTAGGGCAATTACAATTCTGGCTCCAGAAACTCCTAATGGATGGCCAAGAGAAACAGCACCTCCATTTACATTTACTTTATCATCACTAATATTTAATATTTTCATATTAGCCAAACCAACAATTGAAAATGCTTCGTTTAACTCAAAATAATCAACATCATCAATAGAAATTTTTGCTTTTTCCAGCGCCTTGGGTAATGCTTTTGCGGGTGCAGTTGTAAACCATTTTGGCTCTTGGGCAGCATCAGCATAGCTTACAATTTTTGCAAGCGGAGTTAGGTTAAGTGTTTTTGCTTTATCTGCAGACATTAATACTAAAGCTGCACCACCATCATTTATTGTTGATGCGTTAGCAGCAGTAACAGTACCTTGTTTAGTAAAAGCTGGTCTTAATGCAGGTATTTTTTCTATTTTAACATTTTTATACTCTTCATCTTCAGAGAAAATAATGGGTTCGCCACGTCTTTGAGGAATGGTAACAGGTACAATTTCTTCGTCAAACTTTCCATCATTCCAGGCTTTAGCAGCTCTTTTGTAAGACTGTATAGCAAATGTATCTTGATCTTCTCTAGTAAATTTGTATTCTGTAGCACACTCATCAGCACAAACGCCCATTGCTACTTTTCCGTAAGCATCAACCAAACCATCTTTTTGCATTCCGTCTTCCATTGCAATTGGTCCGAATTTAGAGCCTTTTCTTGCATGTTGATAATGGGGTATTGCACTCATGTTTTCCATTCCTCCTGCAACAACAATATCAGCATCACCTAAAGCAATGGTTTGAGCCGCCAGCATTATCGATTTCATGCCAGAGGCACAAACTTTATTAATAGTTGTACATGGTACAGTTTCAGGAATACCTGCATAAATGGCGGCTTGCCTTGCAGGCGCTTGTCCTAAACCAGCAGAAACTACATTTCCCATAAAAACTTCTTGAACTAAATTGGGGTCTAAATTAATTTTATCTAAAGCGCCTTTTATGGCAATAGATCCTAATTTCGTAGCAGAAATGGTAGATAAACTCCCCATAAAACTTCCTATTGGGGTTCTTGCAACAGATACTATTACTACATCTTTCATAAATTATTGAATATTTTGTTGATGTGCTTTTTGCATCCGCTAAAATAACCATTTTAAATCAAAAAGAAATTGTATTAAAATTGTAATTTTTAGCCTTCGTATATTTACAGTAAGTTTGTTGAATTAACAAAAGCATATATGAGTGAATTTGTAAATAAAATTTATAGGCATAATACCATAATTTATAAAGTAATTTTGTTTTTAATTACTACAATTGCTATCGTGTATTTGTTTCCAAAAGGTGGCCAATTTAAGTACGATTTTAGTAACGGACAACTCTGGAAATATGATAACCTATATGCTACTTTTGATTTTGCTATTCAAAAAACTGAAGAAGAAATTAACCAAGAAAAACAAAATATTAAAAAAAATGCAAAATTATATTTTTTGTATGATGCAGAAATTGTTAGTCAAGTAAATGCTGTTTTTAAGACGAAACTAAATCAATTAAATACCAACGATTCTCTTACTGATCTTGATTTTATAAGCTTAAAAAACATTGGAAATAACATTATACAAAAGGTTTATGAAATTGGTTTTTTAGAAGGTATTAGCGAAAATCAGATTTATAACAACAATGAAATTATAGCTTTAAAAAAAGAAAATGAAGTACAGGATATTTTGTTTAAAAGTTTACGCACTTCTAAAGATGTTTTACAAATAATTAAAAACAATTTGGGAGGCGAACCTTATTCTTATGGTCAAGAAATACTTTTAGATATTTTAGCAAGTATTATAAAACCTAATGTTTCTTTCGATAAAACTTTAACAGATAAAATTATTGAAAACGAAATTAAAAATATTTCTTACACAAAAGGAAAAGTTTCTGAAGGTGAGCTTATAATTTTTAAAGGAGATATTGTTGAAGGAAAAAAATTAGCCATTTTAAATTCTTTAAAAAGTGAATCTGAATCAAAAGTATGGAAAGACTCTAATTATAATTGGATTATTTTTGGGTATACTATTTTAGTAGCCTTAGCACTCTTGATGTTGTTACTTTTTTTATCTAAATACAGAACAGAGATATTTGATAACAATAATAAAGTAACTTTTATATTTTTTAATGTTTTTGCTATTATTTTTATTCAAACTTTAGTCATTAAATATAATTCAGATTATTTATACGTCGTTCCTTTAAGTATTTTACCTATTATTATTAAAGCTTTTTTTGATGCAAGGTTAGGGTTGTTTACTCATGTTTTAACAGTTTTACTCTTGGGCTATATTGTTCCTGATAGTTTTGAGTTTATTTACCTACATATAATTGCGGGTATTGTAACTATTTTAACAGTTTCAGAATTATATAAAAGAGCTAATCTGTTTATTTCTGTGGCTCAAATAACATTGATTTATATGTTGACTTATTTTGCTTTTTCAATTATTAAAGAAGGAAATGCGTCTCAATTAAATTTAAATTATTTTATGCTATTTACCGCAAATGGTTTGCTATCATTTTTATCAATAATCCTTATTTATATTTTTGAAAAAGTATTTGGTTTGGTGTCAGATGTTACGCTTTTAGAGTTGTCTAATACCAACTCTAAACTGCTTAGAGAATTGAATGAAAAAGCTCCAGGTACATTTCAGCACTCTATGCAAGTAGCAAATTTAGCAGAAGCAGCTGCCAATGAAATTGGAGCAAATTCAATGTTAGTTAGAACAGGAGCATTATATCACGATATTGGAAAAATGTTAAATCCAATGTATTTTACAGAAAACCAGTCCACAGGAGTAAATCCACATAACGATTTATCACCAAGAGATAGCTCAACAATTATTACAAATCATGTCATAAAAGGCGTAGAGTTAGCAAAAAAACATAATTTACCAGATAGAGTTATCGACTTTATTAGAACACATCATGGAACGAGTTCTACGTATTATTTTTATAAGAAGGAGCAAGAGTTAAACCCTGATACCGAAGTTAATATTGATAAATTTAAATATAAAGGTCCAATACCATTCTCTAAAGAAACTGCTATTTTAATGATGTGTGATGCTGCAGAAGCTGCTTCTAAAAGTATTAAAAATCCAACAGCACAATCTATTAACGATTTAATAGATAAAATTATAGCAAAACAGATGGCAGATAATCAATTTTTGAACTCTGATATTACTTTTAGAGAAATTGAAGTTATAAAAAAAATCATTAAAAAGAAGTTGATGAACATCTATCATTTAAGAATTGAATATCCTGAGTAAAAAAATGATAAAAAGTTAAAAAAAATTTGGTGATTTATAATTCTTAAATTACATTTGCACTCGCAATTTATAACAAGCACTTTTGTTTGTATAAAAGGAGAGGTGGCAGAGTGGTAATGCAGCAGATTGCTAATCTGTCGACCTTTTTGGTCGCCAGGGTTCGAGTCCCTGTCTCTCCGCAGAAAATGTTTTAAAATGTAAATTTCTAATTTACATTTTAATTCGGGGTGTAGCGTAGCCCGGTTATCGCGCCTCGTTTGGGACGAGGAGGTCGCAGGTTCGAATCCTGCCACCCCGA
>NZ_JBTLRD010000029.1:0-8099 GCF_054584775.1 Polaribacter litoreus | reverse complement strand
CTAAATCCCATTTTTGTGAAGAAGAAAAAAAAACAATTTTAATCGGCTTTTTTGGGAAACTAATCAGGCTATTTCTACTCAACGAATACTAACCTGCTGTATAATTAATTACTGCTAATTGTCTACTTGCGAAATTTTTTTTCGCGATTTTTTTTTTTAGTAATTATCAGGAAAATAGTATCTTTAATTAACGTAACTAACCATACAACCCGTACGTTGTAAAAAATTACTCACTCAAATCTGAAGATAAAAATACAAAAAATAAAAATGGAAGGACATATACAAGAATTAAAAGGAGCTAATTTTGAAAACTTAATGAATAGAGCAAGAAAACTTGACAGGAGATTGAAAAAACATTCAAAAATGGAACTAAAAAAACTCTTTAAACTCGAAGATAGTAAGATTGAAAAAGAAAGAAAAGAATACCATAAACAACTTATAACAATAAAGAAAAGTATTGGAAAAGCTTGTAACATTTTTTTAATTCAGAAAAATTTAAACGATGGAAATAAAAAAAACATAAACACCTGTTTAGAAGAATTAGAATATTTAACTAATACCAATGAAGTATACGAGACAATTGAATACCTATTAAAAAATACTTCCCAATTTAAATAATTTGGTTGCTCAAATATTTTCTAGTCATTTCTATAGAGGCGCAAATTGCACAAAGTAATTTTTTGTCAGAGTTGTTTATGAAGGAAATATACTCTGCTTTATTTAAAATAACGGAAAAGTGACATTGCAAAAAATTTTCTTTTACGAAGTCTTTTAAATCAGATTTTAAAAATTTGGAAAATTTAGAATTTTTAAAAGAAGTATTAATTCCTTCTGGTTTATCTAAATTAATAACATCTTCAATTTTTGACATAATATTTATTTTTAATCAAAAAAAAGGAAATTTAAAACGAAAATTGTGACATGAACAAAACGGAAAAAAACTTTTTACAACAACGTGTATATTTTATTGCTTGTAAATAGCTTACTTGCGAAAATCCTTGCGGATTTTCTTGGTTAGTTTTTATTTATTAACTTTATTGCTTAACCACGCAACAAAGCATACACACAGGCGTTGGTTGCAATAGCGGAATTAAAAACTAAACGTATAAATCGTGTGAATTCTGAACTTTGAAAACAGCGGAACTTTGCGCAGAAACTGAATTTAAAACTCGAGACCGAAACGTAACGCTGAATTGAAAAATGTAAAACGGAACTGTGCGCAGAAATCAACTTGAGCGGAATTTAAAAAACGTGAATTGATCACTGCTACTCTATCGTATTCCAAAATTGCGGAATCATAACATGGAATTGAATAGCAGAACGCAAAACAAACTCTGAATGAACCTCAAAAAACTGAATTAAAACTGCAACCAACAATGTATAAATTCAATTGCGGCTGAATTTCCTACGGAAATTCATTGCAATTTTCTATCTTTCAGTCTCAATCGGAAAATCGTACCGATTTTCCGCAACTGTAATTTATACGCTAACGTTGGCAATAATATATGACATTCGAAGAACAAAAAATAAAATTTATTGAAATTCTTACTGAAAGTAAAGAATATAATAAAGATGTTGCACTTCAAAGAATCGTTGAAATTATTAAGTCAATCAATACTTTGAAAGTTTTCAAAAAAGAAAAAAAACTAATAAATAGAATAGCAATTGACTCTGTAGAAAATTGGAATACAATTGAATTAATTTTGAATTTTACCGAAAATATAGATTCTTAAAAATGAAATATAGTATTCCAAACAAACGAGAATTGACAAAATACGAAATTGAATTTCTGTCATACTTGTTTGAAAAAGAAAAAGCGGAATGGACAAATCTAATCGGAAATCTAAAAGTAATTGCAAGATGTGGTTGTGGAAAGTGTCCGACTGTAATATTTGGAAAAACATTTAACTCGGAAATTCAAAACGGAAAGTTAATAATAGATTACGCTGGAAAAGGTAAAAGCGGAGAATTAATTGGAATATCATTATTCGGAACTGACAAAATGCCGACTGAATTAGAGTTTTACTCAATTGACGGAAAATCTGAAACTATAGAAATTCCAAAAATTGAAACTCTAAAAAATTTAAAAGAAATTTGAATTAAGTAAAAAATACTATTGCCAACACCATATATAATTTATTGCTGGCTTTTTGCTTACTTACGAAAATCCTCGCGGATTTTCTATTCGGTTTTTATTTACTAAATTAGGTGCTTAAACCACGCAACAAACCATATATAAACACGTTGTGTATAATGCCAGAAATGACTAAACAAATAAACATAAAACTCATTATATTAGAATCCATTTCTATGATTTTTTTGGTAAATGGAATACAAAGGTTATATGTGGCTTCTCAAGGTCAGAAATATGATGCTTTAATGAGTCAGAATTGGGAAAAATTTGAATCCTTAACCTCTGAAAGTGTAGGTCAATTTTTTGCCAATAGAGCGTTTTGGACTTTAGGAATTATATTAGTTGGAATTTTAATAATCGGAATAATTAATTGGAAAAATAAAATTGGAATTATTAACACGATGTTACTTTTTTTAATCGTGATTGGAATTGCAATGAATGGATTCTTCTTAACTGGAATCACTCATCAATATCTGAATTATTTCTGTGGAATTTTCGCTGAAAGTTGGGGAATTTCATTTTTAATAGGTGGAATTATAATAACATTAATCGGAATTTTAATCTTGTGGAAAACCATCAACTTGAATAAAAACACTATACACAACACCGTACAAAATTAATTGCTTACTTTTAGCTTACTTACGAAAATCCTCTCGGATTTTCTTTGTCAGTAATTATTTATTAACTTTAGTGCTTAACCACAGCAACTAACCTTGTACAAACACGTTGGCATTAATTAAGAAAAAATGTTCAGAAAAGACATAGGAAAAGAATTTCATAAACAAATGGACAATTGGTTCTCTGAACATCCTGAAATTAAACATCAGTGGAAAGAGAATGAATTGAAAGTTCAATATCCTAACGAAATGAATAAGTTTCTAACTTTTGAATTTGACTCAAAGAAAATTAAAGTTCAGAATGATAATAAAGAAAAAGTATTTTATCGAGATTTATTTACAAATATTGAGGAGCAAGTTTTTAAAATCAGAAGTTTCTGGATAAACAATATGTTGAAAAAAGAGGAAACTGAAATAATAAAACCTAAACTGAAAGAAAATGAAATTGCAATAGTCTTTTGTAATCGGAAATACGGACAAATACTAACTACTGACAAAAATGTTTTTACAGGTTGGGGAAATGTTTATCATATATTTGAAAACGAAAAAGAAGCCAAAAAATTTGCGGAAATTGAATCAATAGATGAAAGTATAGAAATTAATGCTTACAATTGGAAAGATGAATATATTGAAATAATGAAAAAAAACTAATGCCAACACCATATATAATTTATTGCTAGCTTTTTTTCTTACTTGCGAAAATCCTCGCGGATTTTCTTTGTCAGTAATTATTTATTAATTTAGTGCAAAATTCTCGCAACAAACCATATATAAACACGTTATGTTTTATTGCTCAGGAAAATCTAAACGCAGGAGAAAAATGCTGAACACTCTCTCGTGAATTTTGAAAAAGTCAAATCAGAGCGAAATTTTTACGCGGGAATTTTCTCTACTTTGGAATTCTTGAAGTTTTGTGAAAAATTAACTGAGGAAAAATATCGCGCGAATTAAAAATCAATGCGGAATCTTAACTTGAAAATTAACTCCGAAAAAAGGAATTTAACAGAAATTAAAAATAAATAAAAAAAGCTCAAAAAAGGAAATTAAAAAAGCGTGAAAAAATTGAAAACGGAATCTGAACTTGCTTACTCAAACGTATCGCAACAAAACATAACACCGTGTAAAATTTATTGCTTTTTCAGGTTTTTCTTACGAAAAACCTCGGAAACGCTAAAGTTTTAGTATAAATAGTTTTTTTTTGCTAAATTTACGCAACAAATAATACACCAAAACGTTACCCAACATTAACAAAAATGAACAAAAGAACGAAATATATAATTCTAGCTTTCGGAATTTTAGGGCTTATATTTTTATTATATAATAAAAATTTTGCATTAGCTGAAAATAGTTTAGAGCCACCAGAATTGAAATATTCTAAATTGTTTTTTGGAATTGGAGTTTTATCAATTGGATTATTTTTTTTGAGTAAAAAATTGCGAAATTTACTAATAAAATTAGCAATTTCTGGATTTACAATATGCTTGATTTTAAATATATCTCTATCTATTCAAATTTTTGAAAGTGTTAGAATTGGGAAAATTTATGCGGAATATGGAGAATTAGACACTTGTGAAAAGATGGAAAAAAGATTTGCAACTGATTTAAAAAATAAAGAAATTAAATATTTTCAATGTTTAACTAGCTTTAATCCTGAATTAGAAAAGATATTAAAAAATGAGTATAACATTGAAACATTCGGAATGAATTGTGAAACTGAATCTGAAAAGGAATGCTATAATAAATTAGTTAAAAAATATTTAAAAAAGGAACATAATAAATCCTTTATAGATATTTGAAAATATAAAAACTGAATAAAACGTTGGGTAACACCGTATATAATTTATTGCTAGTTCTAGCATACTTACGAAAGTCCTCGCGGACTTTCTTGGTCGGTAATTATTTACTAAATTAGGTGCTTAAAACACGCAACAAACCATATACAACAACGTTGTAGTGCATTTAAGGAAAATCGAAAAACTTAATTAATAATTGTGATTGTAATTGAATTTTTAGTAGAAATTATTGGTCGAATATTTGTGGAATTTATTTTCGAGGGAATTATAATTGGAATTTATAAGTTATTTAAAAAATGTATTGAATTTATTCGGGTTAAAGTTTTTGGGTTAAAAGCAAAACCTGAAAAGAAGCTAAAAGTACTTGAAAATAAATTACTCTATAAAAATATTGAACTTACTGAAAACTTAAATAGTGAACTGAAAATTGGACAAAAAGGAACAATTTTAGAAATTATAAATAAGAACAAAGTTTTTGCAGAATTTTATGACCTCAAAGGGAAACAAATTGAAGTGAATAATAAACTAGTTTTTGAAATTAGAATGAAACAGTTTAAAATAAAAAATTGATTGATTTAAAAAAACTTTCAATTTATCATAAATATAATGGAGCTTCTGACTCACCTGAACTTTATAATGAACCAAATGATAGATGGTTAAATAAGGAAATTAGTTTAGATGAATTTATAATATTAAGTAAATTGGATGAATTATTTTTTTGCATCAGAAGTGGTGGTTATTCTTCCAAAATGGTTAGTGAAATGGAATTAGAAATAGAGAAATTAAAAAATAATATAACAAAGGAAGTTTATGAATATTTATCAGTTGGAAAAAAAGTTGAATTAACAGAAAAAGAAAATAAAACCTTTGGAAAAAGGAAATGGTGGAAATAAAAAACGCACTACAACACCATATATAATTTATTGCTGGCTTTTTTCTTACTTACGAAAATCCTCGCGGATTTTCTTTGTCAGTAATTATTTACTAAATTAGTTGCTTAAACCACGCAACAAACCATATATAAACACGTTGTAAGCAATTTGAGAAAAACCCAGATTGGAAAGGACATTCACTCATTCAAAAGATAGTTTTACTAAATTATAGTTTTTTAAAAGAGATAAAAAAAATACTTTCGAGTGAAATAAATCGAACTGAATTATGAATAATTACTCAAAACCAATTTTAATAATTTCACTACTTATTTTTCTCTGTTCTTGTGCGACAAAAAAACAAATTTATAGAGCAAGTTCTAAAAGGGTTATAATAATTGAAAATGATTCAATTTTACGGCATACTGAATTAATTGGTTGTTTAGGAAACTCAAACACTTTGAATTACAAAGATGAGAATGGAATTCTAAAAATAGCTGGAAATAAAAACACGAAACAAGAAGGAATATTTAGTTTGGCGACTGACTTGTACGGTTCGGAACTAAAAATGGAAAAAGATAGTTTAATAAACATAAAAACTGGAGAAATATTTTACGAAGAGAAATATTTTAAATCAAAAACTGAAAACTCTTTTGAAAAGTTTTATATCGTTTTGGATGGAAAAAAAAGAAAAATTAAAAAATCGAATATTGAAAGAATCCTAACAAATCCATATTTAAAAAATTATGAAATCGTAGAAATGAAAAGAGATGAAGCAAAAAAAGAATATGGAATCAATACAAAATACAAAACGTTGAAATTCGTGAGGAAATAAAAACTGCTTACAACACCGTATATAATTTATTGCTTGCTTCTTGCTTACTTGCGAAAGTCCTCGCGGACTTTCTTGGTCGGTAATTATTTACTAAATTAGTTGCTTGAAACACGCAACAAACCATATACAACAACGTTGGGCTTAATTATGAAAAAGAACTATTTGATATTCATTTTACTAATTTCTTTTGGAGTTAAAGCTCAAAATATAAAGTTGTTGAATAAAGATTTAAACTTAACAGACACTTTAAAATATAATAGAGAGATTAGAATATATTCTGGAGGAGGAATTAATAATTATTCTTCTGTCTTTAGAATGTATAATTACGAGAGAAAAAAATGGAAAGCGGAATTTTATGAGCATTATGCTGAAATTCCTAATAAAACTGAATTAAAAATTGAGAAGAAAAAGTTAAAACCAAAAAACAATTTTGACTTTATATTTCTAAAATTCTTGAGAAGTAAAGTTATGAATTTGCCAAATCAAGAAGAAATTAGTTGGAAAATTCAAGGAAGAGATTCAATTTTTGAAACTAAAACAAATAGAAAAGGTAAAGAAATAATTGAGTACGAATCCGTTCATAAATCCATAAGCATATTAGATGGAGTAAGTTATACTGTACAAGTGAAAGAATTCAATAAAACGAATGAATTTAAATATTATAATCCTGAAAGTTATTATAAAAATTTTAATGAGATAGATGAACTTTTATTTATGGTTGAAATATTGAATATAGTCAGAAATGAATTTAAAATTTGGAAAAAAAACTAAGCCCAACACCGTATAAATTTTATTGCTGTATTTTGCTTATTTTGGAAAATTCTCGCACACTTTTAATTCAGTAAATATTTACTAACTTTACGCTTAATCAACGCAACAAACTTTATACATCAACGTTGCCATTAATAAACCAAAAATATGGGAAAGATGACTAATCAAATGGTTGAAAAGTCATTTGAAATAGCAAAAGAAAGATTTTCAGGAAAAACAACTTTGCAAGAAGCTGTAGAAAAATTGGAAAATATAGGAGTAAATCCAAATTCTGCAAGAGACTATATTTATTTGTATAAACATTTAAGAAATGGAGAACTTTTCAAAAGAAGAGCGAATGAATATGCAACCGAATATTTTATTGAAAACATTTATAAAGAAAACGGAAAATCTGAATTATCTAAAGCCTTAAATTCATTATTAAAGCATTTTGAATATTGGGAAAGTTATTCAGGAAGTAGAATAAAAGGTGGAAGAATAATTTACGAAAAATATTTGAAATTAGCTGGAAACAAAGAAAATGAAATAGTATATCCGGGAGAAAAAAATACTAAAGAAGCTTTTTTAGAAGGTAAATCAAAAACTATAATTGTAAATGCTTACGAAAGGAATACAAAAGCAAGAAACGCATGTTTAGAATTTTATGGTTTAGATTGTCAAGTTTGTGAAATGAATTTTGAAAAAAAGTATGGTGTAATTGGAAAAGATTTTATTCATGTTCATCACATAAAAGAAATTTCAACTATTAAAAAGGAATATGAAATTGACCCAATTAAAGATTTAATTCCTGTTTGTCCAAATTGTCATTCTATGTTACATAAGAAAAATCCAGCTTACACAATAACTGAATTAAAAAAATTAATAAAATAATTACTAATGCCAACAACGTGTATATTCAATTGCTATCTTCTAGCCTACTTTGGAAAATCCTCGCGGATTTTCCATTCAGTAATTATTTGCTAACTTTAGTGAATAAACCACGCAACTGATATATACACAAAAACGTTGGCATTAATAAAAAACGAGAAATAAATTGAGTAATTAATGAATAATATAATATCGACTTTTTTCTTCTCATTA
>NZ_JBTLRD010000028.1:0-12641 GCF_054584775.1 Polaribacter litoreus | reverse complement strand
AAGTGCGAAAAATTACAATGGAATTATTAACTGGAAAAAAATCTACTATTTACAACACCGTGTAAAAAAAATTGCTAATTTTAGATTAACCAAAAATTGTTGCTTTTTTTGCAATCTTATATTTTCCTTCTGAAAATAACGATGGCACAAAATCGCAACTTTTAATACACATAAACGTTGGTAGCCATTTGAGCGAAGAGATACAGAGTGAATTCAAGTCCATCCTACTAAAGGAATTTAAAAAAAGAATTACACCTCTCTATTTTAAAAGTAAAAATGAAAACTAACAAATGGTCGAAAACTAACAACTCAAGACCTTAAATGAGTATTAATATTAAAAATCATGAAAAAAACACTAAAAATTGTTTATTTGTTTACCGCCTTAATATTTATAGGTGCCTGCGAATCTAATCTACAAGAGCAAAATCCAGTACTAGTAGGTGAAGATTTGTCAGATATCGGTTTAGAAAATGGAAAATTCAGTTTTACATCTAAAGAAGAACTTGCTTCAAAAATTGAATTATTAAAAAAAGGTAATAGAGAAAATGCTGAAAAATCCTTCAAAAAGTTTTATGAAAAAGGATTTATACCTATGGAAGAACCAATTATCAATTCTAAAAATATTGAATTATTAGAAAAAATATCTAGTAGAAAAGAAAAATTTCAAAGAAAAAGCACAGTTAATACTGACAATTCAAACCTAATAGGAGATAAAGTTTTTGCTGCTTTTATTAATAATGAAAATGAAATAATTGTTGATGGTAAGTTATACAGATTTACACCTAAAGGATTATTTTTTGGAGAATTAAAAGATAGTTTAAAAATAAGAAATCATATATCAACTTCTACTCAAAATAAAAGTTTAGCTAGAATTTCTATGTGTGACTATAGAAGAGCTGAAGGAGGTATTCGTGAAGTAGATGAAGGTATTCATAGATTTATAGCACCTCTTGATGACAATGAAGATTGTGGAGGTGGTTGGTCAGGTGGAGGTTATGGTGGAGGTTCAGGTTCTGGAAGTGGAAGTTCAACTACAACGTATAATGCAAAAACATCTAATATAGGGTTAAATCAATTAATTCAAAACTTAAGAACTGTAGAAAACGGAAGCGAAAATTGGTTTCAAAATATATTTGGAACATATAAATATGCTCATGAATATTTTAATAATGACGACTATAGATTTGAATTAGACTATTGGGATCAAACTTGGTTCATTTATAGATCCATAGGTATCGAGGCTGAAACACACAAAGAAGGTTGGTTCTGGTGGAATAATACTAAATCTGACGAGATTGTTTTAGGAATAAATAAGGTTCATTTAGTTTATAATTTACCAGCACCAAACATTGGTTATGCACAAAATTTTGTTCAAAATACATTAAACTCTTTAACAACACAACCTTTATATATTCATAATGGTAGATTTTCTATTAAAAATAATAATTCAATATATACTCCTATTGAAATTAAAATTTTAAATAACGCTCAAATTCCATTTTTCGAATTTAGAGACGAAGCCATACTAAACATTTATATAGGTCGTGTTCTTGGAGTAAATATTAATACTGATATAAGTTACAATGTTTTAAATGATTCAAACATAAAGCAACTTTATAAACTAGGTGCAGAATTCTTGAAAGAACAAGCATCGTCTAATATTGGAAAAAGGTTTTTTGTAACTGTACAAAAAAACCTTAATGAAGTAGATCTGCTTTACTTTGATGAATTTCAGAGAGTTTATAATGTGGCAGAAGTTCAAAAAAAGTTTTTTTCAGATTGGGCTTGGCAAGTGAGTGTTAATTCAGCAGATGGTGGTGCTAATTGGTCATCAGATTATGGTTTAAGTAATTTTACTGGTTCTGGTTTTACTTCTTTAGGAGATTACAAAGAAAAATATATAGATATTTATGGTTTAGCGAGAAGAGGCAACGAATGGAAAGGGTTAAGACTAATACTAAAATAAATATTATGAAAAATCTATCAATAAATCTAATCGCTTTAATATTTTGTTTTTCTTTAGCAGAGAATATTAATTCACAAGAAAAAAACACAAAAAAAGTATGGAGAGTAAATTTCTTAAACCCTGCAATAGAATTAGAATTACCAGTTGCTAGTAATTCTACTTTCTCAACCAGTTTAGGAATTGGTTATGGAGGTTCTTATCCACACACTTCAACAGGTGGTTCAGGTTTTTTATATTCAATAAACCCTTTTTTAGATTTGCAATATAAATTTTTCTATAATTTTGAAAAACGAAAAACAAAAAAACTTATGACTGATAATAATTCAGCAAATTTTATTTCTGCAAGATTATTAGCAAGAGGTAACACTATAAGCAGTAATTTTAATATGACAACTAACTTTGATTTTGCTGTTGGTCCTACGTGGGGTTTGCAAAGAAAATATGGTAAAAATTTCCACCTACTGTTTGATGTTGGTCCTATTTATTATTTTGACTCTAATGGTAAAGGAAATATTTTTCCCCTAATGTTTCAATTAAATTTAGGGTTTGATTTATAGTCAAATAAAAGTTAAAAGAACAAATGTATTCTATTTATAGAATACATTTGTTCTTAATAAACTATTTAATTTATAAACTAATGAAATATAAAATTATTTTCATTTTAATATTATCGTTAATTAACTTCTCTTATGGCCAAGTAAGCATATATGACGCTATAAAAACTGGAAAAGAGATTTCTAAAAATGATAGAGCCTTTAATGAATTACCTCCAAAATTAATTCAAACTTTCGGAATTGAAACCTCGTTGCCTCAAAGAATATACTATCAATTTGAAAATGGTGAAACCATATTAACTAGTAAATTATCTTTTGCATCCTTCTATACAATTAACTATCCACTACTGAAAAAACTAACTTTTGGAGTAATAAGTGGTATACAACATCAAACTCAAGGAAGTTTAACAGGCTTAAAAATTGGAGGATTACTTCGTTATTATTTTAAGAATTATGAATCCGCAAATTTTTATTTTATGGCTGCTAAAAGTATAGGAATATTTGGAAAAATAGACAATTCAGCAGGTTATGGAAATGCTAGGTTTGGTTTAGAATTTCCTATTAAAAAAAATGATGATATAAATATAAACTTCAATATTTTTTGGGATAATGATTCATATAAATTAAAATCACCTATTATTAAAGCAGAAATACCTCGTGATATAACCTACCATGAAGGGTACGGTTTAGGAATTGGAATACAATTTTAAAACGCAAAGTAAACTCTGAAAAATAAACAACGGCTACCAACACTGTGTATAATTTATTGCTGGTTTTCATCCAATTTACGAAAGTCCTCGCGGACTTTCTATCTGTGATTTATTTATTAACTTTAGTGCTTAAAACACGCAACAAATCATACACAAACACGTTGGCAACAATTTAAGGAATGAAAAATTGCATCAAAATATTAATTTGCTTTATGACTTTGTCTAACTGTGGACAAAAGAAAATTACCAAAATGAAAACACCTAAAAATGCAAAGGAAAAATTTGCTGAATTTATTAAAAAGAAGAAATTCTATGCTGAAAATTATTCACCAAATATTTCAGATGAAAAGTTGAGACCAATTTTGACAAAAAAAATAAATGAAGTTGCTTTGGAATTTCAAAAAATTTCTGAATCTGAAAATCCTACAGAGGAAAAATATCAGGAATCAATAAGAATAGGGCTTTTAAAATTTCCTGAAGTTGAATTGGGTTATGACTCTGAAGATAGAGAAAGAATACTATTATACTTTCAGGAAATAATGGACATTGTCGGACTTAAAAGTTCTAATGGACAATTGAATAATTTCTATTACGGATTTGATCCAAATACTGTGAATAAAAAGAATTAAAAAACTGTTGCCAACACCGTGTAAAATTTATTGCTTTTTAAGGTTTTTCTGGCGAAAAACCTCGCAAGCGTAAAAGCCTGATTTTATTAGTTATTTTTGGCTAAATTTACGCAACTTTCCTTATACGAGAAACGTTGTAAACAAGCTGAAAACGAAAACTATGATACATTTGATTTGGTCTATAATAAACGGAATTATTGTTCTTTACTTTCTTTATCTAATTGTTGGATTTATAGCTAAAGGGAAAAAAATATTTAATCCACAATTTAAATTTGTCTCAATCTTTATAATGGTAATCGGAATTGTACAAATAATTTCTGCATCTAATTCAGGAAAAAACTCTAACCGAATATCAATAACAGAAAACTATGACAGAAAAAATAACTTGGAAATTCAACAAGTAAAATTGGAAGATAATTGGACTTTTGATATAAACATGCTTGTAAAATATTCTATTGAACAGAATGAATATATCCCAATTGAAAGTAACAGTTATTTGACTGGAATTGTGAGCGGTTATTTGTGGGAATTTAAGTCAATAGACACGAACAATTTGAATATGAATGGAAAAGCGGAATTTATTGCTAATGGAATTTTAAAATGGAATCTTTTTGGAATTACTGTTTATAACGAATCAAAAACATTTAGCGGAATTATAGAATGAAAAAAGCCTGTTTACAACACCGTATAAAATTAATTGCTAGTTTTAGCTCACTTGGGAAATTCCTTCGGAATTTTGCCGTTCGTGATTAATCTGGTAAATTAGTTGCTTGAAACACGCAACTAACCTTATACAACAACGTTGTAAGCAAGCCAAAAAACGAACCTAATTCGAAAAACAGACAACTGAAAATCGAAATTTGACATCTTAAAATAAACTTGCGGACTAACTTTGGCGACACACTAACCGACCCAAATGTTTTAAAAATTTCCCCACCACACATTTTAAAAAATAATTTTAGCCAGCCGCACATTGGCACATTTGGGGTTTGCCCTTTTCATACAAGGCAACACAGACAAACCCCAAAAGAGCCAATTACTCACCGAACCAGATGATTTTGGTTAGATTTTAAAGTATTCTCCCAAAAAACTTGTATGTGTGAACATAATTCAGTTATCTTTGCAGAGTGAACACTCACTAACTTAAATTAATCATGACGGCAGAAATTTCCGATAGACAACTCGAAATCATTGAAGCAGCAGGAAAAATATTGACGGCTTCAGGAATAAGTGGGCTAACAATTAAGAACTTGGCTAAGGAAATGAAATTTTCTGAAAGTGCTATTTACAGACACTTTGCTAGCAAGGAAGAAATCATTATTGCCTTACTTGAATATCTTGCTGAAAATATGGATGAGCGTTACTCTCGTGCGATTAAAAGCGAACAATCGCCTGAAGAAAAATTTGAAGCGCTGTTTCTAAATCAATTTTTATTCTTTAAAAAGCATCCACATTTTGTAGTGGCTGTATTCTCTGACGGTTTGATGGAAGAAAGCCAACGTATCAACGAAACCATATCAAAAATAATGGCGGTAAAAATGAAACATTTGATGCCCATTATTCTGGAAGGACAGCAAAAAAACATTTTCACCAATTCCATTACTTCTGAAGATTTAGTTCATATCGTGATGGGTGCTTTTAGGCTTCAAATGTACAAATGGAGAGTGGCAAAATTCCAATTTGACATCATCCGAAACGGAAGCATCTTGATACAATCACTATTAACAATCATAAAAACAAAGCAATGAATAAAGTAATCTTAACACTTTCGGTAATTAGCCTTTTGCTATTTGGCTGTGGCAATTCCACAAACGAAAAATCAAATAATCAAGCTTATGTAGTCGAACACAATGAACATCATCACGATGATGAAAGTAAAGCCCTTCAACTCAATAGTGGTGAAAAATGGGTTGTGAATGAAGAGATGAAACCTTTTATCCTTAAAGCAGAGGGGATTTTGAATCAATACCTTGAAAGCGAATCCCAAGATTATCAAATTTTGGCTGCTCAACTTAAAGAAAAAAATAGTGGACTCATAAAGAGTTGCACAATGAAAGGTGAAAGTCACGATGAATTGCATAAGTGGTTATACCCACACATTGAATTAATCGAATCTTTGTCGAAGGCAGAATCAACAGAACAAGCAAACAAGATTGTCACAGATCTTCAAGCTTCATTTTCAACATACAATCAATATTTCCAATGAAAAATTTAATAGAATTACACCAACATGAAAAAGAAGTTTCAGCTGTAAACTTATTTAAAGGCGAACTTGGTACAACTACTGCAATTCAACTTGAACGAAATGGAACTTTGAAAGAACACATCACCAAAACACCTGCTTTATTGCTCTGCGTAAGTGGATTTGTAACCTACGAAGATGAAACCGAGCAGGAAATTAAGTTGGAGTCAGGCGACTATGTGAATATTACTCCCAATGTAAAACATTGGTTGTATGCTTCTGTAAAATCTCAACTTATCTTATTAAAATAAAAAAATTTGACCAATGAAGTTAGCGAATATTCACAAACATTATGTTGCTCTATTATTGATAATAGGAGGATTACAATCTGCTCATGCACAAACTTGGTCGTTGCAACAATGTATTGACACAGCGCTGGTTCATAACAAAAACCTGCAAATAACTAGAAACAATATAGCTATTGGTGAGCAAAGAGAGAAAGAAGCCAAAGCCAATTTAATTCCGAAAATAACAGCCAATGCGGATTACAAATACTTTACTAACCTACCCTATCAGCTTTTACCCCTCAATGCACTAAATCCTGCAGCTCCCGAAGGAGAATATAGAGCAGCACAGTTTGGCGTTCCGCATAACATCAACGCAAACTTGCAACTCTCAATGCCTTTGTATAATCCGCAGGTTTATGGAGCAATACAAACAACAAAAATTGCTTCGGAATTGACAGACTTGCAGTATCAAAAAACCGAAGAGCAAATCTATTTTGAAATTTCCAATTTGTATTACAATGCCCAAATCTTGCATCATCAATTGGCATTTATTGACAGTAATCTGATTAATGCAAAAAGACTTCTAAAAAATATGCAATTGCTCAATGAACAATTGCTTGCTAAAGGAACAGATGTAAGCAAGGTGAAATTGCAAGTATCACAATTAACCACCCAAAAGGAGACTATCAAAAGCAAATACGAGCAGGTTCTTAATGCGTTGAAATTTGCTATGGGCATTTCTATAGAACATAATTTGCAAATTGAACCAAATATTCAATATCAAAACACAAATGAATATACTCCGGCATCCACTTTAGATATTCGTATCATAAAAACTCAAAACCGCTTATTATGGAGTGAACTCAATACACTCAACAAATCAAGGTATTTGCCCTCGCTTAATCTGGTTGGAATGTATGGAACAACAGGCTTTGGTTATAACGGAGAACCTTCTTCTTTCCTTGATTTTTATCCGATTGGTTTTGCAGGTATTCAATTAACCTATCCGCTATTTAACGGAACAGTTACCAAACGAAAAGTACTTCAGAAAACACTTGAACTCCGAAACAATGAACTTCAGTTTGGAATGCTTACTGAGCAAAATAATATGCAAGTTGAAAATGCCAAACAGCAAAGAGAAATCACTAAAAAAACGGTTGAAACCACAACCGAACAAATTCAATTGGCACAAACAATCTACGAACAAACCCTTCTTCAACAGAAGCAAGGAACGGCAAGTTTAACGGATGTTTTACTCACAGATAACGCACTACGCGAAGCACAGCAAACCTACCTGACTACGGTAATAGATTACCTAAAAGCAGATCTCGAATTAAAAAAACTTACAGGAAACATTTCACTAAATAATTAAAATCAGTCAAAATGAATTGGAAGAAAATAATAGGTATTATAGTCGCAATAGTGATTGCTGCCTTATTTGTTTTTAAGCTCAGAACAAACAAAAATATTGCGGAAGAAAGAGTCTATCAATACGATAAAGAACAAGCTATAAATGTTCAAGTAGATACATTGCAACTTGAAATTATAAATGCAGAATATTCATATACAGGAACATTTCAGCCGAATAAGGAAACCAAAATAAGTGCCGAATTACAAGGGAAAATTAACGCCATTTTAGTTGATGCTGGAAACGTGGTAAGTAAAGGTCAACCTTTAATTCAATTGGATAATTCATTGCTGAAATTGCAATTGCAAACTATTGAATTGCAAATAGAAGGATTGGAAGCAGATGTAAATCGCTATACCATTTTGGCTAAAGCAGATGCCATTCAAGGTGTTCAATTAGAAAAAGCAGAATTAGGTTTGAAATCTGCAAAAGTTCAGAAAGCAACTTTGTTAGAGCAGATAAACAAAACCACTATTAGAGCTCCTTTTAGCGGAGTAGTTACTGCTAAATTAAGTGAAGAAGGGGCATTTGCTGCACCCGGAATTCCATTACTTCAAATAACGGACATTACAACTTTAAAATTCACCGTAAATGTTCCCGAAAAAGATTTAAGCCAATTCAAATTAAATCAAAGCTATTCTCTTTCGGCAGATGCCTATTCTGAAATTTTATTGACTGGAAAAACTACTATGGTTGGCAGTAAAGCTAATATGGGAAGTAGTTTTCCTGTTCAGTTTACGGTAAATAACACATCGGACTTGAAAATAAAATCTGGGATGTTTGGTAAAGTTCTACTCAAAAACGAAACGTCTGGAAAGGGAATTATCATACCGTCATCTGCCATACAAGGCACAGATAACCAACCACAGGTTTATGTTGTGAAAAATGACAAAGCAATTTTGCAAAACATCACTATTTCAAAAAAGATACAAAACAAAGCTGTTGTTTCAAATGGATTAAATGAAGGTGATGTAATTGTAACGAATGGCTTCATCAATCTTTTTGATGGAGCGAATGTAACTGTTAAATAAAATCAGCGAAAAATGAATATTACAGAAATATCAATCAAACGTCCTTCGCTGATCATAGTGCTTTTCAGCGTATTTACTTTATTAGGATTTATCGGGTATAAAAATTTGAGTTACGAATTGATGCCTGACTTTAATCAGCCCGTAGTTGTAATTAAAACTGTTTACCCTGGTGCCGAACCAAACGAAGTAGAAACATCCGTTTCACGAAAAATCGAAGATGCTTTATCCAACTTGGAGGGTGTAGATTATTTGGTAACAAAATCATTGCCTAATGCTTCTATCATCATCGCCAATCTGAACTACGGAACCGATTTGGACAAATCAATGCAAGACGCACAACGCTATATTGATAATATTCGACAAGATTTACCTGACGAGATTTTGAGTCCTGTAATGAGTAAAGTTTCGCCCAATGATTTGCCGATAATGTCTATTAGTGCAACAAGCGATTTGTCTGCAACTGAGTTTTATCAAAAAATGAAAGATGATTATCTGCCACAAATACAACAAATAAAAGGTGTTGCAGAGATTACTGTTTTAGGTGGTGAAGAAAGAGAAATACAAGTAAAAATAAATCAGGACAAACTGAAATTGTATAAAATTTCAATGGTTCAGATTGTTGAAGCAATTAATCGTTCTGGCTTAGACTTACCTGCTGGAAAGGTGCAAACCGAGAAGGAAAGTAATTCAGTTCGTTTAACTGGGAAATTTGCATCTATTGAAGATATTAAAAATGTTCAGGTGGCAATGCCAGTTCTAGGAAGTCCTGTTTATGTAAAAGATGTGGCAGATGTTATTGACGGTATAAAGGAAACAACTTCCATAAGTCGCTACAATGGTAAAAACGGTATTGGACTTATGCTGAAAAAGCAAGGAGATGCAAACGCAGTAGATGTTTCAAAAGCAGTTCGGGAGAAATTTCAATCTATCGAACAACAAAATGCTAGTTCGGGTGTGAAATTTATTATTGCAGACGATAGCACCGACAACACGATTGCAGCCGTTAATTCTGTTGTTTTTGATTTAATCTTAGCGGTATTATTGGTGTCGTTAGTGATGCTTTTATTTCTACGAAGTTTTAGAAATTCCTTAATCGTATTGGTAGCTATTCCAACTTCTTTAGTTACCGCATTCGCTGTGATGTGGCTTTTGGGTTACACCCTAAATTTAATGACCTTGCTTGCAATGTCTTTAATCATTGGTATTTTGGTAGATGATGCTACCGTAGTTTTAGAAAACATTCAAAAGCACTTAGATAAAGGAAAAGACAAACGATCTGCTGCAATGGATGGCAGAATGGAAATTGGCTTTGCTGCATTGTCCATCACCTTAGTTGACGTTGTGGTTTTTTTACCTATTCTTTTTCTACAAGTGTTTGTTGCTGATATGCTAAAGCAGTTTTCGGTTGTAGTAGTAACTTCTACTCTCACCAGTTTATTGGTTGGTTTTACTTTAACGCCTTGGATGGCTTCTCGAATTGGCAAAAAAGAGGACTTACAACCTACCAATTTTTTCAATCGCTTTTTGCTCTGGTTTGAAATTCAATTAGAAAATTTTAATGAATGGTATGGTCGCAGATTAGAATGGGTATTGAGCCATAAATTAGCTTTTACAGGTATCGTTATTGTGCTTTTTGCAATGACATTAGGTATTATGAAACAAGGAATTATTGGAAAAGAATTAATATCAACAGGCGACCAAGGTAAATTTAGAATGGCATTAGAATTTGATAAATCCACTTCCATTCAGCAAAACAATTTAATTGCTCAAAAGATTGAAACATACATTATTCAACAACCCGAAGTAGCAACAGTATTCAGCAACATTGGCGGACCAAGCACAGGCATTGGGAGTTTGGGTGTAGGTTCAGCAAATAAAACTGAATTTACGATTCAATTAAAATCCAAAAAGGAATTGGATAATTTACCTACTGAAACATTTATGAAAAATCTTCGGGAAGAACTAAAGTCAAAATTTCCGAGTATCAATTATTCAATGGCAGCATTGGGTTTAATTCCACGTTCAGCACCAATTGAAATTACGTTAAGCGGTAGCAATTTGGATTTGGTAATGAAAACAGGCGATGAATTGAAAACGGTAATTGAAAAAATTCCCGGTGCGGATAATGTTCGCATATCCGTTGAAGCAGGTAGCCCTGAATACAAAATAATGCCCGACAAAGATAAAATGCAACGATTGGGTTTAACAACCGCTTATGTTGGATTGAACCTAAGAACTGCATTTACAGGAAATGATGATGCGACCCTAACTGAAAACGGAACGGAATATCCTGTGCGAATTTGGTTAGATGAATTTAGCAGACGAAATTTTGAAGATGTCCAACAACTTTCAATTATTAACCATTTGGGGATACCAGTTGAAGTTTCACAATTTGCAAGCGTTGAGCAAGACAATTCTCCTTCACTATTGGAGCGAAAAGACAGACAACCAGCAGTTACTTTGACAGCAGACGCATTGGGCAGACCATCAGGAACTGTAGCAGACGATGTAGTAGCATATCTCAAAGAAAATCCTTTGCCAAACGGAATACAAATGACTTGGGGTAGCGACATCAAAAGACAGAATGATAGTTTTGGAGCATTAGGTTCAGTTTTGCTGATTTCGTTTTTGCTGATTTACCTGATTATGGTAGCACTATATGACAGTTTTGTTTATCCATTTGTAGTTTTGTTTTCTATACCAGTAGCTGCAATTGGGGCTTTTTTCGCTTTGAATTTGTCTTTGAGCAATTTGAGTTTATTTGCCTTGTTGGGTTTAATTATGCTAATGGGATTAGTAGTAAAAAATGCTATTCTAATTGTGGATTTCACCAATCAATTAAAAGCAGAAGGCAAACATTTTAAAGAAGCCTTAATCATTGCAGGAAAAGGTCGTATGCGACCAATCCTAATGACAACGCTATCAATGGTTGTTGGTATGCTTCCCATTGCAATGGCAACAGGAACAGCAGCAGAATGGAAAAACGGTTTAGCTTGGGTAATCATTGGCGGACTTCTATCATCTTTAATTTTGACTGTGTTTTTAGTTCCTATGGTTTATTATTTAGTGGACACAGCGAAAGAAAAGCTTAACAGAAGAAAATAGCCATCACACAGGTGTAAGCACATTTGCAATTCGCATAAGCCAACGCACAGTCCAAAAATTGCAAAAGAGCTTACACCTTTACCACCCAATGAAAAATTATTTTTTAAAATTTCCTTCCCTTCTAAAATTTTTAAAACCGCTACCCACAGCCGACACAAACAGACCCAATTTTAACTCGACAACAACACCGAAACTCACAGTGGACAAGGACTTTACAACCTCGACAGAAAAGAAGGCCAGCTTACAACACTATATAAAAGCAATAGCGGTTTGAGTGTAAACTCGAACTGTTTTTGCATTTAATTAAGTATCTTGCTATCCGAAAAGTCAGTTCATTAAATCCGCTACTGCTCTTATACTTGACCGTTGTAAATAATAGTGGAAATGTACTTTCCTGAAATAGGTTGACTAAAAATTAAGCAATTAATGATAGTCACTTATGAAAAACCAAAAACAACACTGGCAGAAAAAAAAGTACCAAAAAGTAACTTTAGAGACCAAACTATTGGTCGTTGACCAAATTCAGAATGGTCAGATTTCAACCAACTTCGCTTCTAAAAAATATGGTATTCCTAGAACTACTATTGGATATTGGATAAAAAAATACAGTACTTTAGTGCAACAAAATAAAGGTATGAGTAAAAACGATGAAATTAAAAAATTAAAGGAACGAATTGAAGAACTCGAGTTTATAAAAGAGTTTCAGCAAGACATTATCGCAGATATGGAAATCATTACAGGAGTCGATTTGTCAAAAAAGTCGTTGCCC
>NZ_JBTLRD010000027.1:0-20306 GCF_054584775.1 Polaribacter litoreus | reverse complement strand
AAATTCACACGTTTAATATTTCCACAAACAAGATAAAATTCCCACAATAATTTTTTCACGAGTGAAAGATAATTCAGTAATTGTTAAATTCCATTTTAAGCGATTAAAAAATTCCCACGAACAACTAAATTCAGATATTTTGGAAATTCAAATTTTCACGTTTCTGAGTGTTTTCCACTATTATTTACAACGTTGTTGTATATGGTTTGTTGCGTGTTTCAAGCACCTAATTTAGTAAATAATTACCGACCAAAAAAGTCCGCGAGGACTTTCGTAAGTAGGCGAGAAACTAGCAATAAATTATATATGTTGTTGGCAGTAGTTTTTATTTTTCACTCGTTTGTTTTGTCACAAGTTTATAAATTCCATTTCCTAATATTCCACCAATTATGATTGAAGTAATAAAATTCAATTTATTCGGTTCTGGATGTCCATTATCAGCTCCTCCAGCACTGTAAAAAAGATTCATAAATGAATTCATTTCGTTTGTATAATAATGGCAAATGTCAGGAATTAGTAATTCATAGATTACTGTAAAACTAATCAGAAACACTATTATTCCAACAACAGAAATAAAAGTCCATTTCAAAGTTTTACTTTTCTTCATTTTTATTCAATTTGTTAGTTATAGAATATTTCAAAAATGTCAAGATTCCGAATATTGTAAAAAAGATTAAACTAATTTTCCCATAATCTTTTAAGTCTCGATTTGAAATACTTTTCCAACCAGGATTTAAGTATCTATGAATTAAATATATGATAACAATTATTGTTAGAAATCCCCAAAATCCTATGAAAATATATCTCAATATATTTATCAGTTTTTTTAAAATAATTAAAACTTTTTCATTCATAAATTTACTTTTATAAGTCTTAATTCAGTTTTGGTTTTGAGTGAGTTTTTAATTACTGCCAACGTGTTTGTGTATGATTAGTTGCGTGGTTTAGCACGTAATTTAGCAAATAAAAACCGAATAGAAAATCCGCGAGGATTTTCGTAAGTAGACAAGAACCAAGCAATTAATTATACACGGTGTTGTATAGATACTTCATTAGGTTGCTTCCAATTTCATTGAATCCCTTTATTTATAGGCTTTTATGTGTTTTTATTAAAGTAAATTAATACAGCTAAATGCATCAAAATGCTTGTTTTGTTGTACCTATTGTTGTACCTTAGTACTCGGTTGCACCGCTTTGCATACCTTTAAAGCCAGTACTTTATGTCTTCAATAAAACTAATTTTAAGAAATAACAAAGTAGATAAAGCAGGAGAAGCACCTCTTTATTTAAGAGTTATCAAAGACCGCAAAACTAAATTCATTTCGTTAAGCCTAAAACTAAAGCCAAATGAATGGGATGAAGATAAGCAAAAAGTAAAGAAGAATCATAGTAATTCTACAAGGTTAAACGCTTACATATCTCAAAAGGTTGCGGATGCAAAAGGCGAAATTGCAGACCTTGAAAGAAGAAACCAATCCACAACTGCAAGAAAACTAAAAGAGGCCATTAAGGGTAAACCCTTAACGAACTTTTTTGACTACTCAGATAGCCTTTGTGAAAAGCGTAAAGATACTTTAGCCTATTCAACGTATAAGAATTACAAAACCTATTTAAAGAAATTTGAAAAGTTTGTAGGGCATCGTGAATTAATGTTTGAAGACATTACAGTTACCACCTTAAAAGATTTCGCATCTTATTGCAGTTCTACATTAGGTAATAATAATACAACCATAAATTTCTCTTTAAAAATTATGAAGATAATGTTTAAGGAAGCTCAGAAAGAAGATTTAATACCTTTAGACTTATTTCCTTTCAATAAGTTTACTGTAAAAAAAGATAAGAGTACAAAACGATATTTATCTGCTGAACAATTTCAGGACTTTATAAATTTAGAAGTTTCTAATAAAGACAAAGCACAAGTAATAAAAGATATGTTTATATTTTCAGTTTTTGCAGGTGGTCTAAGATTTGGGGATATGTTAGAACTTAAATGGAAAAATTACGATAAGAAAAGTGGAAAAATAACGAAAATTATCAGAAAAACAAATAGACAGCATAGTGTTAGAATAGGTCAAAAAGCAGTTGAGATATTAGAGAAGTACCGGCAAAAAGACCAGAAGCAAGAAGATATAATTTTCCCTTTTGCAAATATTGATAAAAACTATTTTACAAATAAAGAGCATAGAAATTTAATAACAGGTAGAGCAATAGCATTAAGCAATATGTATTTAAGAAAAATGGGGACACGTTTAGAATTACCTTTCAATTTAAGCTTTCATATTAGCAGACATACATTTGCTACCAGGGCATTAAATAATGGTATGAGAATAGAACACGTATCTAAACTAATGGACCATTCAGATATAGGTATTACTCAAGTCTATGCAAAAATAATAAGTAGTGAGTTAGATAATGCAGTCGATAAATACATCAATTAACTATAATGCTAAATAAACCAATTAACAACATCGTTAAAGAGCATTTTACTAAAATAAGAAATGCTGCAAAACAAAAGGCTAAAATAGATTTTAAACTTAATGTGCTTGAAAAAATTGAAGGATTAGATAACTATCAAAAGTTAGTGTTTTGTGCTAAAGAAGAAGATAGAATAGATAATCTAATAGAAAAAGACCCACATCCTTACTATATTAAAAATAGTGATAGTTGGCTACTTTCCCAATTTGCTGCACGTCATTTTTTACTGAATGTAGATGAAACTGAAGAATTTATTCAATCAGTATATTTAGGTGATTATGATAAGTTGATTCATAATAAAATTAAAGTTCTAGGAGAAAAGATACCAAAAGTTACTTACGAAGACTTTTTAAAAGGTGTAAGATGCAAGTATTTTGAAAATTTTGATTCACAATTCAATATAGAAGAAAAAGACTATTACCAAATTGCTGATTGGCAAATGAAGACACTTTTGGATATTGTTGAATATGACACAACTAATATTATAAGAGCGTATCAAAAACATTGTGAAACTTTAGAAAATCCACTTGAATTTATTGAAAATGAATTAGCTATAATTGAGGAAGAATTATCTGAAAATCTAAATGATTCAAGAGTTTTAAAACAAATACTATCAAAACTCTATCTGTACAGAGACTTTGATTTCAGAACTTATGATGATGAATTGTTGTTAGTTAATTTTCCATTGTTTTACAATGATGACAATAATTTAAAAAAATTAAATCCTGTAACACTAAAAGAGCCTTTGCACAAAATGGCTTCTAATAATAAAAGTCTTATTGGTAACGAATATACTATTTTTTACACTTTAGATTTTTTACAGAAATGGATGCAAAAAATTATGAAAGGTCAGTCGTTAGGCACATCTTTCAGATTTATTGACACAGATAAAGAGTTGCAAAAAGCAATTCAAGAAGCAGAGGAAGAAAACCAAGAAATTATAGATGCTATAAATGACTATTGTTTTAATAATGAAGCCAAATCAGATAAACAAATTAAAAAATATTTGAGGGATAAGTTTCAAGAGCAAATAGATGCATACAACAAAGTTCAAGATGATAGAGTGTTTTTCCTTCTTCGTGATGAAAACAAAGAACTTCAAAAAGCAAATGTAAAATTCAATTATATAATAAATGATAAGCTAGAAGAAGTCATAAAGGAAATTAAAACAGCTTATAAAATCCAAAATACAAGTTGGGAGATTACGTTTATTTTTCAAGAACTATTCGACAGTCGGACTATGTATTTTAAAAACGATTCTGGTTCTCATATCATTATTCAATCGTTAATGAATAAAATGGTAGTAGATAAAGAATTATACAATGAGTTACAAGATTCAATGGATACGTTTTTTAAAAGATTCCATCGTGATTCTGTACCTTTAGATATACACTTCATAAATCATAGACAAACATATATTAGAGTGTTTGAGAAATGTATGTCTAGGTTTCAGGAGATATTAGATAATGCAGAACCAAGTAATAAAGTATTGTATATTCAATCAAGATTAAAAGAATTAAAACATCGTGAATTAGAGTTTAGGGCTTTAATTGAAAGACGTGAAAATTTTAAAGGTAAGGAGGATAAATATCCAAAACTATTTAAAGACTTTTTATCCATAGAAGCCGAATTTATTAAGGAAACCGCCATTATTGCACCCTTAAACTATTTGCCTACAAACTCTAAAATATTACTTGATAAACCAAAGATTGAAAAATTTGAAGATTTATTATCAATCGAAAAACAAGAATATATACTTAAAATGTTAGAGGATTTAGCAATAACAATCGATGGTAATTCTGTATTAACCCCAAAAAAAATAGGTGCTATTAGAGGCGTTGTAGAGGCTTTAAGGGAAAAGAAAATTATATCTCATATAGGACTTCATAAACTTTGTGTAATGTTTGCCGAAAAAATAAATGCAACAATGAAATCAGAATTGGATGCCTCTAATACATCAGAAGATTATAAAAAGAGTGCAATAGAGTATATAAAAAACAATCCACTACACTAATTTTCGTTAAACATAAGGGTTTTATAAGGGGGTAACAAGGTTACCCTTTTTAGACCCTGTGTCATTTCTCAGATTTGTTGGAGTAATCTAAAAAATATTTCAGCAAATGGAAGCAATTATTTTATCAAAAAACCAGTACAACGAACTTCTAAAGAAAATTGATGAAGTTAAACTCTCATTAGATGAGAAAAAAAAAAATCCTAAAGATGTTTTTGTAGACAATCAAGAGTTTTTACAGTTAATGAATATTAGCAAACGCACAGCACAAACTTGGAGAGATGAAGGCGTAGTATCTTTTTCGCAAATAGGCTCAAAAATCTACTATCGTATGAGCGATGTAGAAAAACTACTTGAAAAAAACTACAACAAAGCATTCAAAAAAGTAAAAGGTTAATTGTTGTACGATACTATTAAAATAGTAAAGTATTTAGACAAGTTACCTGTAGAAGCCCTTACCAGAGTTCGAGATACATTTATATGGAAAAACTGTCTATGGAAACCACGTTTTAATAATTTTAACGAGGTGGTTTGTTATACTGCCGATTTAAAAAACCTAAAACTTAGGTTAAGGGGAGATGAATTAACCATTACAAACAGTTTGCAAAAGTTTTATATGGGTAATAACTATGAACCATTTACGTATTCACAAGCTGTTGAAGCAGTAAATACCTTAAATACTTGTTTTGGAAATGTATTGCTAGAAGCCGAAGTTAAACGTTTAGCAATAGGTACAGTAATTTATGACGTGCCTGAAAACACGTTTCAAAAGTGGCAAGAATACAAAACAATCCAGCCTCAATTTATGTGTAATGGTACTAAAGTTTACGGTGTACATTTTAAAGCTACCAATTACAAAATAAAAGGCTACGATAAAACCTATCAAGTCAAACAAGAAGCAAGAATCGATATTACAAAAAATGTTATACGTTTTGAAATTGAAGCCAATTCAAGATTTATCAATCAAGGAAAAGATAGTGTAGGTATTTATAAGCTATCAGATTTAACCGATTTTTCTAAATTTCAGAAATTAGGGAATCAATTGTTATCTGTATATGGTAAAATCAAAAAAAGAAAACATATAGCTTTTGAAAGTTTAACGCCTGAGCAAATTAAATTAATGGCTACTTATGGAAGTCCTTTTTGGGTAAATGGCTTAAAAAAATACCACAAGCATACACATAAAAAAGAGCGTCAAGCATATTTAAAACTATTAATAAAACTCAATCATTCTGAAAATGAAAACAACATTTATGAGAAACTTAAAACACAAGTAAATTTCTGTCTAAATAACTGAGTTTTTACAACTTGTAATATACCCTAAAAAAGGGGTAAAAAGTAATTACTGAAATCCTTATTATTAAGTCAGATTATTATTATATTTTTAACATTTTAAAATACCAGTCTACATACCAATGACCAAAGAGCAACAAATAGAAAATGAATTAATTAGCAGGTTAAGCGATTTAAAATACATTTATCGACCAGATATTCGTGATAAAAATACATTAGAACAAAACTTCAGAGAAAAGTTTGAGAAATTGAACAGAGTAAATTTAACAGATTCAGAGTTTAAAAAACTTAGAGAGGAAATTGTAAATCCTGATGTTTTCAAAGCTTCAAACTATTTAAGAAACACTAATACATTTTCAAGAGAAGATGGCACACCTCTACATTACACACTTGTAAATATTAAAGATTGGTGTAAAAATGATTTTGAAGTCATTAATCAACTTAGAATAAATACAGACAATAGCAACCATCGGTATGATGTTATTTTATTAATTAATGGTGTTCCTGTTGTTCAGATAGAATTAAAAACTTTGCAGATTAGTCCTAATAGAGCAATGCAACAAATAGTTGAGTATAAAAGTGACCCAGGTAATGGATACACCAACTCTTTAATGTGTTTTATGCAATTGTTTATCGTTAGTAATAAATCAAGAACCTTCTATTTTGCTAATAACAACCATCAACATTTTGCTTTTAATGCAGATGAACAGTTCTTACCGGTTTACGAATTAGCAAGTGAAGACAATAAAAAAATTAGTCATTTAGACGACTTTGCCGATAAGTTTTTAAAGAAGTGTACGCTTGGTCAAATGATAAGTCGCTATATGGTATTGGTAGCTAGTGAGCAAAAAATGTTAGTAATGCGACCTTACCAAATTTATGCAGTTAAAGCTATTGTAGATTGCATAGACCAAAACAGAGGTAACGGTTATATATGGCATACTACAGGTAGTGGTAAAACGCTAACATCTTTTAAAGCATCAACCTTATTAAAAGAGAATCCAAATATTGAAAAATGTTTATTTGTAGTTGATAGAAAAGATTTAGATAGGCAAACACGAGAAGAATTTAATAAGTTTCAGGAAGGAAGTGTTGAAGAAAACACTAATACGGAAACTTTAGTAAGAAGAATGTTATCAAATGATTATGCGGATAAAGTAATTGTAACAACCATTCAAAAATTAGGTTTAGCACTAAATCAAAATAGTAAACGTAACGTAAAACAAAGGGAAGAAAACAAAGAGACCTATTACGATAGGTTAGCACCCTTAAAAGATAAGAGAGTAGTATTTATTTTCGATGAATGTCACCGTTCACAATTTGGAGACAATCACGATGCTATTAAAGAATTTTTTCCAAAAGCACAGTTGTTTGGCTTTACAGGAACACCAATTTTTGAAGACAATGCTACTTATAAAACAATTGAGGGCAACGAAGCTTCTTATAAAACCACAACAGATGTTTTTCAGCAAGAATTACACTCATATACCATTACTCACGCTATAGAAGATAAAAACGTTTTACGTTTTCATATCGATTATTTCAAGCCTGATGGTGTTGTAAGTATTGGTAGCGATTTACATAAGTTAGCAGTCGCAAACGCAATTATCAATAAACACGATAAAGCTACTAACGATAGAAGGTTCAATAGCGTTTTGGCAACTGCTTCAATTAATGATGCAATTCAATATTACGAAGTAATTAAAGAGTTACAAGCTGAATTAATTGCTGAAAACGAAGACTACAAACCGTTAAATATTGCTTGTGTATTCTCACCACCTGCCGAAGGTAATAAGGATATTAAACAATTACAAGAAGATTTAGAGCAAGAAAAGAAAGATAATGAGGTTGAGCCAAACAAAAAGAAAGAAGCGTTAACTGCAATCATTTCAGATTATAACAAACAATACGATACAAATCATACCATAACAGAGTTCGATTTGTATTATCAAGATGTTCAGCAACGTATTAAAGACCAAAAGTATTCAAATAAAGACTATCCACATTCTAATAAAATTGATGTAATGATAGTAGTAGATATGCTTTTAACAGGTTTTGATTCTAAATACCTAAACACGCTTTACGTAGATAAAAATTTAAAATATCACGGTTTAATACAAGCCTTTTCACGTACCAATCGTGTAATCAATGATACCAAACCTTATGGTAATATTTTAGACTTTAGGCATCAAGAAGAAGCTGTAGATAAGGCAATGATATTATTCTCTGGAGAAAAAGTAGACAACCCTAAAGAAATTTGGTTAGTAGATGCAGCACCTAAAGTTATTGATAAATACCAAAAAGCAGTAGGTAACTTAAAAGAATTTATGCAATCCAAAGGTTTAGACTGTACACCTTCAGAAGTTACAAATTTAAGAGGAGATGAAGCACGAGCAGAGTTTATAAATACTTTTAAAGAGGTACAACGTTTAAAAACACAATTAGACCAATATACAGACTTAGAAGAACACCAAACAGAAGTTATTGAAGACTTGTTACCAATAGACGATTTACGTTCCTTTAAATCGGTGTATTTGGACACGGCAAAACGTTTAAAAGCACAACAAGATAAAGGTGGTGATAATGTACCACCAGAAGTTGAGCAATTGGATTTTGAATTTGTACTGTTCTCTTCTGCTATCATAGATTACGATTATATCATTGGTTTAATTGCAAAATATACGCAAGACAAACCATCTAAACATAAAATGACACGAGGGCAATTAATAAACCTTTTAAGCTCTAGTGCTAATTTAATTGAGGAACGTGATGATATTATAGAATACATCAACACGTTAGAAGTAGGTAACGGTTTAACCGAAAAACAAATACGAGAAGGGTATCAAAAATATAAAGATGAAAAGGCTGAAAAAGTTTTAAGAGCCATTTCTGAAAAGCACGGTATAACTACTCAAAGCTTAAAAAGCTTTATTGCTGAGATTATGAACCGTATGCTGTTTGATGGCGAAAAGTTAACCGACTTATTAGCACCTTTAGAATTAGGTTGGAAAGACCGTAGAATTAAAGAGTTGGCATTAATGGAAGACCTAGTGCCATTATTAAACAAATTAGCCCAAGGGCGTGAAATAGCAGGTTTAAACGCTTATGAATAAAGACCATCAAAAAATAGTACCTCTACTGCGGTTTCCTGAGTTCTCTAATAATGGGGAATGGAATATTGATAAGTTTTCAAGTTTTATTAAGTTATTCAGAGGAAGTTCGCCAAGACCTATAAGCCAATTTTTAACTAAAGATGAAAATGGAGTTAATTGGATAAAAATTGGTGATACTAAAAATGCTGTCGGGTTCAAGATTTCACAGGTTGAAGAAAAAATAACGGTTGCAGGTTCTAAAAAATCTCGCAAAGTAAAAAAGGGTGAACTAATTCTTGCTAACTCAATGAGCTATGGTGCGACTTATGAATTAGAATTAGAAGGCTGTATTTATGATGGGTGGTTTGTGTTACGTGAATTTGATGACAGTTTTGATAAACAATTTTTACTTCAATTACTTAATTCAGATTTTTTACAAGTTCAATACAAAAGATTAGCAGCGGGTGGTATTGTCAAAAATATTAGTAGCGTAATAGTTTATAATACGTTACTTCCAGAATTATCAATTAAAGAACAACAAAAAATAGCCAATTGTTTATCATCATTAGATGATGTTATAAAAGCAGAAGCTGAAAAATTAGATTTATTAGTTGAACATAAAAAAGGCTTACTACAAAAACTCTTTCCACAAGAAGGAGAAACAATACCTAAATATCGTTTCCCAGAATTTAAAAATGATAAAGGTTGGGAGGAGAAAAAACTAAGTGATTTTGATGAGTTAATTAGTGGGGATGGTGATTGGATTCTCTCAAAGGATATAACTCTAAATGGGGGGCATCAAATTGTTCAACTATCTAGTATAGGTTTTGGCAAGTTTAAGGAAAAGGATTTAAAAACTATTTCAGATGATAAATTTTCAGAACTCAACGGAACATCCATTTTAAAAGGAGATTTATTAATCAATAGGATGGTAGATTCTAGTAAAATCAATTCTTGCATTTTTCCACATAGTGGCAAATTTGTAACAAGCGTCGATATTTGTTGGATTAGAGAAAATGAAATTATTAACAATTATTTTTTTATGAACTTACTTTGTACAAGTTATAGTCAAAAGAAGCTATTAAGCTTGTCAAGTGGTGCAGGGCGTGTTAGAATAAGTAAGAAAAATTTATTTGCAAATTTTGTATTCTTAATTCCTAAAAACCCCAAAGAACAACAAAAAATAGCCAAATTTCTATCTAGTGTAGATGTTTTAATAAATGCTCAAACTGTAAAAATACAGGATTTAAAATACCATAAAAAAGGCTTATTGCAGCAATTATTTCCTAATATAAATGAAGTTGCGGTATGAGTAAAAAGTTTGAAAAAAACATAAGCGATATTGCCAATCAATTAGTTGGTCTAGAAAAAAATGTAAACCTCATTTATGCTTTTAACGGTACAGGTAAAACAAGGTTATCTGTTGCTTACAAAGATGTAACTAAAACCAATAATGGTGGCAATCATTCCGGTGTATATTATAATGCCTATAGTGAAGATTTATTTAATTGGGATAATGACGAAGATAATAGCGGTGCAGATATAAAGCTTAAAATTGCAAAAAGTAATCTAAATCAATTTCACCCTTTATTAGATGAAATTAATCTACAAGATAAATTAGCATCATATCAACCTAAATTCGATTATAGGTTTGAGTACTTTGAAGATTTAAATGATGGTATCAAATACATTAGGTTTTACAACAAAAAAGAAGATGAATCTAATGAAGAAGAAGTTGTAGAACAACCTGAAGACGAAGCACAAAAAGAAGCACAAAAGCCAGAAAAGAAAAAAGAAGAAAAAGAAATACCAATTAAAATTTCAAGAGGTGAAGAACAAATATTCGTTTGGTCATTCTTTTTAGCCTTATTTGAAGTAGAAGGTTGGACTGGCGATGATAACCAATCGACACACTTTTTTATAGACGACCCTGTTTCCAGTCTAGACGACCATAATATTTTTGTAACAGTATCATCATTAATAGATTTAATAGACCAACATTTCAAAAAAAGAAAAATAATAATTACAACCCATCATATTGGTTTCTTTTCTGTATTGGCAGATTGGTTAACAAGAGGTGAAAAGGCATCACGTTACCAACAGCAAGTTGATATTTATAAACTAAAAAACAATAACGGTACTATTGAATTAGTTGGCCCAAGAAAAGAAGTCTTTTTGTACCATTTAGAATTATTAAGAGTAATAAAAGAAGCTAAAGATAAAGACGAAATATATGTATATCATTTTGCCTTGTTAAGGCAAATATTAGAAAATATAAGTTCTTTTCTAGGGGTCAGAAACTTTTCTCACGTTTTAAAAGAAGTTGGTTTTTCAGATGCAGAAAAACAAGCTCAAATAGTAAATATTATGGCTCACAATTCAGTTTTTAGATATAAACTTATAGAGCCTGTACCAGATAACAAAAAGCTAATAATAGAAATATTTGACGCTATACAAAAAAAATATAAATTCGTTTTACACGCATAAAATGACAGCACAACAAAAACAATTAGGTAAAACCCTTTGGGATATAGCAGATAATTTAAGAGGAGCAATGAATGCAGATTCCTTTCGCGATTATATGCTTTCATTTCTTTTTTTAAATTATCTATCCGATAATTATGAAACCTCAGTAAAGAAAGAATTAGGTTCAGATTATCCCAAATTAGAGGAAGAAGATAATCGTACACCATTATCCGTTTGGTATCAAGAAAATCCAGAGTTCATTAAAGACTTTGAAAAACAAATGCGTAGAAAAGTGCATTATGTAATTGAACCAGATTATTTATGGAAAAGTATTGCAGAATTAGCTCGTACACAAGACAGCGAACTATTAATAACCTTACAAAATGGGTTTAAGTACATAGAAAACGAATCATTTGATAATTCTTTTAAAGGCTTATTCTCAGAAATAAATTTAGATTCAGAAAAGCTTGGTAAAAATTATGAAGCTCGTAATAAAAAGCTATGTACCATTATTCAAAAAATTGCTGAGGGTATAGAAGGTTTCGATACAGATACCGATAGTTTGGGTGATGCTTATGAGTATTTAATAGGTCAGTTTGCAGCAGGTTCAGGTAAAAAAGCAGGAGAATTTTATACACCACAACAATTATCCACCATTCTTTCTGAAATTGTAACTTTAGATAGTCAAAACCCAAAAGCAGGTAAAAAGAAAAAAATCAATAGAGTATTAGATTTTGCTTGTGGTTCAGGCTCATTGTTATTAAATGTAAAGAATAAAATAGAAAAAGAAGGTGGTACATTAAGTAGAATATATGGCCAAGAAAAAAATGTAACGACATACAACTTAGCACGTATGAATATGCTTTTACACGGTGTTAAGGATTCTGAATTTGAAATATTTCACGGTGATACGTTAAAAAATGATTGGGATGTTTTAAATGAAATGAATCCAGCTAAAAAAGTAGAGTTCGATGCTATTGTAGCGAATCCACCTTTTAGTTTACGATGGACACCTAGTGAAACCACAGCAGAAGATTTTCGTTTTAAAAATTATGGTTTAGCACCTAAATCAGCGGCAGATTTTGCATTCTTATTACACGGCTTCCATTTTTTAAGTGATGAGGGAACAATGGCTATAATACTGCCTCACGGAGTTTTATTTAGAGGTGGTGCAGAACAACGTATTCGTACTAAACTATTGAAAGATGGTAATGTAGATACAGTTATTGGATTGCCATCAAATTTATTCTTTTCAACAGGTATTCCTGTGTGTATTTTAGTATTGAAAAAATGTAAAAAAGAAGACGATGTATTGTTTATTAATGCAAGTGGTGATGGGAATTTTGCAAAAGAAAAACGTCAAAACGTTTTACGTAAAAAAGATATTAAGCGAATAGTTGATACTTATCAAACCAGACCAGAAAATGAAGTAAGATATGCACGTAGTGTATCAATGGAAGAAATCGAGAAAAACGATTTTAATCTTAATATTTCTAGATACGTAAGTACAGCTAAACCAGAACCAATCATCAACTTAAAAGAAGTGAATACTAAAATAGTTGATGTAGAAAAAAGAATAAAAGCAAGTAGAGAAGAACATAATGTTTATTTAAAAGAATTAGGTTTAGATACTATTTAAGTTGTAAAATAAATACAGTTAATTTCATAAAATTAACTTAAAAGTGAAATATATTTGTAAATTAACTTATAAGTGAATAACTTTGCACACATAAAACCATTGTTTAAATATAATAAAGTAGCATATTACTCTGTTGTATTAAACGATAATAAAGAGACCTTGTACGAAGAGTTTGTTAAAAAGCACGAGCTTAAAAACAAAAACAAACTATACCATATTTTAAAATGGTTACAAGTAATTGGGAAAAAGTATGGAGCACAAAATCGTTTTTTCAGAAATGAAGCTTTTACCGCAGATACTTCAGCATTACCACCTGTGGGCAAAGACAAAAAACCGTATTATATTGAAAATGGCAAAAAGAAAAACAACACTTTAAGATTGTATTGTTTACGAGCCAGTGAGGGCGTAGTCTTTTTGTTTAGTGGCGATATTAAAACGGCAAACAAAGCTCAAGACTGTCCAAATGTGAAACCACATTTCCTATTGGCTAATCAACTTACAAAAGCAATTGATGAAGCATTTAAAAATAAAGATATAATTTGGAATGAAGATTGTACTTTAATTGAATGTGATAACAACTTTAAACTCTATTATTAATTATGGAATTTCCTAAAAACAACATATTAGACAATTGGTTAGAAACTAATCAAAATACTGAAATAGATAGATTCATTGAAAGAAATTTGGCTATAACAGAAAAGGTATGCGCTGTTTTAAAAGAGCGTGATATTAAGAAAAAACAATTCGCAGAAATGTTAGGTAAATCACCTTCTGAAGTGTCTAAATGGTTATCTGGTTTGCATAACCTTACTTTAAAGAGTATTACCAAGATGGAAGAGGTTTTAGATATTAACCTTATTAATATTGACCCTATTAAAGAAATAGAATACGTTTATTTAGGCTCTATTCCAGGAGGTAGTATGGAAGATGCAATCAATGGTTATGAAGAAACAAATTATAGCGCAGCAAGTTAATGAGTAATGAAGTTAAAATAGACCCAGAAAAAATACACCTATTTCACATCAACATAGTGGAAAGCTCTATTAAAGACGTATCTCATAAAGGAGAAAACAACTTTAAAATAAATATTGCACAAACCACAATGCATAATTTAAAAGATGAAAGGGTTAAAATAGGGTTGTTTATAGATTTGATACACGATGAAGCATCTTCTAATGCTAAAGCACATTTTGTTTTCGATTTTCATTTTAGAATTGATGGATTAAATCAATATTATAAACTTAAAGAAGATAATTCACCAATATTTACAGGTGTGCTCATAGCAACGCTTTTAGGTGTTAGTTTTTCTACTGCAAGAGGTATAATTTTTGAAAGATTATCCAATACCAATATGCAAGGTATGATTCTACCTGTTGTAGCGCCTCAAAAGATGTTATCACTACAAAAGAAAGAGGACTCTAAATAGTGAAAGATTGTGAAGAGTAGTTTGATTAACTTATTATTTGAAGAATACAAGCAAATTTGTTTGTTTGAAGAATTAGAAAATAAAGGTCTTGATTTAACTAGAATTACAGTTAAAAATTCTGATATAGTATTGGATTTAATAGGTTTTCCCAAAGATAATACTTTACAATATGATATAAACGCCCTAAACGGTTTGGAACACAATCCAAAAAATGGTAAAGTTCCGGATGATGATTTGTTTTGTCGTGATTGGTTATATGATAAGTATTATGATATGGTGGAATCAATTGAAAAAAAGCAGAAAATTGAAGTTGCCGATAAGGGTTTAAAAATGGTAGAGTATGATGATGAAGTCTTGATTAAAAAGAAATTAGATGCATTTGTTGATTGGCTATATTTAGAATACTCAAAAATATAGAGGTCTTAATAAATCAATAAATGATAATATATTGGACACGAAACTTATTACTCGTTTATCATACGAACATATCTTTAATGATAACGAATCTATTCAAAACTTAATAAAAAAGGCAGATGTTCTTAAATCGTTAGAAGTATTAGCTTTAATAAATAAGTACGAATATAAAATACATCGCAATTCAAATTCAGAGGTTTGTTTCATTGTTCAAGAATGGTTAAAAGATGTTGATGAATCGATTAAAAAGAAAATTGTAGTATCTTTTTTAAAGTTTTCGGAAAAAAATAAAAAAGGAATTGTAAATAATACTGATTTTACTTCCGTATCTATTATAAATCGCATTTCTACATTGCGCTTGTTAGAGATATTTTCATCAAATAGTCCTAACGATATTGTTATAAAGGATGAAAAGGATAATGCACTAATAGTATTCAAATTATATCTACTTGTTAGCGATGAAATATCTAAAAGGCAAGATAAAGTTTTTCGCAAGTACTTCGTTAATAAAAGAACGTCCATTGATGAGATTCATTTTCATTTATTTTTTGGGTTAACACACCCAATTATTAACTCATCACAATCTAAATGGTTAACACCAGAAATTTTTAAATTCTTACTATTTGAAAAATGGTTAAGAACTATGCCACATTACTATTCGATGTCGGAAGATTATTTAAAACAAATTGGTTTAAATAGTTGGTATGAATACTTTAGCGATGTATTTAGTTTAAGTAGAATTAACACGGAATCTCACCGGCTATCCATAAAAGACTATCCTGTTTTAAGTAAAGTGTTAAATTATTTTACTTCAAAAAATGATTTTAGTCCGCAATGGTCGGAATTTTTAAACTTAAAGAAGCGGCCTATAATAAAGCTGAATGAAAATGATTATTTGATTTTAGATTTTGAATTTTTATTAAATAAGTTTTTTACAAGTTTATATCACGATTTACTTAATCATAGCAAATCAAAATTTGGTAATAAATTTAGTCAAGATTACAATAGTCTATTTATTGAAGATGTGTTGTTGCATAATACTTTCAAGTGTGCTTTTGGTAATTCTTATATTAAACACTCAGAAATAGAAATTAAGCAACACAATGTTAAAGGGATTCAAAGTTTAGGTTTGCCAGATTACTATATTAGGAATGGTAATAAAGTTTTTTTATTTGAATGTAAAAACTCGTTTATATCTCACGCTAATAAAATTGACCTGAACACTGAAGCGTTGTTAGAGGAAATTGAAACCAAATTTTATAGGATTTCTGAAAGTGAATCAAATAAAAAGAAAGATAAAGCAATTAAACAATTAGTAAAATACATTTTAAATTTACATCAAAATAAATATGCTTTTTTTGATAATATAAAAAACACAAATAATATTGTTTTTTACCCTATACTATTGGTTACCGATTACACTTTATGTTCTTTAGGTTTTAATAAATTATTAAATACTTATTTTGAAAAAGAGATTGAAAGTATAAATCATCAGCTTAAAGGCAAAATTAAACCGCTTACAATTATTCATATTGATGATTTTTTATTTCATAGAGATAGACTTAAAAAACTTGATGGTATAATAATTAAATATCACAATTATCTAAAAAATAAAAATGGTTTTGATGTAATGGTTTCATTCACAGATTATTTAGATAATATACTTTTTGATGGTAATCCACCTTTGAAAAAAAAATCAGTTGAACATATTTTAGAAAATTCATTATTGCCTTCAGAATAAAGTCCCCACAACACAAAACCCAGTTTTATCGTACCTCAAAATCCTCTGTCTTTTGTGTTGTTCCGCGCGCCACCGCATAGTTGGTTTTATGTCACAATAGTTGTGTCCAATGCTATAATGGCACATTGCTTGTTTTATTTAAAAGCATCTATTTTAATAAATTAGTACAATAAAAAAGCAAAGAGCCATTGCCAACGCTCTAAACAACTATTCCGCCACAAAACCAACCCAAAGCTAAGTTACATAATAGAAGTTATAGGAGCAAAAATCCTTTCAATGGTTGCCTACGGCGTTTTATTATATTTTCGTCGCTATAACTGCTATTATGTAAAATATCCGCTTATCCAACGCTCACATCCGAATATATAACCACATTTTGAACAAACATTAAACAATCGAACAATTAAAGGATTAAGTTAATTGAAAATAATATTAGTTATCTCATTCAACTGCACAAAACCATCGTTAAGTCCAAGTATTCCTTACCTCAAGTCTTTGTTTGTTTCATTTCGCTAACAAATATAAATGTCCACTTTTCCCCACCACCCAAGAAATAGGATATAAAAAAATAGGTTTAAGAAAGTTAGTACTACGCCATAGCATATTACTTTTTATCGTGCCTCAAAAAAGCAATAAGCTATTGTCTAAAAGTCCTGTATAAGTAGCTTGTTTAAATGCTGTTTTATCAAACAACTATTTAAAACGCTACCCATACAAACGCTTCATCCAACGCTTAAATACGAACTGAAACCTATTTTTTTAAGTGTTAATTCCCCTAAAAGTGTTTTCCTTTTTTAATTAAATAATCTGCTGCTTGTTTTTCAATATAATCTTGTGTCCAGATTTTATTTTCTAAAACCCAATTATTAATAGTTTCCTTATCAAAATAAAGCCTTTTACCTCTTTTTGAATGCGGTATAGTATGGCTACTTGTTAGTTTGTATATATGCGATTTTGAAACACCTAAATAATTTGTGAGTTGTTCAATATCCATAATTTTAGAAGTAATAATACTTGATTCCTTTGTACTAATATTTGAATAGATGTTTCCAAGTAATTTTTCAATTCTTTCTAATCTCTCGTTAATAATTTCAAAAGGATTTCCATAATGTTTATAGTATTAAATAAAAAAAGGTTGCAAATATATGTGGCTTCCTCTGCCAGCCGCACAAGGCAGTAAAGGTCAAGCCCTACGGGTTTTGAATAAAACTTTTTTCACAGTATTTCTTCTAGTTCATTAAGCATTTTAACTCAAAAAACTTTTATCCAAAAACCTTGACAGCCTTACCCACGCCACAATAACTATGGCTATCTTTTTTTCTTTTCAAAAAAAATAATGGTGCGAAGCGTAGCGAAGCAATTTTAAATTGGATAGTTATGTCAACTTTTGAACTAAAAACACACAAATCTGGTCGCACTTACTCGAATCCTCATTTTTTCATCCTAAACAAAGGTTTAAACAGCGGAAAACCGCTTTCAAATCCTTGTCCTAACTGTTTTGTAGTAATAGCTTCGACAGAAAAAGCAAAAAACACATTATTTCACTTATCGATGATGTTGCAAATTGGTGGTTTTTACGCCTATTTTTTAAAAGGTAGTGTTATTCCGTTTATATCTGTAGATGATTGCAGAAACACGCTTAAAAAAGGTTTAAAATCAAGTGGTAATATTACTAATCAGATGCAAAAACTCATAAAAGTAGTAGAAGTTATCAATAGAAAAGAAAAAGAATTACAAAATGTCATTGATAAAATGGCAGTTTTAAAGGTGGCATATATTCGTAATTGTTTCAATGTAATGCAAAATAAAGAAGCATAATGCAAAGGCATCATACAAGCCTAAAACAGTAACAAAATGGCATAATATTAGTTATATTAGTAACGAGAATAAGGTTTAAAAGCAATATCAAGTCCGTACCAAATCCGAACGAGTATTAATTTTAAATATTTATAAAAATGGGGAAAATAGCCCAAGGAATTTTAGGAGGCTTATCTGGTAAGGTAGGTAACATTGTTGGGGGTAGCTGGAAAGGTATCGACTACATTAGAATTAAGCCATCTAGCGTGGCAAATCCTCGAACTGAGGGACAAGTGAATCAGCGTAATAAATTCACCATTACATTAGAGTATTTGCAAGCGACTAAAGATTTTATCAAAATCGGTTATAAGTCATTTGCGACCAAGAAAACGGAATTTAATGCAGCAATGTCTTATGTATTAAATAATGCAGTAGGAGGTATTGCACCTAACTTCACGATTGATTATTCTTTAGCCTTATTAAGTAGAGGTTCTTTATCTGGAGTATTGAATGGCACTACTGATTTAGCAACCGCAGGACAAGTAAGTTTTGGTTGGGGTGATAACTCGGCAGAAGGTAATGCAAACGCAACGGACAAAGCGATGGTATTAGTTTACAATCCTAGTAAAAAAGAATCAATTTCTATTTTGGATGGTGCTGATAGAACTGTAGGTTCGCAAGTAATTACAATACCAAATACCTATGCAGGAGACACAGTAGAGTTGTTTATGGCATTTGTTTCTGCTGATGGAACACAAGTATCAAATAGTTTGTATTTAGGCTCTGGTACGGCGGCTTAATAACTTTAAGTTTAAATACATATTGAAAACCGTTTTTATTAATTTAGAAGCGGTTTTTTTTATGCCCTTTCTCTATTGAATTATAAGGTTAAAAATGTTATACCTATGTTGTACCTAATTTAATAATATTTATTTAAAGCCAATAAAAACAATACATATACAAGTATATTAATATAACACGGTGTTGCCAACAGTAGTTTTTATTATTTGTTCCGATTCTTTTTTTATTCCTTCGTATTTTTTAATAAACTCTTCGCACTTTTCATTCGCTTTTGGATTTGTACATTTTACTCTTCCAGCTCTTTTGCCGAGAAATTCAAAATATTCGTTGTATTCCCAACATAACTCCCAAATTCCTCCTTTAGTTCCACATTCTGCATTTGGTAAAGCTGTTTCTAAAAATGCATATTCTTTTGTGTTTAAAGTTGCTCGACCAATTATTATTCTCTTTAAATTCTTTAGCTTTAAAATCGGTAAAAAAGCAGGAAATTCTGTTTTGTTAATTATAAAACCTAAAGAAAAAACTTCAAGATTTGGCAAACCTCCTAAAAATTCAAAATTTTCAATCGGCTGATTCCAGTCAAGTGTTCCGTCAATGTGTAAATATCTCAAACTTTCAATTCCTTTAAGATTTTCAAAACTCGAAACTTTTCTTAAATTCTCAAAGTGAAGTGATTTCAGTTTCTTTAAATTCCGAAAAGGTGATAAGTCAGAAAATCCAGAAACATATTCAAGCACAATCTCTTCTAAATTGATTAGTTCTCCAATGAATTCTATGTCTTTTGTTCGCAGATGAGTAATTCTCAATCTTGTTATTTGAGTTAGTTCGCTTATTCTTTGAACTTGTTCTTTACTCGGTTCGTGTAAAGTTATTTCCTCAATATTTGGGCAATTAAAAACTTGAGTCCAATTAATATCATTTTTAGAAATCGTTAAAATTCTGACTTCTTCTTTGTCTATTATTTCCTCGTTTGTAGAATACGAATATCTTTCAACATTCGGAATAATTGTCCAATAGTTACCTGTTCTGTCTAAAAAATCTCCAAAATGGTGTTTCATTCGTTTGAGTGAGTTCTATTGTTGGCAACGTTTTGGTGTATTATTTGTTGCGTAAATTTAGCGAAAAAAAAGCTATTTAGACTAAAACTTTAG
>NZ_JBTLRD010000026.1:0-28278 GCF_054584775.1 Polaribacter litoreus | reverse complement strand
AATTTCGTGGTGCTCTCAAATTGAATTATTGAATCTATTTGGGTTTTTGAATATTTGCGAGTATTCTCACTAATCGCCTCTGATTGTTCTTCACTAATCCCGTTTTCTGCTGTTTTAGCATGCAATGCAAAAGGCACGCTCAATATTTGGCTTGAAACTATTATTTTATAATCGTTTCCTCCTTCTGGATCTATTTCAGTTTTTATATAATAGATACCATTGCTCCAATCTATATCTTTAAAAACTCCTTGAATAACTGAACCTAAGCCTATTTCTAAACTTACTAAACCATTACTATTGGTTGTAGGTGTTTGTGTTTCAATATAAACAGTAGTATCACCTTGCAAAATACTAATTTGCATACCGATCTGCTGATTTACTACTAAAACATTATCTGAATCCCTTAGCACTGCTTGGTAACTCATTTTTTCTGGTGTTTGACCAAAAGTGTTAATGCAGGAGATTACAAAGAGCATTAATATTAATAGATTTTTTTTCATAGCTTTTTATTTTTTAATAATTTTTAGTGATTTTAATAATTGTTTACCATTCGTGAATTTTAAGAAATAAACTCCATTTGAAATATCTTGTATTTCAATATTCGTCTTTCTTTTAACAATTCGTCCTGTTTTTATTTGTTTTCCTTGAATATCAAAAAGCGTGTATTCAAGTTTATTATTGAGTGTATCTGTTGTACTAACAACAAAATAATCTGAAGATGGATTTGGATACGTTAATAAGGTGATGTTTTTTTGTGAGATACCTGAATCACTAAGCACTTGAAATTCAAAAGGTTGTTGAACTCCTTGAGCTATGGAGCCATTATCATTATTGCTTGTAATGTAAACTAATTGACCAACTGTAAAGGTTAAAGAGCCTGTATCACTTTTGATGTTTCCGCCAGAAGATGCAAATGTTGTTTGGGAGTAAGTTAAATGAGATGCACATAACAGTACACCCAAAAGGATAGTTTTTTTCATAACAATTTTTATCAATAACTTTTTCAGATACAAATGTATAAAATAAATAATTTTTTCAACCTTTGTTTTTATAGTTTATATTGCTTTAATTGATTTATAGAGCCAAAAATTATATTCGCTAAGTTTTCAGTTCTTTTCATTAAATGATTTTAAAACACATTTGGCGATTTATTTATTCTATATTTTTGTCCTTTAGATTTTTTTAAAATTGATTAAATCCTTAATAATACATTATGAAAATGAACTACCTTTAAAAAAACAGCTATCAAGTATTGCTGTAAAATTTCTTTTATGGTCTAAATTTTGACCATATGAAATTAACAGTTTGATACTACTACAAAATATTATTTTGAATTTTTAGCAATTAATTCGTTATAAACATTAATTAATTGTAATTTGTTTTTAAAATTAAATACACAAGTGTCTGTATAGTAGAGTAATCGGTACATTTAGATCTAAAAATGATTTTTAACAAGAAAAATCATCATTTAAAGAGAACATAAAATTATTACACATCCTGATAAAACAGAATATCAAAAATGCGGTGTAACCTTAGTAAAACTATATAAACAAGGCTTTAATATTTATGCAGCAATTTTTAGAAAATACTGATCTTGAAGATGATGGAGATTTGGTTGATTTTTTAAATTGATATAATAAATCGTTAAGATTGATTTAAAATTCTATTTTTACGCGAAACTTTCCCTCCAGGTGTTTAAATTAAACCATGTCCGTGAATTTATAAACTTTGTTTAATTGTACCATTATACTTCTATTTCCTGATGAATTTCATTTCTAAAAGGGTATGAAACAGTTGTTAAATATGATCCTTTAACTTGTTGTGGATTAAAATTGTGAGGTTGTACAAAACCTTTTTACTGGGTATAATAAAGTAAAGCAATTTTAAAATATAAATTTTAATCGGTATTATAACTTTTCACTCCAAGTTAATAACTGTTCTATAGTCGCTATTTTTTTAAGTAGAATGCCTTTACTATTTAAAATAAACATAGTAGGTGTACCAGTTACTGCATAATTCTTAAAATTAATACCTTTAAAACCCTCTAAATTGCAATAATTATCCTTCCATGAAAATGCTGCTGCGCTGTCTTTAAATACCTGCGGGTCTGTATCTGCAGAAAGAGCAACTATTTTTATACCTTTGGCAACAAGATTAGAATAATGATCCTTTAGTGCCGCTATGGTTTGTTTACAAGGACCACAATCAGATTGGTAAAACAATAGCAAACTATATTTAGATGCTAAAGAAGTTGTTTTTAAAAGTGTATTTACAAGGTTCACTTCTTTTTCTGATCCTACATTTTCTTTAATAACTAAATCTGGAGCTTGCTTACCTATTGTAGCCTTTATATACACTTGCAAACTGCCTGCATACGCATTTACTTTACCCGAACCTAACACAGCATTTGTAATGGCAGCTACATAATTATCTTTACCAAACGTAGTTAAGTAATAGGTGAGTTTCCCCACAAAATCGGTGTACTGCGTTGGGTTGGTTATTCTATCACTTATCAATTGAAAATCTTTTACAAATTGAGCGGTATCTTGTACCACATTGCTTTGGTAACCTACCCAATCTCGTATAATAGCGGTCCAATGCCCTGATACATATAAATCATTAAAGTTTAGGTCTTTGGTTATAAATTGGTTATAGATAGCTGCTTTTTCGTCTTCATTAGCTGTTAAATGCGGCGGTATACCTTTTGTTAGATTTAATATAGGTAAAAAACGGGCATTAAAACTGGGGTTGCTCTTTAGTTGTTTGTTAAAGTTTTCGAACGCTTTTTTTTGTTTTATTTTTTCTTTATTAAAAATTGTGTATAACTTTTTATTTTCTACGTACAAAACAGAAGCCTTACTTACAACTTCAAATTTTTCTATGATTTGCAGTTGTTGGACGTTTAGGCTGTTAAGTTCGTTTACAGCATTAAAACCAGTATAAACAATATTGTTATTATCTGGGGTATCGCTTAGGCAAGTTACAAAAAAATTATAACCTGGTATTGCCATGTCTAAACCACCTCCATCAGCCGTGTTGGTGATCAACCATCGGCACATGCCCGTATAAGGGGCATATTTTTTGGGTATTTTTAGTGTAAACTTGCCGTTGGCAGGAATGGTATCTTGCTGTACGGTTTCTTGTTTGCTACCCTGAAAGATTATAAAATCGTAGGTTTTACCAGCTAAGGCAGGAAAATCCATAGAAATAGATTGAGAAAAGCTATTTATGGCAATAAACAAAAAAAGTGGTACTGCTATTTTTTTTATCATCTTAAGAGATATTTGTCTTCTTTAGCTATTATTTCTTTGATGGTCATCTGCTGTTTCTTGGTTTAAAAAAAAATCGACGGCTTCACAGCCGATTTTAAAAATGTTGTAAATAGACAAATACATAGAATTTATTCTACGATACATCTTACCGAAAAGCCAAATAGACGATTGTTACTGTTGAACGCGTTCACAGAGCTTCCATTGAAGTGTAAGTTTAAAGAACTACTACCACTACCATTCTCTGAACTACTCCAGTAGAGGCCGTGCTCACCACGGCTATTAAGCGAGCCACCTTCAACGGGGGGGGTCGTGCCACTGGGGTCGAGGCGGGCACCAGCCGCAGGCAAGGTCAACTGTTTAGGAACTTCTATAGTACCGTAATGTAAGGCAGAACCATAATTAGTATTATTTTCTACAAACGTACCTGTTCTAGTAACATTATTGTTAGAATTTACAGCTATCCATTCTGTATGGCTAGGTACTCTATAACCTGCTGGGCAAGGGTCTTGAGGACCTTTTGCGAGAGGGGTCCAGTTTCCATTAGCCGTAGTACCCCCTTGATCTCCCCAAGTACTACCTATCAAAGCATCTACGTCACCGTCAGGTGCATTTTTGCCCCATTGGTAATAATCACCGTTAAGGCCTTTTACCGGTGTATGTGGGTCTAGTGAAGTATCTGCTCCTAAGTTGTGACTCAAAAAAGTATAGAAACCTCCCGATCCATTAGATACTTGAGAAGTTGGCAGAACTGGGTCATTTATATCACCTCCATTATGTAAATTTTTCCAACTGGATGTAAGCCTAATCTGAAGTTCACCTTCACCAGATGCACAATCTGTACAAAAGATAATTAGACCTTGAGATGGGGTAGTAATTGCAGCACGCTGGGCTGCCGTCATTCTTGGTATCAACAACCCTTTTGTGGTAGAGGTAATATCTAAAGCAGACGAAGCGTCTGGGCTTGTCGTGCCAATACCCACTTGGGCATAGGTTGTTGCAGTGAATAGTAATATTGATAAGAGTGTAACGATTTTTTTCATTGGGTTGTTTCTTTTTAATAGTTTATTTGTTCTTTTAATAGTTGTTTTATTAAAAGCCACGAGGTTCAGAAGGACCAGATGCAGCTTGTACCTTTTTAGGACTTAGAATCATAAATGTTCCCATCGCCGTTAGTGTAGTATACTTTCCCATTCTCTTTATAGCTTCTGTTCTACTGATATCATTTGTAGTGTCAGGCGTGTTTTCTGTTTTTTCATGTTGAGTTCTTATTCTATTACTAATTTTTTAGTGAAAACAATGTTTTCTGCCTGTACTTTTAGGATGTAGACTCCAGTCTTAATACCTACTGTAGAAAGCATCTCTTTCTGTGAAGGGTTTTGGATATTTCTTGAAAGTATTTTCATACCTAATGTATTGTAAAGGATAATATTTGCTGGCTGTGAAAACTTCTGTAATCCCTCTACAGAGATATAAGCATTTCCTTTTCCTTTATAAGCAGTTAATAAAGAAGTGCTGCTCACAATTTCTGTGGAAAGGGTTTTTGTAGTATAGTGAAGGTAAAACCTACCCACACCACTCAAATTAGTTTGCGCTAAGAGTTTAAAATCTTTGTTGTTAAGAAGTGTAAACGTGTTTTCTACTGTGTCTTCTAAATACACATTAATGTTTTCTGGTATTGTGCTGCCTGCTATTTGAATTTTTAGAGAAACACCCGCTTGCTGATGCACTATAAGAGGAATTATTACATTACTCAGAGCATCAATAGGCATCGCATTGATAGCCAAGCCAATACCGTTGTCTTGTTCTAAAAGTCTCGAACTAAAACCTGAAGATTGGTTGAAGGCTCCAGCATCATACCCTGGGTCTAATCCTAATGTCAATCCTTCTTTAAAATAAAATTTAGTGTCTGCCACTTTAACCGTATCACTATACATGTCTAAAACCAATTCATAACTCCTTACATAGGATTTCGAGGCAACAAAATCATCGACTCCAGTAACTGTTTGCATAGCTTTAGTGAAGGTGATTGTTTGATCTTCTCCACTTCCTGCAGCGGCTACGAAAAAACCTTGGCCAGGGGCTATATGTGTGGCTGTACTTGTATTGTTATAGATCGTATATCCAGTGCCGTCTGCATTCCATCCATAGATTGCCTCAAATGCATCATCGATTGCTGCTGTGTTAACTGTTAAAAAATTGTTTGTTTCATCAGCATTAGAATTTGCATTAAGATACGACGCAAATGGATTGGCTATTAAATTCCAACGCCTTCCTGCTCCTGAATTTGCTGCATCGTTATTGTTAATGGTAATGCTTTGATCTCCATTGGCAATCGAACCTGCAAAAGAGAGTGTACCTCCACTTGTGGTAGCCATTTGGTATCCTTGCCCTAAAGCTAAATTACCTAAATTACCTGCGGTTGCACTAGTAGCGTTTATCCAAGTATCAATAGTATTGTCATAAGAACCTACTGCATAAGTACCACTTCCATTTGTTGCAATATTGGCATCGTTTATTAAAGAACTAAATGCCATACCAGATACTGGCACACCTATTAAATCCCACTCTCCAGAACCAACTACATTTACATAGCGGTTATAGGTGATATTCCCTAAGGAAGTGCCACTTACCAATAACGATGAAAACTCATCTGAATCGGAATTTAGAGTTACGGTGCCTGCTGTGTTAGAAAAATTACCACCAACAAAAACATAACTGTCTTTGGGTATTGTAATACTTCCACCATTAATCACTGTTATATTTTGACCTATTGAAATGTAAGACATTAACAAGAAGACCATTAAGTATATCTTTTTCATAGACTTTATTTAAATTATTATATAGCAATTAAGCAAATATAAATTATTTTTTTTGAATTAAATAAACTTTGGTTTGTATCTTTAGAAACTGCAAATGAAAAATATAGTGTCATATCTTCTTTTTCGAATATTTGTTTATTAAATTATCTGTTAACATCAAATAAGTCATAGGAATCATCTCAAATCCCCCCCAAAAAAAAATTAACTAAGGAATATTGATGTTTTCAGTTTTTACTTCTTTTATTCTCTTTAAATTTGAGCAAAATTCTTCTTGATTTTGCAATCCTACAAGATTTTGCTGAACTCCTTAAGCTATTAAACCGCTATTATAACTATTTGGCCACTTGAATATACAGCATTACCTCCAGAAGATGCAAATGTTGTTTGATAATAAGTTAAATGAAATGTATATAACAGCTCACCAAAAGGATAGTTTTTTTCAAAACAATTTTTAATAATAACTTTTTCAGTCACAAAGGTATAAAACAAATAATTGTTTCAACCTTTGTTTTTATAGTTTATGATACTTTAACAAATTTCTTAATGCAATAATCATATTCTCTAAGTTTTCGATTCTTTTTAATTAAATAATACATAATGAAAATGAACCAGCTTTAAAAAAACAGCCATCAAGTATTGCTGTAAAATTTCTTTTATGGCCTAAATTTTGACCATATGAAATTAACAGTTTAATACAGTTGCAAAATAGTATTTTGAATTTTTAGCAATTAATTCGTTATAAATATAAATTAATTGTCATTTGTTTTTAAGATAAAACACACAAGTGTCTGTATGATAGAATAATCGGCACATTTAGATCTAAAAATGATTTTTAACAAGAAAAATCATCACTTAAAGAGAACATAAAATTATTATATATCCTGATAAAACAGAATATAAAACTTGGAATGGAAAAGCAACCCTTCTAAATAAAAGAAGGATTTAAAATTGAATGCAGCAATTTTTTAGAAAATATTGATCTTGACGATGGTGGATATTTGATTGATTATATTCGTTTAAAAAGTAGTCTTCTCAAAAATTAATACTAAAATCTTGATAATTGTGTTTTTCTGAAATAGTTGTTACATTCCCAACATAATCTTTACCTCGTAATTTACCAACTGTATGATAATTCATTTTCTCTTCTGGAAAAGGTTGAATCATTTCTTGAATCTGTTTTTTATCTAAATCATCATTGATTGGATTCAACCAATTATCGGCTAAAGAATCTGTAAGGATAAATGGCATACGTGGTTCTTTTAATTTGGGATTATTATGAATTTTAGCCATTAAACCATTAGCCTTTGTAGTTACGATTCCAAAACTAGTGTGAATAATATTTGTTTCAGGATTTTTCCATTCGCTCCATAAACCTGCTAGAATAAGTGGTTCGTTATTCTTTTTAAAGATATAAAATGGGTATGATTTTTTATTGTAATGATGATGTTCATAAAAACCGTCAACATAAATCAAACAACGTTTGTTTTTTGCGGATGTTCTAAATGACGGCTTTTCAAAAATGGTTTCCCCTCTTGCATTTAAGGTGGTATTCCAAGTTTTTTTCATTTGAATATCATCCTTTACCCAATGTGGAATTAATCCCCAAGTGGCTACTGTTGGATAATCTGGAGAATCATCAGTATAAATTAGTAAATCGTGATGCTGAAATCCACTGCTATGATATAAAGGCAAATCTGTGTATGGTATTAGATCTTCTTCAATTTCGTTGATAGCTGTTGAATCATTCTGCTGTATTGCTCTTTTTAATTGAGTTTTTTTTGAAGCTTTGATATCATAACACATTGTTGGATATTTAGAAATTATTTAAAATACAAAAAAAAGTTATTATATTGTTTGTAAGTTTTCTGTACCAAACCATTCAGTTATTTTATTCATTGCTGTAGTTCCCATTTGCGACAAAGCTAAAACAACTAAATTCTCTTTAGCTCTAGAACAAGAAACATAAAATAGATTTTTAGTTCTTAATTTTCTATGGTCTAAATGATCGGTATCATCAATAAATTTCTCAAAATCATATTGTCCTGGCCAACTTGTATCATCAATTACAACTAAAACATTTCGGTATTCTTCTCCTTTTGTGCCATGTTTTGTTGAATATGAAGTTTGTTCTTGGATGTGTTTAAATACACAAATTATTTCATTGTAGTTAGTTTGCATTAATGATTTGTAAAACTCTTTATTTTTAATTGCAGTTTTCTGTTCTTTATCATCAGTAATAGTAGTAGTGTCGATACTTAGCTTTTCTATGAATTTTTGTAATTTTCTAGAAGGAAGCGATAATTTGTTTTCTTGGCAAAAGTCAAAAATATCTTGAACAGTTCCAGACATTCTTAAATTGTTTAATTCTTCTAGTTTACTTTCTATTTCTTTTTTGTCAGAATGTTTAGTTAAAGAACTAAAAACGCCTTGTTGTTTTAAGTATTTTATAACTCTGTTGTAATTTTTTTCATTCCAAAAAGAAACTAGATGCTCAATACCTGTTTCACGTTCTTTAGAAGTCTTTTTATCAATAGACCCCATAAAGTAAGATGAAAATATATTTTCTCTTTTTAATATCGCTTCATTAGCACTTAAAGTATATCTTTTAGTGAAAATTTTATAGAGGTTTCCAAATCCAGCTCTTTCCGCTACTTTACTATTTGCAATTATTAAAATTTTGTCATCTCCATATTCTGAAAAATCCCAACCTATAGATTCCAAGTGTGAAATTACATTATCGTAATCTGTATCTTTTTTAGGTGAAATTCTTGCTTTATAGTCTGTTTTCTTTTCTTTAGTTTGAATTGGAGCATTTGTACAATTGATAAATTGAATAGTTCCTTTAATACTTTCTTTGTTTTTAGGTATTGTTTGGGTTATATTATTTCTAATGTTGTTTAATAGATTAACTACACTTTCGGAAGAACGATAATTATCGTCTTTTGTCACGAGTTCAAGTTTATTCTCATCAATATAGGATTGCAGAGAACCAATTCCTTTATCATAAATCTTTTGATAAGAATCTCCATAGAAACCAACTAATAGTTTTGTTTTATTTCTTTCAAGAAGATAATTTACAATAGCATCAACAGTTTCACTTGCTGTATCTTGGTATTCGTCTATGAATAGGTAAGGATATTTTTGACCTAAAATATGAGTTAAAGCAGTATAATTTTTAAACATTTGTAACGATAAAGTTATTACATCATCGTGGTGCAAACTTCCTTGTTCAAAATCTCTATAACCACTTTCATCATAAGTTACTTCCTTAATTCTTTCTTTTAAACCTGTTTTATATTTTTCAGGTTTATCAATAAGCATTACTTCATTTAATAAATCCAATTCAATTATTAATTGCTTATTGAACCTTTTGATACAATCCCATAAAAATTCGTGAATAGTTGAAACAATAACTAAAGGATTGTTTTCAAGTCTTTCAATGATTTCATTTTTTGCAACATTTGTGTAAGTAATACAAACAATTTTTTGATTGCTTAATTTGATGCTTTCTCCTTTGGTTTCTAAAACGTGATTTATGGTCTGAATTAAAGTGTATGTTTTTCCTGAACCTGCACCCGCTTCAAGAACATAACTTTTGTTTTCTTCTATATGTTTTATTATTTGTTCTATAGCTGTCATTCTAATCGTTTTTAGCTAACCAAATCAAACCTTCATTTATATATTCTGGAACTTTCCATTCACCATATTTCTTTTCGTTAAAAGACATAATATCGAATGTAAACTCTGTTTTTTGTTTAGAACTAAATTTATCTGGTATCTTTTCAGATATATCAATGTTTTTATTTCTTAGATAAGCAAATTCATCCTTTATGTATTTTTCTTCTTCAATAGGATGTTCGGTTAAAAAAAACTCTTTGTTAGTATTTATAAAAGCATCTTCAAAACTTCTTGCGTTATAACCATTTTCATTTGTTTGATATGCCACACGAATATTTTCTTGGATTTTGTCTTCAATTTTACAACTAGTTAATTCGGATATAGTTTTTTTGTTTGGCAACCATTTGATTAAAGTATAATTTGTTGTGTGTTCACCTTCTGAAACAGGACATTTACCATCTTTATCATTACTTGAATCAATATCTGTAATTATTAAAGTTCGAACATTTATAAACTCTAACATTTCACGGAAAGAATGTGCGTAAGCTCCGCCAACTTCAAGTATAGAGACATATTCATTACATAATGATTTTGCAGATTTTTTAATCATTTGAGGTAAAAGCATACGTTCAGTTGTTCCTTCAACTAAGATAACTTTATCTGCAAAAAATAAATCAGATTTATGAAGTGTTAGATATTGCCTTAAAAATCTAAAAGTTCGTTCATCATCTTTAATTTTTAAATTATTAAAATCTTGATTTGTTATTTTATAACCTCCCGACTCAGTTTTTAGTCTATTGAAATATCTAATTCTATTAAACCCTCTTTCTGTTTCAATCCCTGATTCTGAAAGTATATGCGAAGAATGAGTTGTAATTATAACCTGTATCTGTATATTATTCTTTTTTTTAGCTTCATTTACCATTTCTGAAACTTGACTAATAAATACTTGTTGCATTTGAGGATGCATATGAGCTTCTGGTTCTTCAATAAGTACTACAAGAAAATTTGAGAGCTTTTCCTCTTTAGAGTTTTTAAATTTCTCAATGAAACTGGCTAACTCTAAAATCATATAAATTAGATTACTATAACCGAGTCCATTATAGCTTTCAGGTAGATTTATTTCATTTTGTTTATATAAATACTGGATATTGTTTTTTAATACTTTTTCAGAATCAAATATTGAATCAATTTCTATAGGAGGTATTGAAACAGGTGTGTTTGCACCAAATTTTTTTAATTCGAGCATAATATTTTCTAGTACTTTCTTATATCTTTCTTTTAAATCAGAAGCAACACCTTTAAGGGCTTTTTCTAATTCATCAACATCTTTATTATCTGTTTTATCTCTATAACTATAGTAATTAGAAAAGCCTAAAGATAATGCATTGTGTACATCACCTTTCGTATCATCTAAAATTCGCATTGCTTTTATATTTTCAAAAAGCATTACTTTTTGAATTTTAGTTTTAAAACTGTCTTCAATTATTCTTTTATAATCTGATTCTCTATCAATAGCATAACAAACAGTTTCATATAACAACTTGATGTTCTGATGAAGATATTTTATTAAGTCTATGCTTTTATCTTCTCTGTTTTCAAATGAATGAAAGACTTTTAAAGTGTTTTTTGGTTCAAAAGAAATACAAATTGTGGCATCATTTCTAGCATCTTCTAAGTCTGTTATAAATTCACTAAGTTCTACAAGAGATTCATCATTTCTCTTATTGTATTCAATTTCAAATTTGATTTTGATTTTAGGAATTTCAGCTAATAGTTGTTTTTCAAGTTCTTCTCGATCCTCTTCAGTTATCCCTTCTTTTTTAGATTCTAAATATTTACTGGAAGAGGATTTAAACATAGTATATGAACTCTGAGAAAAGTCCTCAAAAATAAATTTCCCATCTGTAGAAGTAGCTAACTTTATGGCTTCAAAAAAGGAGGTTTTCCCTGTATTATTCTTTCCTACAATTAATGTGATATCATCTTCTAAATCACATTTAATATTTTCTAACAATCGAAAATTTTTGATTTCTATTTTTTTTATTTTCATTTATTTTTTTGATACAATTTTATTTTTATTTGTTAAGATAACAAAAAATCATTTACAAAGTTTTTAAAAATACTTAAAAGCAAGCATTAATTATCTGAATGAAAATTTATTTTTTAAAAAACATTTTTTAATTTCTTTAAGGTTTTAATTATTATTCAGAGAATTTTAAAAAAAGTATTACATGGATATGTATATTTAAATTTTTATTCTCATCAAATTCTTTTGTATTTGTTAATACAAAAGAATTTTAACTTCTAGGATCACACAAAATCCCCAATTTTTTAGATTTGATAATATTCATACTACAAAAACCAAATCGATTTGTAATTTTACCATAACAAGCATAAATTCCCATTCCAGAAATTGGGTAATCATGAACTACATTGGTAAAATGAACCGCATCAAAATAGTGTCCTTTTTTATCAATAAAAGTACTTAAACGCATCAATTTACCTTGTGCTGTTTTATTAAAACGAGTGGTGACTAATTTACCATAAAGCAATACATTTTGATTTACATGATTTTGCATTTCACTTGCTAAAATATGTTTGCAATACTTTTCATCAACTAAATCAAACAAATCGTATAGTGTAAAATCTAATAATTCTAGTTCATCATAGACCTGTTCAATCCAATGATTTTTGAGTTTAGGCAATGTAAATGATGATTGTTTTAATTTAAATAAATCGACTTGATCTTTTAAGTTGCTTGGTTTTTGTGCTTTTAATCGAAAAGTAGCTTGCCACAATAAGTTCTTTTTGGGGATTCTCGTAAACCGAAAAGCACCAATTCTAATTAAAATGGTGAGTTGTTCAATGGAGATAAAAACTCGATTGATAAAATCATCCAAAGAAGTAAATAAACCATGTACTTGTCTTTCACTCAAAATGTGTTGAATGACCAATGATTCTAAGTTTTTAAGATATCCAAAGCCAAGATAAATGGTTTTATCAAGTACTGTATTGGCATTGTCACTTAAATTGATGCAAGGCAATTCTATCTTTGCTCCTTGCATTTTTGCTTCGTGTAAATAATGTTCTGCGGAATAAAAACCACCTCCATTATTCAATACAGCACACATAAACTCAATAGGATAGTAACATTTTAAAAACAAACTTTGGTAACTTTCTACAGCATAGGAAGCAGAATGCCCTTTTGCAAATGCGTAACCTGCAAAACTTTTAATTTGATTCCATACATCTGTAATAAGATGGTCTTCAAAACCTTTTGCTCTACAATTTTTGATAAACTTTTGTTCAACCGCTTCAAATTCTTTTTTAGAACGATATTTACCACTCATTCCTCTTCGTAACACATCAGCTTCTCCTAAATCTAAGCCTGCAAATTCATGAGCAACTCGCATTACATCTTCTTGATATACCATAACTCCATAAGTTTCTGGCATTATTTTTAAAAGTATAGGATGCGCATTTTTACGTTGTTCTGGATTGCGATGTCTTTTAATGTATTCGTATTTCATTCCAGAACTAGAAACGCCTGGTCTAATTATAGAACTGGCAGCCACTAATTCTAAATAGGTGTTGGTTTGTAATTTTTGCATTAAACCACGCATGGCTGGAGATTCTACATAATACGCACCAATTGCACCACCTGTTTTTAATAAGTTGTTGATGTTTTCATCATTCTTAAAACGATCAATATCATAAATATCAATTTTGGGTGCATTCGGTTGATTTTCTTTTATAATTGCTAAAGCATCTTTAATTTTTGCCAATCCACGTTGACCTAAAATATCAAACTTAAAAATACCCACATCATCTGCAATGTACATATCAAATTGAACAGTTATAAATCCTTTTGGTGGTAAAAAAGTAGCTGAATAATAATGAATCGGTTTTTTAAGAATTAAAATTCCTGCTGAATGAACACTTACATAATTAGGAAAACCTTCAATCAGTTTTCCATACTTTAAAACCAACTGACTCATCTCATCAAACTTAGATGAACTAGCACCTTTGCTCAGTTTGTCTATTTCTTCTTTTGGCAAACCAAATACTTTACCTATTTCCCTTACAACTGCTCTGTATTTAAACGTATTATAAGTGGCTAAAAGGGATACATTGTTAAATCTTTTAAAAATATAGCTGGTCATTAAATCGCGATCTTTCCAAGAAAAATCAATATCAAAATCTGGTGGAGATGCTCTATAAGGATTGATAAAACGTTCGAAATACAAATTGAGTTCTACAGGATCTACATCTGTAATACCAATAATATAAGCCACAATACTATTTGCACCACTACCTCTACCCACGTGAAAAAAACCTTGACTTTTGGCATAGGAAACAATATCATAATTGATTAAAAAAAAAGAAACAAAACGTAATTCTTCAATCACTTTTAGCTCTTTGTCTAAACGTTGTAATACTTTTTCTGAAGGATTGGAATAGCGTTTATAGAGCATTTTATCACACAAATCTTTCAACATTTTTAAATCACTCTCAAAACTATCCAAATACACATCTTGATTTTGTGAACTCCTTTCTACATCAAACCCAAAATGAATACTGCAGCCATTTAATATGTTTTTCGTGTTGTTGATTACTTCAGGAAATTCCTCAAAATAATGCTCTAAGTCCTTTTTAGAATGCATCACATCAGTTCGTAAACATTGTTCAGAAAGGTTAAGCTTACTCAATAAAGTATTGTTGTCTATTGCTCTTAACAAACGATGTGCATTAAAATCGCGCTGATTTCTTAGAGTTACTTGTTGTTGTATTACAATTTTGTGGGAATACTTTTTAAGGTAAGAAAACTTGAGTTTTTTTACTTCTTCTACAGAAACTCCAATAAATTCGTTTTCTTTTAAATCGTTGATTTGTAGTTGTAATACTTTTTCAAAAGGATAAATGACAAACGTATTATGCAATGTTTTACAACGATCTGGAATTACAGATTTTGTTTCTAAAAAGGATGATAAATAGCTATTTATCTCATAAAAACCTGTGTTATTTTTTGCAATACAAACAAATTGCTGGAGAGCACCATTTCTAAAATCGACACCCACTATTGCTTTAATTCCAAATTTTTTAGATTGTTGTACAAAGTTCATGCATGCAGAAGTGGTATTAATGTCTGTTAATACTAAGGCATCAATATTATTTTTTTGAGCAAGCTCTAACAAGGTAACTTCTGAAAACGTACCAAAACGCAAAGAATAATATGTATGACAGTTTAAATACATCCATTATTGTTTTCTATGTGCTAAAAGCATAGGTGGTTCTCCATTAAACGGATTTCCAAAACGTCCAATAGTTTTTGCTCCTAAAGAAGATGCTCTCATTACAGACATTTCTCCATAGCGTTTTCTAATGCTATCCATAGAGGAATATAAATTCATTAATTGATCACTATCATCAAACAAATTAATTTGATAATGTCCACCTACAATATCAGACACTTTAACGCCTACCAAACGAATTAACAAACGCCTTTGATAGAGTTTTTTAAATAATTCTTGTACTGTTGGTATGATAATATGATCTGCACTTGTATAAGGTATTTTGATTTGTTTGCTGTAGGTATTAAAATCTGAGTACCGAATTTTTACACTAAAAGTAGATGCTACTTTTCCTCCATTTCGCAATTGAAAAGCCAAGTTCTCTGCCATTGCAAAAATGGTGGTGTTGAGTTGCACCATATCAATCGTATCTTTATTAAAGGTTCTTTCTGTGCTGATGGATTTGCGTTCGTGAAAAGGTACTATTGGAGGATTATCAATACCTAAAGCCCTTTTCCAGATGGTTTTACCATTTTTACCCAACACACTTAGAAGCATTTCTAAAGGCATTTCTTGAATCACTTTAACCTTATCAACCCCTAAATTGCGTAAAATTTGATAGGTCTTTTTACCAACAGATGGAATTTTTTTGATAGATAATGGTGCTAAAAACTCTTTTTCAAAACCATTATTGATGTATAATTGATTGTTGGGTTTTGCTTCGCCAGTAGCTACTTTAGAAACGATTTTGTTTTTAGACATTCCGAATGAAATGGGCAAACCACTTTCTTTAATGATTCTTTGTCTTAATTCTGATGCAAATTTGTAACTGCCATAATAGGCATCCATTCCACTTAAATCTGCATAAAATTCATCAACACTTGCTTTTTCAAAAACAGGAACACTCTCTTTGATAATTTCTGTTACTTGTTGTGAGTATTTGGAATAAATACCAGAATTACCTCTGATAACAATAGCTTCTGGGCAGAGCTTTTTGGCAATTTTCATAGACATTCCAGAATGAACACCAAACTTTCTGGTTTCGTAGCTACAAGCAGCAACAACCCCTCTGTCTCCTGTACCACCTACTAATAAAGGTTTATATAATAAACGACTATCTATTAATCGCTCGCAGGAAACAAAAAAAGTGTCTAAATCTAAATGTAAAATTGTTGGATTCATAGTGTAAAATTAACTACAAAAACATACATTTGTTGCTATAATATGTAGCATTATGAATTTTTTATCTAAAAACATCAAACATTTAAGAGCCCTCAAAAACTTATCTCAAGAAGCTTTTGCAGATCATTTAAACGTTACACGCTCTAGAATTGGCTCTTATGAAGAAAATCGTTCTTCGCCTTCTGTAGATTTTTTAATGGAATTGTCAGCTTTTTTTAATATTCCCATTGATATTTTAATAAAAAATGATTTGACCAAAACCAAAGACATCTCATTTATAGAAGTGGGCAATAAAAAAGTATTATTCCCAATTATGGTGAATGAAGAAAATGAAAATTTAATTGAAGTTGTACCCGCAAAAGCTTCTGCTGGATATTTATTAGGTTATGATGATCCTGAATATATTGAGCAACTCCAAAAAGCAAACCTCCCTTTTATACCAACTGGTAAACACAGAATGTTTCCTATAAAAGGAGATTCTATGTTGCCTGCAAAAGATGGCTCTTATATTATTGGGGAATACATAGAGGATATTAAAAGCATTAAAAGTGGCTATACCTATATTGTGGTTACTAAAAATGATGGAATGACCTACAAACGTGTGTATAACCAAGTTGAAGAACAACAAAATTTTTTATTGAAACCTGATAACAATTTGTATCAGTCTTATGAAATACCTGCTAACCAAGTTGTAGAAATGTGGAAATTTACCTGTGCTTTTAATCCTTTTGAATACGAAGAACATGAACTTAAAATTAGCAATATTGTCAACTTATTTCAAAGTTTGGGTATTGAATTGAAAGCCTTGGAAAAGATGTTGAGGGAGAAGTAAAGTGGTTTAGCTTGATTATCAGGAATATTTTGTGAATTGATTTCAAAATTGTATTTTTCGTGAGGAATCACAAGTTTTAAATTAAACAATAAAGCGCCTATACTGTTGTGAATTGATTTCAAAATTGTATTTTTCGTGAGGAATCACAAGTTAAAATAATCGCCATTAATATCAATATTAGTTGTGAATTGATTTCAAAATTGTATTTTTCGTGAGGAATCACAAGTACTTTACTCTCGGAAGATACTGATAGAGAGTTGTGAATTGATTTCAAAATTGTATTTTTCGTGAGGAATCACAAGAACGAAACAAAAATACAACTTATCCAAACAGTTGTGAATTGATTTCAAAATTGTATTTTTCGTGAGGAATCACAAGAAAAGTAAAACAAGGTAACATATCATTAACGTTGTGAATTGATTTCAAAATTGTATTTTTCGTGAGGAATCACAAGAGTAACTGCTGATTTATATGATTACTCACAGTTGTGAATTGATTTCAAAATTGTATTTTTCGTGAGGAATCACAAGTCAAAATCATTTTCGTTGTTCATCTTGTAGGTTGTGAATTGATTTCAAAATTGTATTTTTCGTGAGGAATCACAAGTTACGAAAAAGAATTAATCTATTTAAATTAGTTGTGAATTGATTTCAAAATTGTATTTTTCGTGAGGAATCACAAGGGCATTTGTAAAAGCGTCGCCTGCATTTCCGTTGTGAATTGATTTCAAAATTGTATTTTTCGTGAGGAATCACAAGTATTTCATTTTAACCCTGCTTTAATTAGTGGTTGTGAATTGATTTCAAAATTGTATTTTTCGTGAGGAATCACAAGCGTTTGTATATAAAATGTTCTTTTGTTGATGTTGTGAATTGATTTCAAAATTGTATTTTTCGTGAGGAATCACAAGAAACAAAACGAAATCTAGCTACATCTTTACAGTTGTGAATTGATTTCAAAATTGTATTTTTCGTGAGGAATCACAAGTTGAATGCCTAGTTTAATACCATACCACGCGTTGTGAATTGATTTCAAAATTGTATTTTTCGTGAGGAATCACAAGTGCAAAAAATATAGAATTAAATGCATCTGAGTTGTGAATTGATTTCAAAATTGTATTTTTCGTGAGGAATCACAAGATTATAGAGGCAACACCAACAGTTGCTCCAGTTGTGAATTGATTTCAAAATTGTATTTTTCGTGAGGAATCACAAGGAAATAAAAAGAAGTATTATCTGTTTTACAGTTGTGAATTGATTTCAAAATTGTATTTTTCGTGAGGAATCACAAGTGCAGCAGGTACAGCAAAAACAGCAAAAGTGTTGTGAATTGATTTCAAAATTGTATTTTTCGTGAGGAATCACAAGGCAAATCCAGCTTCACAGCACAGCCCAATAGTTGTGAATTGATTTCAAAATTGTATTTTTCGTGAGGAATCACAAGACAAATTCGCAGTCTTTGAACGGTAAAATAGTTGTGAATTGATTTCAAAATTGTATTTTTCGTGAGGAATCACAAGCTAAAACAACGTGCTTATATCTTTTAGGGTGTTGTGAATTGATTTCAAAATTGTATTTTTCGTGAGGAATCACAAGGAACTGATTATTTCATACTCATCGTAAACAGTTGTGAATTGATTTCAAAATTGTATTTTTCGTGAGGAATCACAAGAACAATCATTAATATAATAGCGTAAATGTTGTTGTGAATTGATTTCAAAATTGTATTTTTCGTGAGGAATCACAAGTATAAAAATAAAACCCCTACTAAAAAGTAAGTTGTGAATTGATTTCAAAATTGTATTTTTCGTGAGGAATCACAAGCCACACTACCCATACACAACACGTTGGTAGGTTGTGAATTGATTTCAAAATTGTATTTTTCGTGAGGAATCACAAGTGAAACAATAGAATTTATGAGAGCATCATTGTTGTGAATTGATTTCAAAATTGTATTTTTCGTGAGGAATCACAAGACTGAGACCGCAATATCAGACCTATTTACGGTTGTGAATTGATTTCAAAATTGTATTTTTCGTGAGGAATCACAAGTATAACATTTTTAACTTTTACATTATCGGAGTTGTGAATTGATTTCAAAATTGTATTTTTCGTGAGGAATCACAAGTTCTTTACCTTTTAGATTTTCATTTTCTAAGTTGTGAATTGATTTCAAAATTGTATTTTTCGTGAGGAATCACAAGATTAACAACAAAAGCATCTATGCTTTTAACGTTGTGAATTGATTTCAAAATTGTATTTTTCGTGAGGAATCACAAGTAAACTTAATACATTTTTCAAAGCAATCAGGTTGTGAATTGATTTCAAAATTGTATTTTTCGTGAGGAATCACAAGTTTACCTGAATAAGTACCATTGCTTTCAGTGTTGTGAATTGATTTCAAAATTGTATTTTTCGTGAGGAATCACAAGAAAAAAAAAGATTATAAAAAGAAAGTAATAGTTGTGAATTGATTTCAAAATTGTATTTTTCGTGAGGAATCACAAGATAAGCTTCAAGTCTAGCATGAATTACATCGTTGTGAATTGATTTCAAAATTGTATTTTTCGTGAGGAATCACAAGTAAGATGAGCACAGATACTATAGTAACAGAGTTGTGAATTGATTTCAAAATTGTATTTTTCGTGAGGAATCACAAGACCTTTCTAAATGTTTATCGGGTATGTGTAGTTGTGAATTGATTTCAAAATTGTATTTTTCGTGAGGAATCACAAGATCAGCATAATTATGAAAACAAAATCAACAGTTGTGAATTGATTTCAAAATTGTATTTTTCGTGAGGAATCACAAGGTCAATCCCAAAACATTGAATAATAGCAATGGTTTGGGATTGTTTTTTTGGATTGATAAAATTAATGATTTTTCTCTCTATTTTTATTTTTCTATCCATTTTTGGATTCCTGCCTAAGTATTAATGACAGAGTAAAATATTAAAATAATTGCAGTTGTTGGGTGGGTTTTGGTAGCTCTATTTCTTTAATTCCATGAAATAGTTCCATATTGCCAAATTGTTTGTCTGTAATTTCCAAAATACATACTTTACCATGTTTGGGTAGGTTTAACTTTACTCTTTTTGTATGGATTTTTGCATTCTCTCTACTTGGACAATGTCGCAAATAAATAGAAAACTGAAACATTTCAAAACCGTCTTTTATCAACTTTTTACGAAACAAATTCGCCGCCTTTCTCTCTTTTTTGGTTTCGGTTGGTAAATCAAAAAAAACTAATACCCACATAATTCTGTATGCACTAAACCTATTTTGAGACATGTTAATCTAATTCAGGATATTTTATTTGTCTTAGTTCTCCTGCAAAACATTTGTACAAACTCGCTGTTGTCGTTGAAACCGCTATAAATAAAGGTCTTTCTAATCCATCAATTATTACATCTTGCGTAGCAATTTGTAATAAATGGGCTTTGGTGTCTTTATTCAAATCAAAAGAGTTATTATTTCGAATATAATTATACACCATTTTATCTACAAAGGGTCTATAAGGTTCCATAATATCGTCTGCCAAACAATAGGCATTGTATTTATTTCTATGAAAAATACCTAAAACAGGTAGCAAACCACTACTTACCAAAGCTCTGGCAACTATACTTCTTAAAACGGCATAACCAAAGTTTAATAGGCTGTTGGGTTCTTCTCCATAACGTTTTCTATTAAAATTTTCAAATAAATGCTTCCAGTAAAATTGTGCAGCCATTCCTTCTCTATTAGAAGTATCACCACTTTTTACTTGAAGTTTGTATGCTGCCAAAGGTTCTGAAACCTTATTGTTAATTTTTAACAAAGATTCTTGATTTCTTATTTTTTGTTCAACCGTTTGCTTCCACAATTGTTTTTTTAATGGTTCTGATGCTGATAATTGGTATTTAATCCGTTCTGAATATTCAGAATGACTATGCAAAGGCAACATTAATCCAAAAGGCAAATGATGTTCATCACAGGTAATAATTGCCACATTATTTCCTTGTAGTTTCATTAACAACTGATTGGAAATTGTAATTTGATAATTATCTAGCATTAACAAAGCAATGTCTTCAATTGGTACTATCCCTTTAAATTCTTTTGTTTTAGGCTCTTGTACCACCAATTGTAAGTCTTTTAGTTTTAGATATGATGGATTGCCTATATAGATGGTTCGTTTTAACACAACTTTTTCTTTTAATATTCTCCTATTTGAACAATTTTACCTGCGTGATTTATTCTCACTTTTACAGCTTCTTCAATTCCTTTTAAGCTTTTAAAAACTTTATAGGTCATATTTCTTGTTTCTTTTTTATCAATTAATTCAGTTTCTAAATGATGTCTAAAAACATAATCTCGTACAGAACTATTACCGTAATCTACTTTTGAAAATTTTTGAACTCTAAATAAATTTTTACTTATCAACTCATTATTTTTAATATTATATAAGTCAATATCTTTTGGATTGAAATCATCTGAAGGAAATACAAACATTTCGTTTTGTTTCAAGGAAAACAAAAATTTCCAATCTAAATTTTCATTTAATTCTTTATCAATAATTGGAAGTTTAGCTTTAGCCCTTGCAACAACTTCAAAAAAAGAAACTACATTATCATGAAGTTTCCCTTCCTTATCCATATAGATTGCTAAATGATGATTATTCCCTGTACTTACAAAATCAGATTTTATTTTTTTACCATTTTTATCTAAAATATCATTTCCTAAATGGTCTTTTTTGATATGTAAATTTTCAGCATTTTTAACACCACTTATTTTTACTCTTTTTATTGAAATGCCTTTTTCTTCATTTAACCAAATTGGATATTTATCTAAATCTGAGAAAGCTTTTTTCGCATTTCCTTGATACTTTGCTAATCGTTCTACCAAAACTTTTCTTACACCAATATCAATTACTTTTTGAATTAATTTAGGTGTTTTAAAATTCTCTGGAGTAATTTCTTTTCTAATTGTATAATTATCTTCAAACGATTTTGTTTTTACAGTTTCTGGAACTTTTTTTCCATCAAAAGTAAAAACTGGATTTTTAGATAAACTATTTTTGCCTGCAAACGCTTTTTTAGGATTATTCTCAAATTCCTGAAGTCGTTTTAACAAAGCTTCTCGATAACTATGTTTAGTAACTTCTAAAATTTTTTCTTTGGTAAATTTTGCATTTACCTTTTCTAATTTTACAACCTCTTCATTCAATTTTCCATAAACTGTTTCTTTATGCAACTGTCCTCTTGGTGTTAACTGTGCTTTTATGTGAAATTTATCTTTTCCTTTTAATTTCGTTTTATTCTTATTTAGGGTTACTACTTTATTTTTAGCTTTAAAAGAAATCAAAACTTTTTCTAATTCATTTTTCGCCTCTATTCTAAAGTTTTCTGATGGTGGAATAAACTTTCGTTTTCCTTTTCGGTTTTTATTTTTATAAACTTTTGTAATCTTATCTCTAATTCCATTTAAGCTAATATCTTGGTTGTATTTTTTCTTGAACTTTTCACTTAACGTATCATTTCTAGATGCATTAATATTGTTTAAATATTGAATGTGACTTTCTGTTGTAAAAGCAACTGCTAGAGCATCCATTGCATGATGTCTATGGTCGTTTCTTTTTGTCCAATCTACAATCTGTTCAATAAATTTTCCGTTTTTACGTTCTTCCTTTTTGGTTAAACCTAAGCCTCTGTATTTTGGAAGATTTAGTTCTTTCATCACATTAATTAAATCCCAATCTTCACGAAGTTTATCTGTAATTCTACCAATAGTTGGTGTTACTTTAACAAAAACTTCCATTAACATATTTTTTGCCTTTTTAGCAATGTATTGGCTATTTCTTAAATCCCTTTCTATAAAATCTTCTGGAATATTTTTTTCTGATAACAACAATTTCTTGTATTTCCCTTTAGATATTAAACCATCCTCAAAAGCACTCTCTATTCTTGACTTGTATTTTTCTAAATCGGAATTATATCTATCACTTATAAAATCATAAGCCAAAGTATCTGCCTTTTCTAAATTTACTTGTCTATAAGCTAATGTTTTGTTAGAAAAAGAATCATCAAATAATTTTGCTTTTGGTATAATATGTTCAATATCTATTTCCTTTGAAAATAGTTTATGAGGAGGTATTTCTTTATTTGTAAAAAAAGTTTTGTATCCATTATTTTTCAATTCTTGATATAATTTATACTTTATTACATCATTTCTTGTTGGGTTTTTGATATTATAGACAGGATCGTTTCTTAAAATTTTTCTAATTTCATCATTTCTTGAAGTTGCGTCATTGATAAATTTTGTAGTATCTGCTCTTTCTTGAGCTGATTTTTTTAATTCTCTCGCTAATTCAATTCGTATTTCATCTGGTTTTCCATATTCATCAATAATTTGATTGATTAAATTAACCATTTGATTCAAAATTTTCTCTACAACAGGATTACGCAAACTGTTTTTAGGTAATAAATCCAATTTATCTTTTAAAATTCTATTATCTAATTCTTCTTTTGTTAATGAATTGGAATGATTGTAACCTGCTAATCTACTCGCTTCTGAATACACATTCCCACTTTCTAAATAAGGAATTATTTTCTTAATCGCTTTTGCACTTAAATTCCCATAATCATCAGGTAATGAAATATTTGCAAGTAAACTCGCATATTTTGGTTCAAAACCATACTTTAAATGTAATTTTCTCTTTAACGATACATCTGAATTACCATAGGTTATTTTATCATGTTGATTAATTTTAACTTCTTCTTCAACAGCATATAACAAATGCCAAAGTTGATAACTACTCTGTTTATCAAAATCATTACCTAAAATATTTGCATTAAAGTTTAAGAGTTCTGCTTCAATTCCAATTTCCTTAAAAACAAGTTGTAATTCTTGATTAATTTCAGTTACGGATTTTTTATCCCAATCAAATCCATAACCAGCTTCTTCTGCAATCTTATGATAAACACTATACAACTGTTTGTTTAGTCTATTGATTTCTATTTTTGATAAATTGCCTTTCCAATCCGATTTTTTTCCAAGCTTAAAATATTTATTCAAAAGATTTAAAATAAATTCCGGTTTGGCTGAAACATCTAATTTTGTATTGATTGGAGTATTACATTCTTCAAATATTTCGTTTCTTATTTCATCATCTAAATCAATAAACTTAATCTTTTCTTTTGTGGCTTTATTTTGAAATTCTAAAATATTCAACGAAGCCCAAACTTTAAATTCTTGAAATAATGGAGAAGATTTTGGAATTGCTTTATGCTGTTTCTCAAATTGACATTCTGAAATTAAATGTTTTTGAGATTTTAATTTACGTTGATAAAAGATAACAACATCTCTAATTTCCTTTTTTAGTTCATCATTTAAGATATCATAATATTTTGACTGGGTTTCCCAAATGGTTTCAAATTCATCTAAATAATCTTGTCTGTAAAAAACTTGGTTTTTTAATGAATTATGTTTGTTGGCTTTTATATGTTGATATTGATTTTCTCCAACAGTTTCTTTATTAAAATATAGCTCTTTACTTCTATCACTTATTGCTCCTAAGTAACCACTAGATTTATTCAAATTGTTATTGATTTCAACCAAAACATAGGCAACTTCTTCTATGGTAAGTTGTTTAGAAATTGCTTCACTTCTCCATTTATAATGTTGCAATTTTGTTTCCTCTCTTTTTCCTTTATTTTCAGCCGTATAAATTCCTTTAATTGCTAAAAAACGCTTTCTAGTGTTTTGCTGTCCTTGATTTTGAATTTTTGTATACAACTCATCGTCTAAAATTTCTGGATAAAATTGTTTTTGAGTTTCCCAGACCAAATCAAATTCTTTTTGTAAATCTGACCTGTAAAAATCTGGAATGTACTTTTTGCCACTCAACAAAATTTGATGCACATATTTCCCAATAGTTAAATTACTATCATATAACTCTTTAGCTATTTTCATGCCGTCAATTGCATTTCCTTCTTCTTCATTTTTAGCTTTTCTACTGCTTTTGTAACCTCTTTTTTTATTGATTGCTAATAAAACTCTGGCAAATTCTTCTAATTCAATTTTTTCTTTAGCCGCTTTTGCTCTTAAAAATAAAGTTTGATGAGTCGAATGTTTTCCAATTTCTGTTAATTGCGTTCTTTCTGATATGATATTGTATTTTAATAGGATTTCTATTAAATTTTTTCGACGAAGTTTAAAACGCTGTAGATTTCTTCTTGCAGTTCTTTTTAAAGTTCTATCTGCATTTGTGGTTAGTGGTCTTCCTTTTTCAAAATTGGTTTGCTCATCAACAGTTAATGGATTCACACGAACACCTAATTTAATAATACTCGAAGTTTCATTTTCGTTTTCTGCTTCATTTACCAAAGCCCAACCAATAGAGGTGGTTCCTAAATCTAGACCTAATATTTTGTTCATAGCTATATATTTTACTCCTATATCAATGGAGAAGTTAGTAATATTTTGAATAAAGTGTATTTAAAGTACAATTTTTGCTTAAAAATAGAAAAAAAACAATAATTAACTATTTTTTTTTATATTTGAATACAATTTTGAAATCAATTCACAATAAGGATTATTCCGTTGTGAAAACATTTAAAGCGGCATTATATTTAATTATAATGTCGCTTTTTTTTAGTTTTATGTTCTACAAAAGGATTTATATATTTTGTACAAATGTTTCTTTCAAAAAGATTCTTTTAGTTCAATAATTAATGGTCATAGCTTGAACCTTAAAAATAGAAATATAAAATTAATTACACCAGTTTGTCTAAATATTTATTTCAAAAGTTTCTTTTTTTGTTTTCTTTATTCCCTTTGCCTGCCATATAATCAAATATATCCATTTCACACTTCCACAACTGGTTCCACAATCGCCCACAAGTGCCACATATACATCCACGAAACCTCCACAATAGTTCCCCAAAAGCCTCCACAAGTGCCACAATTGGTTCCACACTTTCGCCACAAGTGCCACCAAATTCGCCACAATCTGTGGCAAAATAACTGAAAACCCTTGTTATATAAGGAATTTAAAAGCCACACAAGCGCCACAACTTGTGGATTTAGTCGCCACATACTGTGGAAATTTGTGATACAGATTGCAACGAATAGTAAATTTAGAAACAACTCTTTTTTTTCGTTGCAATATTTAATACAATTCCAAATCAATTCACAACAACGAGTTGTCGTTGCAAACATATTAAGGAAATAATCTTTGGTGATTATATTTATTGACGCTTTTGTATTCAGAAAAACAAAATTAAATGTTTGAAAAAAACACATTTTTGTAATACAATTTATATTAAATTTGTGTAGAAAATTATTATAAATCAGAGTACACGTTTCGGTACACGATTTTATTCAAATAAAGCAAAAAAGGGTAAAAATTTGTATTTTTCATAAAATTCATAACCCTGAGGTCACGGGTTCAAATCCCGTCTTCGCTACAAAGCTTAAAGCTAATAAAATCAACGAATTGTGTCTCACAATTCGTTTTTTTTATGCCTTCATTTTTCTTACTTTTACAACGAGTACACGATAGAGTACACGATTTACCTATGAAACTGAATTATTCTAAGCCAAAAATCTTTACTGGCGGAGTAGATATAACTACTTAGTCTAAACTTTCTGCGAAAGCTAAAAAAGAAGCATTATCGAAAAAATTGTACATCTATTATTCTTACAGAAACCCAAATACAGGTAAGCTAGAAAGACAAACTAATATTAAAGCAGGGGTTAACCTTTATAAAGACAAAAAAAGTAGATATCACATTTTAATTCAACTTAAAGAAAGCTTAGAGTTTATTTTAAAAAATGGTTACAACCCGTATGAAGATAATACTTCATTGGAGGAATTTATCGAAAACCTACTTTCTTCTGAACAATCAGAACAAAAGGAAACAAAAAAGAATAAAACTAATCAGAAAGAAAGCCAAGTAGTTGCCGAAAAAAAACCTGAACTACCTACCTACTCTATTGAAGCATCTTTCAATTTGGCTCTTCAAACCAAATCAAATGTTTTAAGTGCAACCTCCTATCAAAACTTTAAAGGAAGAATAAATAGGTTTAGTAAATGGTTAAATCAACAAAAAATAGATCCAAAAGGAGACATTTCTATCATCACTAAAAAAATTGTCATACAATATTTGAATACTGTATTACAAAATTCAAGTGCTAGAAATAGAAATAATACAAGATCAGATTTTAGACTTCACCAAAAAGGAAAGTCTAGAATTCAGCGATTCAATTGTTCATTTGTTTATAAAATTCTTTTCCAATTCCTTTTAAGAACACTTTTTTCTTAATCAACTCCAACTTGTAAACAACCTTAAAAAAGGTGATACAATTTGTATTGTTGAATCTGAAAAAACAGCGATTATAATGAGTATTCTAGTACCCAAATATATTTGGTTAGCTACTGGCAGTAAAACTGGTTTTAAACAAGAACTATTACAATCCGTTAAAGGATATAAAATTATTGCATATCCTGATAAAACAGAATATAAAACTTGGAATGAAAAAGGAATCCTTCTAAATAAAGAAGGATTTAAAATTGAATGCAGCAATTTTTTAGAAAATATTGATCTTGAAGATGGTGGAGATTTAATTGATTATTTTGAATCTAGAAAATAGCCTAAATTATAATACATTTTTTTTAAGCGTTATTTTTTATTAATTATTAGAATACTTACGGTGTTATTCTTGATTAAAAATATGCCAAAATATTGGATATAAACAATCTGCTATTTGTCGAAAACCAAGATTATTCGGATGAACTCCGTCAGTGTAATTATCAGTATCAACCCATGCATAAGTAGGTGCTAAGTATACAAAATCATAATCTAGTTTTTCATCTTCAAATATGATAGACAATTCTTTTGAAAATTTTAGCCTAGAATATAAAACACCTTCTGTATCAATATTTCTAGTATTATTTACCTGACCTGATCCTTGAATACTAAAAATCACTTTTGTTTGAGGAAAATCAGAGTGAAGTTGATCAATAATTGTCTTTGCATTATTTGTTACTCTTAAGATTTTTTCTGTCGTTGCCCAAGCACCCAAATCGTTCCACCCAAATTTTAAAATAACAACATCTGGAATTTCAAAATTCCAATAGTTTATATAATATTTGAAATCTAATTGATTAGTTTCTGGATTCCAAAAGGGATTAAAATAAGCATTTTCTGCATTAGTATAATTTATTAATTCATCACCTTCCAAATCAAGATTACAACAATTAGGCTTAGTCTTTCTTAGAGTTCCG
>NZ_JBTLRD010000025.1:0-31485 GCF_054584775.1 Polaribacter litoreus | reverse complement strand
TGTTTATCAATTTATAATTCTAAAGATAGAAAATTTAGATATCTTTGAATATCTCAAAGATATGAGCCCAGATTGAAACGACATCCTTTTTATGCTTAACTAAATTCAGTATAAGCTAGTGATACTAAATCTAGTGTTTATGAATAAACAGATGCTGTAATAAATTCAGCATAAAAAGATATAGTGGAAAGCTGGAAATAGCTTCTAAAAAAAATTAATCGATCATATTTTTTAAGTAAAACTTTTCTACTTTTTCTCTTGCCCAAGGTGTAGTTCTTAAAAATTTTAAGGATGATTTGTAAGTAGGATTATTTTTAAAAGCATTGATATTTAAGGCATAACCCAATTCTTCCCAACCGTATTCTAAATACAATTCTTCTAAAATTGTGGCTAATTTTATGCCATGTAATGGATTGTTTGGTTGTTCTTTACTCATTATTTGTTATTCGAAATTTTTTCTATTTCATCAGAACTAAAAATATTTATACTCGGTTTTGTTTTGGCCAAAACTTGCATAGAAGTTGCTATTTTTTCGGGATGAATCATTTTATATTTTTTTAATCTACCAAAAAACAAAGGATTTAAAACACGCATTATGGCTTTACCAATACTTTCTCCTAATCGAAATTCATCACGATTTCCACCAATGATAGATGGTCTTAATATATATGTATTTTGGATATTTTGCTGCAAAACATCGCGCTCCATTTCTCCTTTAGTTTTGTTATAAAAAACACTGCTATTTGCATCTGCTCCCATAGAAGACATTACTACAAACGTAAGTATTTTATTTTGTTTGGCAATTTTTGCAGCAGTTACAGGAATTCCGTAATCAATTGCTTTGTACAACTTTTTATCTTTGGTTTTTGCAGCTGTGGTACCAATACAACAAAAGACTTCATCAGCTATAAAGTCTTTTGCTGATTGTTCTAATTCTAAAACATCAATAAGATATTCTTGAATTTTTTCTGATGTTATTTCAACAGAATTTCTAGAAAATAATTTAATTGTTGAATAATTTTTATCGGCAATAAGTTTTCTCAAAAGTATTCCTCCTGTTAAGCCAGTTGCTCCTAGAATTATGGCAGATTTACCCATTTTATTTATCTAAATCTGGGAGTACAAATTCATCTAAAACCGATTTTTTAGCCATCATTTTTTCGATTTCATCAGATTTCCTTGGTGATTCTCCAGAAAGATTTACAGGCACTCCATCAGTTACTAAAATGTCATCTTCTATTCGTACTGCAATTCCCCACCATTTTTTATCACAAGGGCTTCCTTCTGGAATATAAATACCAGGCTCCATAGTAACTACCATATTCTTTTCGAAATTTCCATAATTTCCTGGATCATGAACGTCTAAACCAATATGATGTGAAGTTCCGTGTGGAAAATAGTTGTGTCTTTCATCTACAGATTTAATAATGCCTAACTTAAATAATCCTTCATTGATAATTTTTCTTGCAGCTTGATTTGGAGCTTGCATGCTTGTACCTATTTTGTACAAAGCAATGCCTGCTTCTTGCGCCTCGTAAACCAAATCATAAATTGCTTTTTGTTCTTTGGTGAATTTTCCACTTGCTGGAATCGTTCTTGTAACATCTGCTGTATACCCTCTATATTCCACACCTAAATCCATCAATACCAATTCATTACCTACTTTAGTCTTATTGTTTTCTATATAATGTAAAATACAACCATTATTACCTGCACCTACTATTGATGGATATCCTTCGTATTCAGCACCGTATTTTTTGTAGACAAATTCGTGAATTCCTTGTAATTCAGTTTCAGACATATGAGGTTTCATAGCTTTCATTACCTCATTTTGACCCACTGCAGAAATTCGTACAGCTTTGGTTAATAATTTTAATTCTGCCTCAGTTTTTACTTCTCTCATCGTTGCCAAATTAGCCCCTAAAAAATTAAGATCGATATTGGTTTTAGGTTTTAAAGCCAGAGATATTTTTTGTTTTATTTCATTTTTTAAAATGTCTGAATCTGCTGATTTATATTTATTTAACAATTCGTCATTTTTAATTTCAGGAGATCGATTCGCCAATCTATCTATAATACTTATTACATTCGCACTACTTTCTACAGGAGTTTCAGCAACATTACTGTACGCATATTCTTTTAATCTTGATAAAAACATGTTTGGATCATATCCTGATTTTTGTTTAAAACTTTTAACCAAATCAAAAATATCTGCTCCACTTAAATCTCTGTAATCATCATTAAATTTTTCTATAAAAACCTTATCAAAATCTTTAAAGTTTAATTTGTCAGTTAAAAATTCGCTGGCATTTTTGGCAACTTTAAAACCCAATTCATTTTTAGCTCCTTCTACTCCCAAACGTTTTCCATTCCATTGTTCAGCTCTTGGATCTCTTTTTTGTACGTATAAAATTTCGTTATATGTATTTCCATTTGCATCAGTTTGATCATCAGAAAACAAAACTAAAACTCCATTTGGCTCTCTATAACCTGTTAAGTAGTAGAAGTTTGGGTCTTGATGAAAAACATAATCTACATCATTGGCCCTATTTCTTAGCGGATTTGCAAAAACAACAGCAACAGAATTGGCTGGCATTTTAGAACGTAACAAATCACGTCTTTCTTTATGAAATTCTTTTGATAAAAAATCGGTTGGAGTTTGCGAAAAAGTATGTAGTGACACACTAAAAAGTAAAATTGATAAAAATTTTAAAATCTTCATTATAATGGATTTATAGGTTGACTGCTCAAATGTAACATTAATATTTTTTTTGATTCAAAATATTAACAAAATATTAGTGGCTGTTAATTGTGAATTTTTCAATAATTTAGCCCATTATCAAAGAAATCTATAAATGAAAAATATTGCATTACATAAAGTTCACGAAAATTTAGGCGCAAAAATGGTACCTTTTGCTGGTTATAACATGCCAGTTTCTTACGAAGGTGTTACAGCAGAACATCTTACAGTTAGAAATGGAGTTGGTGTTTTTGATGTTAGTCATATGGGTGAATTTCTAGTTTCTGGAGAAAATGCTTTGGCTTTAATTCAGAAAATTACTTCTAATGATGCTTCTAAATTAGCCATTGGAGATGCGCAATACAGCTGTTTTCCAAACACAGAAAACGGAATTGTAGACGATTTAATTTGCTACAGAATTAAAGAAAACACCTATTTATTAGTTGTAAATGCATCAAACATAGAAAAAGATTGGAACTGGATTACAAAATATAATGAAGAATTTGGTGCAGATTTAAGAGATTTATCCGAAGATTATTCCCTGTTAGCCATTCAAGGTCCTAAAGCTGTAGAAGCCATGCAATCTTTATCTTCTTTAGATTTGGCTGATATTCCTTTTTACAAATTTAAAGTTGGCGATTTTGCTGGAATTGAGCATGTTATTATTTCTGCAACTGGCTATACTGGTTCTGGGGGATTTGAAATTTATTGTAAAAACAACGAAGTGGAACAAATCTGGAACAAAGTTTTTGAAGCGGGTGCAGATTTTGGCATTAAACCCATTGGTTTGGCTGCAAGAGATACATTACGTTTAGAAATGGGATATTGTTTGTATGGTAATGATATTGATGATACAACATCTCCAATAGAAGCTGGTTTAAGTTGGATTACAAAATTTACCAAAGATTTTGTAAATGCAGAGGCTTTAGCCAAACAAAAAGCAGAAAAACCTACAAAACGCTTGGTTGCTTTTGAGTTGAATGAAAGAGGAATTCCAAGACAAGGTTATGCTATTGTTGATGCTGATGGAACTGTAATTGGTAATGTAACTTCTGGTACAATGAGCCCAAGTTTAAGCAAAGGTATTGGTTTAGGCTATGTACCAACAGCATATATGAAACCTGGTACAGAAATTTTTATTCAGGTTCGTAAAAAAGCAATTTCATCTACCATTGTTAAATTACCATTTTATAAAGAAGCAAAAGTTTAAAAAATATAATTTAAATTAGAAAAACTGTAAGGTTTTTAGAAAGAGTTCGATTATATCATCGAACTCTTTAACATTAAAAAAACAATGAAAAAATTACTTATTCTATCAATACCCTTTTTATTTTTTGTGTTTGGTTGTCAACAAAAAAAAGAAACCCCTAAAAAGGTTGTAGAAAAACCAATTGAAAAAAATCTTTCAGAAAAAATTGAAGATGCTCATCAAAAAAATACATTTTTAAAGAAAGAAGCGATTTCTTTTGATGCTGAAATTACCTTTGGTGGAAAAGAAATTTTTAATGCTAATATTACCATTACAACTGGTTCTGATTTGGCAAAAATAACCTATAAAAATGGCGATGAAATCTTTGTAAAACAACAAGATATTTTTGTTTCTCCGAGTTTAACAGAAAATCCTGGAGCTCGTTTTCATGCGTATACTTGGAACTATTTTTTCCTTTTTCCATATAAATTAAACGATGATGGAACAAAATGGGATTTCAATTACAAAACTCAAGAAACAAATACCACTTTAACAACAGCAAAATTAAGTTTTGAATCTAATGTTGGTGATGCTCCTGACGATTGGTACATTACCTATACAAATAAAAAAAATGTATTACAGCATGTTGCATATATTGTAACTTTAGGGAAAACAAAAGCTGCTGCAGAAGCAGATCCGCATGCCATAAAATACAATAATTATACTACTATTGATGGTGTTCCTTTTGCTACAAATTGGGAATTTTATGAATGGAACAACAAACAAGGCTTAACCCATAAAATTGGAAATGGAAATATTTCTAATATTCAATTTGTAAAAGACTTTAGAAGCAATTTTACAGTTCCAGAAAATTATATCAAAAAGTAATTCTTAAAAAAATAATCGTAAAGCCTCACATTGTGAGGTTTTTTATTTTAAAAGAAGTATTTTCGTTTATTAAATATTGTAACTAAATTTATATGAATTGTTTATTAACAGGTGGTACTGGTATTGTTGGAAGCCATATTATTTTTGAATGGCTTCGAAAAGCAATTATCAACAAAACAGTAAATCACCTTTTTGTAATCATTAGAAATAGTGAAAAATCAGCTCAAGAACGTTTGATTTCTATTTTACAAGATGAATCTCGTCCTGATTTTTTAAACAATTTCACTCTTAATGAATGTTTAGAAAAAATTACTGTCATCTCAAAAGATTTGGCTAGTATTACAAAAGAGACACTTACAAAATATTCTTTTGATACAGTAATTCATTGTGCTGGCTCTACAAACTTATTAAACACCAATGATTCTAAAGAAAAAGTACACACTCAAAATTATTTAGTTACCCAACATTTATTAGAGGTATTACCAAAATTTGTCAATCGATTTTTATACATCAGCACAGCGTATTCTTTTGGCATACAAGATAATAAGGTAAATGATAGTATAGAAAATTATAAAGTTACTAATTTTAGAAATCCGTATGAAAAATCGAAATATGAGAGCGAACGTTTTGTAAAAGAAACCTGTAAGTTAAAACATATTAATGCTCAAATTTTAAGACCAAGTATTATTTGTGGTCGTTTAATAGATGCGCCTTTTTATGAGACTCCAAAATTTGATGTTTTTTATTCTTGGGCTATTTTTTTAGATAAATATGCAAAAAAAGCAAAAGATAATTTTAGAATTTGGGTTGATAAAAAAAGTGGATTGAATATTGTACCTGTAGATTTTGTATCGAAAGCAATTCTCCACGCTTTTTTAAATCCGAAAATTAAAGAATTAAATATTGTAAACCCCAAACAGATTTTACACAAAAACTATGTAGGTGAAGTTTTAGAATCTTTTAATATCAATAGCTATGAATATGTAGATCATAAACCAGAAAATTTAAATGCCTTTGAAACCTTGTATTATAAAAGCATTGGTGGTCTTTTTGAAAAATATGTATCTGTACCAGATTTACAATTCAAATCTGAACAAATTATTAAATTAATTGAACAATTACAGTTAGATATTACCTTAGGTGTGCATGAAAACTTTATGAATTTAATTGATTTTTCTGTAGAAAAGAAATTTAGAAAAAGCTATTTGTAAATTTTGGATTCGTTAACACAAATTGTTTTAGGAGCTGCTGTTGGTGAAGCTGTTTTAGGTAAAAAAATTGGTAATAAAGCCATGTTTTATGGTGCAATAGCTGGTACAATACCAGATTTAGATGTGCTAGCAGGTTATTTTACAGATACTGTTACTGGTCTAGAAATGCATAGAGGTTTTACACATTCTATACTTTTTTCAGTGCTCTTTGCGCCTATTTTTGCTTTTTTGGTTTCTACATACGAAACCTATAAAAACAAAAAAGATTGGATATTATTTTTCTTTTTAACATTTGTAACACACCCAATTTTAGATGCACAAACTACTTGGGGTACACAATTATTTTGGCCTTTTGATATTCGGTTGGCTTTTAAAAATGTGTTTGTTGTAGATCCTTTATACACATTACCTTTTTTAGTGTTTTTAATTTTAGCCATGTTGCAAAAAAGATCAACCAATAAAAGAAGGTTTTATAACAACTTCGGATTAATTATAAGTAGTACTTACTTAGTAATTACCTTAATTTTAAAAGGAATCGCCTACAAAAATTTTACTAAAGCTCTGGCTGAACAAAATATTGTATACTCAGAAATTGAAACAAAACCAAGCCCTTTAAACACCATTTTATGGACTGCAAATGTAGAAACCAAAGATGCTTTTTTAATTGGTAATTATTCTTTTTTTGATAAAAACCCGATTCAATTTTCATCGTATCCAAAAAATCATCACTTGTTAAAAGATTTATCATATCACCCAAAAACAAAACGAATGATTGCTATTTCTAAAGGGTGGTACACCATTAATATAAAAGAAAATCAACTCTATTTTAATGATTTACGATTCGGGACTTTAAGTATTCTGCCTAACGCACAAAACTTTGTTTTTAAGTACAAAATTAAAATTGATAAATATGGTGCTCCTTTCTTTATAGAAGAAAAAAAGAAAAAACGAGATGCTAAGAAATTATTAACTGAGCTTTGGGCTAGAATTCAAGGGAACTAAAACTCTTTTAATTAACCATAACATTTAAAATTATAGTTTCAGTTTTATTTCAAAACGTATCTAACTCCGATAAATCCACGGATTAATAAATCGTCTAAATCCATTTCATAGGTCGGATTCAGTTCTATATTCAAAGACAAATTTTTGAGTTTTTCAAAAGGTTTAATTCCGATACCAACAGGTATAATAATTCCGCTAATATTATTTAAAGAAAATCCAGCACCAATATAAGTTTCATATTTTTCTTTATTTACAAAATTATAATTCAAAACAACTTCTGGCGTAAAATTTCCAATATTTGTTCCTGAATAAACTCTTAAATCTGCCCATAATTTTTTATGAAACTCATAACCTATTGCTATTTTAGAATTCGTTTCATTTTGGTAAAATGATACTGAGGTTTGTGCATTATTTGTAAGGTAAAAAAATGCAAAAATTACCGTTAAAATTAAATTTCTTTTTTTCATTTTCTAGATCAATTTATATTTAAAGTTTACCAAGTTATAATAAAAAGCAATTAAGCTTCATCAACTCTTTTTTTTATTTTTCGAGAACCTTCATACAGTTCATATTTTACAAACTTACAATCTAAATCTCCATTTTTTAATGCAATTCTTTTTGAAGTTCGTAAACCAACAGATTTTAAAGCTTCAGTATCCGAAGTAATTAACCAAGCAGTAGAACCTGGGTAATTATGTTTTAATGTATCACCTAATTTTTTATAGAATTCGTTGACGTCAATATTTAAACGTTCTCCATAAGGTGGATTGAATAAGATAGTAGTATTTCCAAAAACCTCTTTCGTAGAATTGAAAAAATTTACATGATGCACCCCAATAAACTCTTCTAAATTAGCAGAAATTACGTTCGCTTTTGCTTTTTGTACAGCAGAGGGCGCTTTATCAAAACCCATTATTTTAAAATGAGAATTCTTTATTTTTTTTAACAATGCATCTTGTATTACAAAATACAAATCTTCATCATAATCTTTCCACTGTTCAAAAGCAAACAATTTTCTATTGATATTTGCAGGAATATTGTTGGCAATCATAGCTGCTTCTATTAAAATAGTTCCAGAACCACACATTGGGTCTATAAAGTTTTCATCACCTGTATAGCCAGACAATAAAACCATACCTGCAGCTAAAACTTCGTTAATGGGTGCAATGTTTGTGGCAGTTCTATAACCACGTTTATGAAGTGAATCTCCAGAAGAATCTAAAGAAACCGTTAACCATTCTTTTTGAATATGTACGTGTATTTTAACATCAGGATATTTTAAATCTACATTAGGCCTTTTATGATATTTATGTCTAAAATAATCTGCAATGGCATCCTTGGACTTTAAAGAGATATAATGTGAATTAGAAGTAAAATTTTTAGAATTTACAACAGCACCAACAGCAAAAGTGCCTTCGACATCTAAATAATGTTCCCATTTTATTTTTTGAATGGCCTCATACAAATCTTCTTCGTCATAGATTTTGCAGGTTTTAATAGGCTTTAAAATACGTACAGCAGTTCTTAAAGCAATATTGGCTTTGTACATAAACCCTTTATCGCCTCTAAAAGAAACGCTTCTAACCCCTTCTTTGATATCTTGCGCACCTAATTGTTTCAATTCATTAGCTAAAACACTTTCTAAACCAAAAAGTGTAGTTGCTGTCATTTTAAAATCTCTATTCATACTTGTAAAATTCTTTGCAAAAATACATTTTCTAAAATGATATTTCAGAAATAGAGAATTTCATTTTTTCTAAAGTAAGATTTAATTACTTTTACAGACTTATTAGATACCTGATTGTATAGAAACGACAAGTTAAAAGGATTTCTTAAGAAAATACTTGAGAAACATATTTAGATGAAAAATAAAGATTGGTTTACAGAATGGTTTAATACACCTTATTATCATATTTTATATAAAGATAGAAATGATGAAGATGCTCAGTTATTTATGAAAAATATTACAGAGTTTCTTGCTTTACCAAAATCTACTCATATTTTAGATTTACCCTGTGGAAAAGGTCGTCATTCTGTATTTTTAAATTCGTTAGGCTATAAAGTTACAGGTGGTGATTTAGCCAAAAACAGTATTGAAATTGCTAAAAATTTTGAGAATGAAAGGTTAAGTTTTAAAGTGCATGATATGCGCAAACCATTTAACAATCAATATGATGCAATTTTTAATTTATTTACCAGTTTTGGGTATTTTGAAGAAGACAAAGACGATCTTTTAATTTTAGAAAATATAAAAAACGGTTTAAAGAAAAATGGATATTTTGTGTTCGATTTTTTAAATGCCGATTTTGTTAAAAACACGTTAGTACCAAAGGAAACAAAAATAGTTGATGGAATTACATTTCACATCAACAGAGAAATTAAAGATGGTTTTATCTATAAAAATATATCGTTTTTTGCTGATGATGAACAACATTCTTATACAGAAAGGGTAAAATATTTAGATATAAACAAGATGAAAAATTATTTTACAAAAATTGGTTTTACCATAACCAATGTTTTTGGAGATTATCATCTTAAAAACTTCGATGCGCAAACCTCTAACAGATTAATTATAGTAGCAAAGTGAATTATATACTATTAATTTTAGCCGTTTTATTAGGATCTTTTGTTGTTTTATTAATAAAACCTAGCAAAAAATTTGTACGCTTATTATTGGCTTTTAGTGGTGCTTATCTTTTATCGGTAACCATTCTTCACCTTTTACCAGAAGTTTATCAAGAAAATACCAATGCAAAAACTATAGGTATTTTTATTTTAATTGGTATCATTTTACAATCTGTCTTGGAGTCTTTTTCTAAAGGTGCAGAACATGGCCATATTCACATTCATACAGATGGCAAACAATTTCCTACCTTATTGTTTATCAGTTTGTGTGTGCATGCTTTTTCTGAAGGATTACCTATTCATCATTCAGGAGACAACTTGTTATGGGCAATTGTGGTACATAAAATCCCTATAGCTATTGTATTGACTACCTTTTTATTACAGCCTAAATACGACAAAAAAATAGTGCTTATATTTTTGATTATCTTTGCATTAATGAGCCCTTTTGGTGTTCTTTTAGGTGATAAAGTTGCCTTTTTTACAGTATATAAAACTGAGATTCAGGCTTTAATTATTGGTGTTTTCTTGCATATTTCTACGATTATACTTTTTGAAAGTACTGAAAACCACAAATTTAACCTTCAAAAGTTTATTGCGATTCTTTTTGGGGTAATTTTAACTTTACTAACTCTTTAAATTTAAGCTATATTTAAGGCAACAAGAATACCTACTTGTAGGTAGATAAAATGTATTAGAATTAATCATCTTTGTAGCTAACTATAAATACTTAAATATGGACTTTAGAACTTCTGTTGAATTAATACCTGAATATCAATTAGTATTGGCGTCTCAAAAAAGAGGAACTTTTTTTTGTGTCTATGCTAAATTTGAACCGCTACCTAAAAAAGACAAGTATAAAGTGTCTTTTTTTCTAAAAAACTACAGAGGTTTTCTAAAAATAGGCATAGATGCTATATACATTGAAAATAAAAACAACTCAAATTGCAATCACATTGTTATTAACCTTACGTATGGTAAAAAGGTAGAAGACACTATAGAGGAAATAGAGTTAAAAAAAGGAGAGTTATTTATAGTGGAAAGATCTCATAAAAAAAGTACAGCATTGTCTGATGTAATGGTTAATGAGGGAGAGTATATTAATATGGATGATTACACATTTGATTCTCAATATGACATAGAGAAAAAAGAAGCAAAAATCTTAATTGATCAACTTAAAAAAAACTATTTAATTGGAGGAACGAAAACCTCTGAAATGCAACCACATTTTGAAATTAGTGATCAAGAAAAATACAAACCATTTGGAGTAAGAGCTATCACAGCAGCAAGTGTAAAACTATGTATTGTTGGTATAAGTAAACTTATCTAAATTTGAAGTTTAAATTTTGCTTACTATTTGTAATTTTTAATGCTATTTTTTGTCTTTCACAAGAAACCAACAATAGTATTTCTCTTTTAAGCCCCTTTTTTGAAAACCTTCAAGAGTTAAATATAAAAAAGGCTAAAAAAAACATAGCTCGTATTAAAAACAACGAGATCCGAGATCTTGTTGATATGTATTACGATATGAAAGTAAATAAAAAATACAAGAAGAAAGATGAAATTCATACGTTTGATAGTATAAATGAGTTAAATAAATCAAACAACATAGTGTATATGTTAAAGCTGTTAATTTTAGCTGAAAATGAAATTGCTTTTAACAATAGAACTAGTGCTTACAATATTGCTTACAAAGGTTTTATAACTGCTGAAAAACTTGATATTTTACCATTTAAAAGAGAGTTTTTGGTTCAAATATTAACTGTTTTTAAATTAGGAGTTATTAATGGAGATAAAAATGCATCCTATTATTTAGATCAACTTTTACTGTCTTGCAAAGAGCGTAGAATTTATATTTTTAAATATTATTTGTTTAAAATCTATTTAAACGAAATGGGAGTTGTGAATAAAAATAACTTCAAAAAAATTGAATCTGCAAATGCCATTACCAATGCATTGTTACTTAAACTTGATAGTATTACTAAATTACTCAGCCCTAAAAGTAACCTAAATATTGAATATTTTCACTTAAAAGCGTTAAACAATATTTTAAAAAAGAACGATAGTGCCCTGTTTTATTTTAATAAAGAATTATTACTATTAAAAAAGAAAAAACATATTTTTTTTAACTCTTACAAATATGAAGTTTACAAAGAAATTGCAAGAAAATATAAAATTCAAAAAAAATTCTCATCTGCTATAAACAACTTAAAAAAAACAAAGTTATTTGAAAGTGAAACTACACCTTTAAAAAATAAATTTATATATCAACTGTATATAAGCGAAATGTATTATGGTAACAACCAGAAAGACTCAGCGTATTTGGCATTAAAAAATTCACTTCAAAATAGTTTTATTCTAAATTTTAAAGATCAAAATAGTTTAATCTCTTCATTAGAAGTAAAAAATAAAACAGCCGAAAAGGATAAATTGATTCTAGAAAGCGAAGCTAGAAGAAAGCAAAATTTACTTTTATTAATAATAGTTTCTTTATTATTAATTTTAGGTACAGTTATATATATGCTATCTTATAAAAATACAAAACGAAAACAAAAACTTGCCGAACAACAAAGAGAACTAGAAACACAAAAAAACCTTACGCTTTTAAAAGAACAAGAAATTACCACTATAAATGCTATGGTAGATGGTCAAGAAAAAGAACGCAAACAAATTGCAGAAGATTTGCACGACAATTTAGGCTCGGTTTTGGCTACTTTAAAACTACATTTCGAAAATTTAAAAATCAACAGAGAAAAAAAGAAAATCAATCAAGAAGAGTTATTCAATAAAACAGAACATTTAATTGATGAGGCCTACCTAAAAGTGCGTAGTATTGCACATGCTAAAAATGCTGGGGTTATTGCCAAACAAGGATTACTATTGGCAGTGCAAATGATGGCAGAAAAAATATCATCTGCAAATAAAATTAAAATAGAAGTTGTGCATTTCAACTTAAATAAACGTTTAGCAAATAATTTAGAAGTTACCGTATTTAGAATTATCCAAGAATTAATAACTAATATTTTAAAACATGCAGATGCTAAAAATGCAACTATCAATATTTCTTTATATGATAGAAATTTAAATATTATTATCGAAGATGATGGTAAGGGTTTTGATCTTAAAACAGTAAATTTAAAAAACGGAATGGGGATCAGCTCAATAAAAACAAGAGTAGCACATCTAAAAGGAAACTTTACAATTGATACCACTCTTGGTAAAGGAAGCTCTATCATTATAGATATCCCTATTTCATAAATACTTAAATGTAGGTATTTTAAGAGCGTTTAAAAATTGTATTTTTATAAAAAATTAAATATGATAAGAGTTGTTATGGCAGAAGATCATCAAATGCTTGTTGATGGTGTTCAATCTTTTTACGAATACGATACTGAAATTAACATTATTGGCACTGTAAATAATGGTGATGAGTTAGTTAAATTAGTAGCTTCTAAACAGCCTAAATTAGTTATTACGGATATTAGGATGCCGATTATGGATGGCATAGAAGCTACAAGAATTATTAAAAAAAAATGGTCTCATGTGTATGTTTTAGCGATGACCATGTTCGATCAACCAGATGCTATTAAACAAATGGTTAACGCTGGTGCAACAGGTTATATTTTAAAAAATTCTGGCATGAAAATGCTATCAAAAGCTATTGTTACTGTAGCTAATGGAGATACTTTTTTTGATCCTAATGTAGCCTTTAATTTTATGAACGATTATATTGATGAACATGTAACCATTGGAAAAAACGATAAGGTAATCTTATCTCAAAGAGAAAATGAAATTTTAGGCTTAATTGCCAATGGCAAATCATCAAAAGAAATTTCAGAAATTTTATTTATTGCTAAAACTACTGTAGATACACATCGTAAAAATATGATTCGTAAACTAGATTTTTCTTCTGGTAATGAATTGGTAAAATATGCGATTGATATGAAATACCAATTTTAATTACCTACTTCATTAATAAATTTAATTCGCATTAAACGCAATTCCTCATCGTCATAATCACCTTCAAATTCATCTAAAGCTTCTTGTATACCATCGGATTCAGCTTCCATAAAATAATCATAAATTTCTTCTTGTTGATCTTCGTCTAACAAATCATCTAAAGCATAATTAATATTTATTTTGGTGCCTGAGTAAATAATGGCTTCCATTTCTTTTATTAACCCACTCATTTCCAATCCTTTAGATTTTGCAATATCTTCTAAAGGCAATTTCTTATCCGTATTCTGAATAATAAATAACTTTAAACCAGAATTAACACCAGTACTTTTTACAATTAAATCGTCTGGTCTTAACACATCATTTTCATCCACATAATCCGAAATTAGCTTTACAAAATCTTTACCAAATTTTCTTGCCTTTCCTTCCCCTACTCCATGTACTTTTGCTAATTCTTCAATCGAAATAGGATATTTTAAAGCCATATCGTCTAAAGATGGATCTTGAAAAACCGCAAATGGTGGTACCCCTAATTTTACAGCAACTTTTTTTCGTAAATCTTTTAAAAGTTTAATTAACCTCTCATCAGCTACACCCGCAGAAGATTTTGAATTTGTTATGATAGAATTATCATCATTCTCATGATAAGAATGATCTTCTGTCATCATAAAAGAACTCGGTTTTTGTAAATATTCTAATCCTTTTTTGGTCAGTTTTATCACCCCATATTGTTCAATTTCTTTTTTGATATAGTTAACCACCAAAACTTGACGTATTAGAGCCATCCAATAAGAAGGAGTTTTAGCTTTACCAATACCAAAAAAAGGTTGTAAGTGTGTTTTATGAGACGTTAATAAAGCATTTTCTTTACCCACTAAAGTATTTACGATTTCTTTTGCCTTGTACTTTTGAAGGGTATCTTTTACAACTTGTAAAAGTTTTACAACATCTTCTTTGGCTTCATGTTTTTTCTTCGGATTTCTAGAATTATCGTCCATATCAGCACCTTCTCCATTCACTTCATCAAAATCTTCACCAAAATAGTGCAGTAAATATTTACGTCTGTTCATAGAAGTTTCTGCATAACCTACAACTTCTTGCAATAAGGCATGGCCAATTTCTTGCTCTGCAACTGGCTTGCTAGACATAAATTTTTCTAACTTTTCAATATCTTTATACGCGTAAAAAGCCAAACAGTAACCTTCACCATCATCTCTACCTGCTCTACCTGTTTCTTGATAATAGCTTTCTAAACTTTTTGGAATGTCATGATGAATCACAAAACGAACATCTGGTTTGTCAATTCCCATACCAAATGCAATAGTAGCCACCACAACATCACAATCTTCCATCAAAAACATATCTTGATGTTTAACTCTAGTTTTTGCATCTAAACCTGCATGATAAGGCACAGCTTTTATTCCATTTACTTGTAAAATTTGGGCAATTTCTTCTACCTTTTTTCTACTTAAACAATAAATAATTCCAGATTTGCCTTCTCTTTGTTTTACAAAACGAATGATATCTTTTTCTACTTCTTTTGTTTTAGGCCTTACTTCGTAAAATAAATTTGCTCTATTAAATGAGGCTTTAAATCGGTTGGCATCTGTAATGCCCAATGTTTTTAAAATATCTTCTTGTACTTTTTCGGTTGCTGTAGCTGTTAAACAAATAACTGGTACATTATCAATGGCCCTAATTATGTGTTTTAAATTTCGGTACTCTGGCCTAAAATCATGCCCCCATTCAGAAATACAATGGGCTTCATCTATAGCAACAAAAGAAATTTTTTGAGTTCTTAAAAAAGTAACATATTCTTCTTTTATTAAAGATTCAGGAGCAACATACAGTAATTTTGTAATTCCGTTTGCAATATCAGCTTTTACTTGCGCTACTTCTGTTTTATTCAAAGATGAATTTAAAACATGGGCAACACCATTGTTTTCAGAAATTCCACGAATGGCATCAACTTGATTTTTCATCAAAGCTATTAACGGAGAAACTACAATGGCAGTTCCTTCTTTCATTAATGCTGGTAATTGATAACAAAGAGATTTTCCACCTCCTGTTGGCATTATCACAAAAGTGTTGTTATTGCTTACAATGCTTTGTATTACTTCTTCTTGTAATCCTTTAAATTTATTAAATCCAAAAAACTTTTTAAGAGGACTATGTAAATCCATATAAATATTAATTTATAATTTATAGAAATAGAAACCAATTACTATATTGTTTGATGAAACTTTTTATAGTAAATTTGCCTGTTTTATATATCTAAAGATATAACTTTTTTTTATTCTGATAAAAACATAACGATTGAAAGATACTAGATCTATTATTACAAATGCAAAAAACACCATTTTAGCCGAAAGCAAAGCTATTGCTAACCTGGCTAATTTTATAGATTCTACCTTTGAAAATGCTGTTAACTACATCCACAATTTTAAAGGTAGAGTAATTATAACTGGTGTTGGTAAAAGTGCAAATATTGCTACAAAAATAGTGGCTACCTTTAATTCTACAGGTACACCCGCAGTTTTTATGCATGCTGCAGATGCTATTCATGGCGATTTAGGAAATGTTTTAGATGATGATATTGTAATCTGTATCTCTAAAAGTGGCAATACACCAGAAATTAAAATTTTAGTTCCTTTAATTAAAAATTACGGTAATAAAATTATTGCTATAACTGGTAATATAGACTCGTATTTGGGTAAAAATGCAGATTTCACCTTAAATACTTATGTAGAAAAAGAAGCTTGCCCAAATAATTTAGCACCAACCACAAGTACAACTGCACAATTAGTAATGGGTGATGCTCTAGCTATTTGTTTATTACAATTAAAAGGATTTACCAGTAAAGATTTTGCAAAATATCATCCAGGAGGTGCTTTAGGAAAACGATTATATTTACGAGTTTCTGATTTAATTATAAACAACCAACTGCCACAAGTTACTAGAAAAGATACAATAGCCCAAGTAATTATAGAAATGTCTGAAAAGCGTTTAGGCGTTACTGCTGTTGTAGAAAATAATAAAATTTTAGGTATAATTACTGACGGTGATATTAGAAGAATGCTAAGTAAAACAACTAAAATTGATGATTATGTAGCTGAAGATATTATGAGCAAAAACCCCAAAACAATTCATAAAGATGCTATGGCTATTGATGCCTTAGATGCTTTAGAAAACAATAGTATTACTCAAATTTTAGCTGTTGATAACGCAAATAATTATATAGGAGTTGTACATTTACATGATTTAATTAAAGAAGGAATCTTTTAATGGCTGCACAAGAAAAAGAAATGTCCTTTTTAGGACACTTAGAAGAATTAAGATGGCATTTGGTTAGAAGTGCTGCTGCAATTTTTATTTTTGCAATTACTTTTTTTGTTTTTGCAGAACAAGTATATACGCACTTTCTTTTAGCTCATACAAGTCCTAATTTTATAACTTACCAATTATTTTGTGATTTTTTTAATTTATTTGGAATGGAAAGTGATTTTTGCTCTATAAATATTGGTGAAAAAAAATTACAGAGTATAAAAGTTACCTCGCAATTAATGAACTCTATTTGGTCTTCTTTAATTTTAGGCCTAATTGTTGCTTTCCCCTATTTATTATGGGAAATTTGGCGATTTGTTTCACCTGGCTTAACAGAACATGAAATAAAAAAATCAAAAGGCTTTATTTTTATTGCTTCACTTTTATTTTTTATCGGAGTTTTGTTTAGTTTTTACGTAATTGCACCTGTGTCTATTAACTTTCTTTACAACTATCAAATTACAGACACTATCGAAAATAGTTTTACACTAGAATCTCACATTGGACTAGTAACCAACATGTTATTAGGTGTTTCTATTTTATTTGAATTGCCTGTGTTAATTTATTTTTTAGCTAAAATAGGTTTAATAACACCAGAATTTTTAAAACGCTATAGAAAACACGCCTTAGTTGTGGTATTAATTTTAGCCGCTATTATTACACCACCAGATGTTGCTAGCCAAGTTATTGTTGCAATACCAATATTAATTTTATACGAAATCGGAATTATTGTTGCACGAAGAGTTATCAAAAAACAAGAAAAGAATGCCTACAAAAGTTAAAGAATTTAATGACTATCGTTCTAAAATGAACGAAAAAATTTTAGCTTCAGATAATAAAGTTATCAAAAGAATTTTTAATCTCGATACCAACGCCTTTGCTGCTGGTCATCTACCTGTAAAAACAAAAGAGTTATTGGGTTTAGTAGCATCTGCTGTATTAAGATGTGATGATTGTGTACAGTATCACTTAGAAGCTGCAATGAAAAACGGAGTTACTAAAGCAGAAATGATGGAAACTATGTCTATTGCTAATTTAATTGGCGGAACAATTGTAATACCACATTTAAGAAAAGCTGTTGAATATTGGGAGCTTCTTGAAAATGAAGTTTAATAGTTTATTGGGTTAATTATGTAAGTTTTAAGAATGCTTTAAGGTTCTTAAAATAGTTGTTTACTACATTTACACAATTGCAGCATACAAATTACATCTATAGGTACATATGATTTTAAAAGCAAACAACATTCAAAAAATATACGGAAGCAGAAAAGTTGTAAAAGGCATTTCTTTGCAAGTTGAACAAGGTGAAATTATTGGGCTTTTGGGGCCAAATGGAGCTGGTAAAACAACCTCTTTCTATATGATTGTTGGAATGATAAAGCCAAACGAAGGTCATATTTATTTAAATGATGAAGAAATTACCCATGATGCCATGTACAAACGTGCGCAAAAAGGGATTGGTTACTTAGCGCAAGAGGCTTCTGTTTTTAGAAAATTATCTGTTGAAGATAACATAATGTCTGTTTTACAATTCACCAATCTCTCTAAAAAAGAACAAAAGATTAAATTAGAGTCTTTAATTGAAGAATTTAACATTGGTCATGTACGTAAAAATAGAGGCGATTTGTTATCAGGTGGAGAAAGACGTAGAACAGAAATTGCGCGTTGTTTAGCTTCTGACCCTAATTTTATTTTGTTAGATGAGCCTTTTGCAGGTGTAGACCCTATTGCTGTTGAAGACATTCAGAGTATTGTGGCTCAACTAAAAAATAAAAATATAGGTATTTTAATTACAGACCATGATGTACAAGCAACTTTGGCCATAACAGATAAAACGTATTTAATGTATAATGGAAGTATCTTAAAAGAAGGAACGCCTGAAGAACTGGCTGCAGATGAAATGGTACGTAAAGTGTATTTAGGTAAAGATTTTGAATTAAAGAAAAAGAAAATTTTTCAGTAAATTTTTCTACTACTTGTAAAAACACCCAATATGCCAGAGAATTCCAGATGGGTCATGTAAAAAGAATTCTCTACCCCAATCTCGATCAACAATATCAGATAATCTTACTTTTAGAAACTTTTTGGTGAATTGCTTACTTTTTAATTCCATTAAATAATCTTCAATATTATCAACTTCTAAAAAAATCATAGAATTATCTACCCAGTCTTTTATATAAGCTTTTTGTAAATAAAATCCTAAGGAATCATTCACTTTAAAAAAAGACATATTTGATGATAATGGAAGTTCGCAAAAATCTAATGCCTTATAGAATAATCTAGACTCTTCAAAATCTTTAGCACCAATAAATGTTCTAATCGATTTAAAATTAGTCATCTTTACTCGGTAATTTCTTTAATTGAAACTGAAAAATGAAAGCTGGCTCCTTTTTTAAGGTCATCTCTATCTTTTGTGTAAATAATTCCTCCTAAACGTTTTATAATAGATTTTACAGTAGCTAAACCAATACCTGTATTTTCATTATTGGTGTTTTCTAAAGTTTCGAACATATTAAAAACCTTTTTCCAATACTCTTCTTTTATTCCTGGGCCATTATCCTTATAAACAAAATAATAGTGTGTATCATCTTTAGAAAAATCAATTTCAAGGTTTACTTTTTCTTCGTCAGAAAATTTTCTAGAATTTGATATTAAATTTTGAAATACTTGTACAAAACCAATTTTAGAACTTCTTATGTTAATATCTAAATTATTAGAATTTAAAGCTATTTTATTTTCAAAATCTATATTGTTAATAATACTATCTAATAGTGTTTTTAAATTAAAATCTTCATAAACAATATGCTCTGTATTTACTTTGGTGTACTCTAAAATTTCATCGATTAAAGTACTCATATAATTCATTCTGCCAGAAATAAGGTTTATGTATTCTTCAGCTTCAGTTTCTTGAAATAGAATTTTATGATCTTCTTTTAAAACTTGAACCAAAAAATTTACACCACTTATTGGAGATTTTAAATCGTGCGTTAATCTGTAGGCAAAATTATTAAGCTGTTCGTTTAGTTTAGTAACTTTATCGTTAACTTTATTAAGTTCATAATTTCTTTTACGTAAATCTAATAAACTAACCGTTTGTTTTGCTAATAATTTTAAAGCTTCTTGTTGCTCTTTACTAAGTTCTTTTGGTTTATTATCAATTACACACAATGTACCAATTGCCTGACCTTCTGAAGTATTTAATGGTGCACCTGCATAAAAAATAACATTAGGTTCACCAGTTGTCAATGGGTTATCGTAAAAACGTTCGTCTTTTGTAGCATCATTAACAATTAACAAATCATCTGGTTGTAAAATGCTATGTGCACAAAATGACAATTCTCTTGGAGTTTGTTCGGCTGCTATACCATGGGTAGATTTAAACCATTGCCTGTCTTTATCTATTAGAGAAATTAAAGCAATTGGAGTATTACAAATACCTGACGCAATTTTAGCAATAGCATCATAATCTTCTTCTGGTAAAGTATCTAGAATTTTATATTCTCTTAAAACTTTTAGTCTTTCTTCTTCATTTTTGGGTGTAACAGCTGGTTTCATGATGATTAAATTTTGGGGGTTAAATTTTGGGGGTTAAATTTTTTACTGTTGAAAAAACCACGTACAATATAATGATTACTGGAATAGCTAAAAAATCTATTAACAAAATTAACATTAAAGAAAACGTTAAAAATAAATAGATAAGCCAATTATTTTTTAAACTATAGTCCTGGAACTTTAGTGAAAATAAAACAATTTCTGCGTTCATTAAAAAGCTTAATATCCAAGTAATTGCAATTAAAAAATAATTATTACTAATTAAATTCTGCACAAAAACAAAATCTGTATTTGCTTGTATTAAAGGTAAAGAAATAACAAATAAACTCATTGCAGGAGTAGGTAAACCAATAAAAAAATTAGATTGTCTTGTATCTAAATTAAACTTTCCTAATCTGTAACAGGCTCCTAAAGTAACTATTAACCCAATTAATGAATAGCCTAATACTGAGTTATCAAAAACGCCATCAATGCTGTGGTTCTCTACAAATTCTGCTTTATTAAAAAGATTAATTTGCATTAATTTAACCATAACAATGCCAGGTACAACACCACTGGTAACCATATCTGCCAAAGAGTCTAGCTGTTTCCCTAGGTCGCCAGCTACATTTAATAAACGTGCAGCTAAACCATCAAAAACATCAAGAGTTATACCCAGTAATACAAACAAAGCAACACCTATAAAATCTTCTTGAACAGCTAAAATTGCTGCAATCGTTCCACATAAAAGGTTTCCTAGTGTTAAAAGATTGGGTATTTGTTTTACAAAATTCATATTGTTACTATAGTTTTAAGGGCAAAAATAAGCAATCCTAGTTGTGTAATTTTCTATATTGTTATATTTTTTATCATATTTGTTATTAGAAATAGATAATTATGCCTGTATTCGAATCTAATTTTCTTCCAACAATTCCTTTTAGAAATGGCCATTTTAACACCATGTATAGGCCACTTTTTATGAAAGATACCGCCAATTATACTAGAAAAAGAATTACAACTTGGGATTCAGATTTTTTGGATTTAGATTTTTCTTTTGTTGGGTCTAAAACCCTTGTTTTACTAATTCACGGGTTAGAAGGAAGTTCTGAATCTAAATATATGGCATCCAATACCAATCATTTAAATAATTTAGGTATAGATACTGTTTGTTTTAATTTAAGAGGTTGTAGTGGCGAAGATAATTTGTTGCTATCTACCTACCACAGTGGAAAAACCGAAGATGTAGATTTTGTTGTAAATTATCTTTTAGAGCATTACAATTACAAAAATATTGTAATTGTTGGGTTTAGTTTAGGGGGTAATTTAACTTTAAAATATTTAGGAGAAAAAGGTGACAACCTACCTTTAATTGTAAAAGGCGGAATTGCAGTTTCTGTGCCAATTGATATTGCAACTGCAGAACAAGAAATGGAGAAAATAAAAAACAAACTCTATATGGAGGTCTTTTTTAAAACGATGAAAAATAAAATTTTAGAAAAAGCCCATAAATTTCCTGAATACCATTTAGATAAAGACCAACTCTTTAAAGCAACAAAGTTTAAACATTTAGAAAAAATTTATACTGTTCCTGTTTTTGAATTTGAAAACCCAGAAGATTATTGGCAAAAAGCCAGTTCTAAACCATACCTATTAAATATTAAAGTACCAACTTTATTGGTAAATGCAAAAGACGACACCTTTTTATCTAACCAATGTTATCCATATAAAGAAGCTGAAAATTCTGAATATTTCTTTTTCGAAGAAACAAAATATGGTGGCCATTGTGGTTTTATGTCTTCTTTTATACCTAATGAAAACAAATGGTTAGAGCATAGAATTGCCAAGTTTATAAAAGAAAATATTCAGATTGATTTTTAATAAACAATATCTGTAAAAAACAACAGTTATTTTAGTAGGTTTTAAGATATTTGTTATTCATTAATTATCCGGCTTTTGAAGTATAAAATTGTATTTTTTCTTATCTGCATTCCATTATTTTTACATGCGCAAGTATTTAGAAATTATTCTAACGAATTTTTAAATATTGGTGTGGATGCTGCTGCATTAGGAATGAGTAAAGCTGTTGTGGCTACAACAAATAATGTAAATGCAACATATTGGAATCCTGCTGGTTTAGTTGGCATAGAAGATGTACAAGGCTCTCTAATGCATGCTTCTTATTTTGCTGGTATAGCCAATTATAATCACGCTGCATTTGCCATGCCAATTGATGGCCAAAGTGCGCTCGGAATTTCTGTAATACGTTTTGGTGTAGATGATATTTTAAACACTACAGAATTAATTGACAGCGATGGTAATATAGATTTTAATAGAATTAGTTTGTTCTCTGCAGCAGATTATGCTTTCAATATTGCCTATGCCAGAAATTTGATTTTTAAGGATGTTAAATTGGGAGTAAATGCTAAAGTTGTAAGAAGAATTATTGGTGAATTTGCCACTTCTTGGGGATTTGGTTTTGATGTTGGGCTTCAGTTTGAAAGAAACGATTGGAAATTTGGATTAATGGCTAGAGACATTACCACAACTTTTAACAGTTGGGCAATTAATGAAGAAGAGTTTGAAAAAATACGAAATGCCATTCCAGGTCAAAATCAAGCGTTACCAGAAACTACAGAACTCACCAAACCAAAATTACAATTGGGTGTTGCCAAAGAATTTAGAGTGGGTCGTTTTTTGAATTTGATGTCTGAAGTTGATTTAAATATTCGTTTTGAACAAAGTAACGATATTTTTTCATCTAAAATTGGTAGCATAGATCCTGCTGTAGGTTTTCAATTAGATTATGACAGGTTGGTGTATTTACGTTTAGGCGTAGGAAACTTTCAATACATCACACAATTTGATGATGGTAAATCGTTATCAGTTCAGCCTAATTTTGGAGTGGGTTTCAATTACAAAGGCATTCAAGTTGATTATGCTTTAACCAATATTGGTAGTGTAGGTAATGCCTTGTTTTCTAATATTTTTTCGGTTACTTTCGATTATAGTTTCTTTAGACCTTAATTTTTATGAAAAAAAGCGTTCTTTTTATTTTCTTTTTTTTGTGGATATTAAAACCCATACAAGCACAGGTACAACTTTCTACTTATGCAGAAGTAAGTATTGTTACTGCTGGTCCAGGTACTGAATTGTATGAAGCTTTTGGGCATTCTGCCATAAGAATTAAAGATCCTGTTTTACAATTAGATTTGATTTATAATTACGGAATGTTTGATTTTAATGCGCCTAATTTTTATGGCAATTTTACTAAAGGAAAACTACTCTATAAATTGGCTAGGTACAATTTTAGCTATTTTTTAGCCAGCTATAAAAAAGATAAACGCTGGGTAAAACAACAAGTACTCAACTTAAATCAAAAACAACAACAGGCATTTTTTATGTATTTAGAAAATAATGCTTTACCAAAAAATGCAAGCTATTTTTATGATCCTTATTTTAACAATTGTGCAACCAAACTTAGAGACATCACCACAACTATTTTAAAAGATAAAGTGATTTTTAAAAGTAATGCTATCACAAAAAAACTATCCTATAGACAATTAATGGATAAAGAAATCCCTTGGAATACTTGGGGAAGTTTTGGTATAAATCTGGCCTTGGGTAATAAACTTGATCAAGTAGCCAATACTAAAGATTATATGTATTTGCCTGATTATGTATATACTATTTTTAAAGAAAGTACCGTTTATTTAGACAATCAACCTGAAAAATTGGTTAAAAGAGAAGATATTTTACTTGATTTTAAAGAGTTAGAACAAAATATACTTTTTTTAAATCCAATACTAATTTTTAGTTTAATTGCTTTACTAGGTATTTTTATCACTTATAAAGATTCTAAAAAGAAAAAAAGAACCAAATTATTAGATTTTCTTCTTCTTTTTATCTCTGGAATTGTAGGGGTTTTAATTGTTTTTTTATGGTTTTTTACAGACCATTCTACCACACCTAACAATTTTAACTTTTTGTGGGCATTTGCTCCGAACGTTATTATCGCTTTTTTAACCTTAAAAAAAGCTCAAAAACAGTGGCTAAAAGTATACTTCAAAGTTTTAATTTCTTTTGTTTTGTTGATTCCTTTATTATGGATAGCAGGTGTGCAATCTTTTCCAATTGCCATAATTCCGTTGTTAATATTATTGTGTGTGAGATATCTTTTCGTATCACAAAAACTAAACAGAACAGCTTAAATAATGTTAGAAATTATTCCTTTTGAAGATAAATACGCACATCACTTTTATGATTTAAATGTACAATGGCTAAAGAAATACTTTTATGTTGAGCCTTATGACGAAAAAGTATTGAGTAATCCTAAGAAATATGTTATTGCACCTGGTGGATGTATCTTTTTTGCGAAATTTAAGGATCAAATTGTGGGTGTTGTTTCTTTTATTAACCAAGAAACTTTTTTTGAGTTGAGTAAAATGGCTGTATCGCCCCAATATCAGGGTTTAAAAATTGGACAAAAATTAATGAACTTTTGTATTGATTTTGCGAAAAAACAAGGCTGGAACAGTATTACTTTATATTCTCATAGAAGTTTAGTTGCTGCCATTCATCTTTATAAAAAAGTTGGTTTTCAAGAAATTGAATTAGAAAAAGATTCGCATTATGAACGCTCTGATATAAAAATGTTACTACAACTTTAAATCATCTTATACAGGTTGATATTAAAGTGCTTTTTAAAGAAATTTCTAATCTATATATATCTTATAAATTGTAAAAGGCTATCTAAAAAATGCTTAAATGTAATTATATTAGATAGCCTTTTGTACTTATAAGTTTTACAAACCGCTTATAAAATTGCCATAAGGATCTTTAAATTGTGTACCTTCTGCAAATCTGAATTTGCTTAATTTTTTAAACTCAACCATTCCCCATAATAAAAATTCTTTTACAAAGTAAGCATCATCAGTATTCATATTGGGTTGATGTTCTTGTAAAAATTTTTCTAAGGGTGCTATTTTGTCTAATTCATTTTTATACTGCACATCAGTAAAATCTTCTAACAATTCAAAATCGTCATCAGCATTAAAAAACCAAGAGACAATTTCATCGTAAGGAGATTCATCACTTTGTTTCTCTAATTTTTTAATTTCTGGAAAATAGGTTGGAAACAATGCCTTAATGGCTTTTTTAATTAAATTTTCTGCAACTACTTGTGCACCTTCTTGTTCGCCTTCATAAACCAACTCTACTTTACCTGTAATTGCTGGTATAATTCCATCAAAATCGCTCAAACGAATCATTGTTTCTTCATCTCCAGATAACAGTGCTCTTCTTTCTGCAGTGCTCAATAAATTCTCGAAAGCAGAGATACTTAAACGCGCACTTACACCACTTTTGGCATCAATATATTCGCTTTCTCTAGCTTCAAAAACAATTTGTTCTAACAAGTCTTTTGCCAATTCTGGCACTTTTATAGACTCTTTCTGATTGTTTTTTGCTTCTTGTTGGGTAATAATTTTTGCAGTTTCAATATCCTCTGGATAATGGGTTAAAATCTGCGAACCAATTCTATCTTTAAGCGGAGTTACAATACTACCTCTGTTTGTATAATCTTCTGGATTTGCCGTAAATACAAACTGCATATCTAAAGGCAAACGCAATTGAAATCCGCGGATTTGAATATCGCCTTCTTGCAAAATATTAAACAACGCTACTTGAATACGTGCTTGTAAATCTGGCAATTCATTAATTACGAAAATACACCTGTTAGCTCTTGGAATCATTCCGTAATGAATTACCCTATCATCTGCATAACTTAATTTTAAGTTGGCTGCTTTTATAGGATCTACATCACCAATAATATCGGCTACAGTTACATCTGGTGTTGCTAATTTTTCTGCAAAACGTTGATTTCTATGCAACCAGAAAATCGGAGTGTCATCTCCTTTTTCTTTGATGGTTTCAATGGCAAATCTCGATATTGGATTAAGGGGATCATCATTAATTTCAGAGCCTTCTACAACAGGAATATATTCATCCAATAAATTTATCATCAACCTTGCCAAACGTGTTTTTGCTTGACCACGTAAGCCTAATAAATTGATGTTGTGCTTGCTTAAAACAGCCCTTTCTAACTCAGGAATTACTGTGTTTTCATATCCGTGAACGCCTTTAAAAACAGTTTCTTTACTCATCATTTTACTGATTAAGTTTTCGCGCAACTCGTCTTTAATTGACTTTGACTGATATCCTGATTTTTTTAATTCTCCTAGTGTTTTTATGTTCATAATGCCTTTTAGACGTTAGATTAGAGAAAATAGAAAAAAGACTACTTCTGAAGACCATTTTGAAATCCCATAGTCATTCTTTGCCATTCAGCAATTAAACTTTCCAGTTTCTCTAATTGTTTATTATTTATATATATTTTGTGATGCGCTATTAAAATTTGTGTCCCGAGTTCAAAACTAGAGCCTAAAGAAATATCTATAAAATGACTAAAAGATTTATCTGTTCTTGAAGAGCCCTCTGAAATATTGCTAGGAATTGAAATCGAACATCTACTTATTTGTGAGGTCAAGTCATAACGTTCATGTTTTGGAAAATTTTCTAAAATGTCAGAAATCAGAAAAGAAAGTTCTAAACCTAATTGCCAAATTTTCAACTTCTTATAATTATGTCTTTTCATTTTTTAATCTCTTCTCTTTCATCTTTTTTCTCTAATTCTTTAAACAAAATTAAATGGGCTTCTACCCTCTAATCCTCTTCTTTCTATTCGTTTCGTAATCTTCAAAAATCATTTCACCTAAACCTTTTAAGCCCGTATAAAATGCTTTACCTTGATTGGCTTGTGTAAATGCTCTTACAAATTGCATTAAGTAGGGATCTTGTGCAATCATAAAAGTAGTAATTGGAATGTGTAATTTTCTGGCTTGTTGTGCCATTGCATAACATTTGTTTACAATGTATTTATCCAATCCATTACTGTTTTTATAATATTGTCCATCAGACATTCGTAAGCAACTTGGTTTACCATCTGTAATCATAAAAATTTGTTTGTTGGTATTCTTTTTTCTTCGGAGTAAATCCATTGCCAGGTTTAAACCAGCAACTGTGTTGGTATGATAAGGCCCAACTTGTAAATACGGTAAATCTTTAATTTTGATGGTCCAAGCATCATTACCAAACACCAAAATATCTAAGGTGTCTTTTGGATAACGTGTGGTGATTAATTCAGCCAAAGCCATGGCTACTTTTTTGGCAGGTGTAATTCTATCTTCGCCATACAAAATCATAGAGTGGCTAATATCAATCATCAAAACTGTACTCATTTGGCTTTTGTGCAAGGTTTCTTCAACCACCAAATCGTTTTCAGACAATGTAAAATCTCCAATTCCATTGTTAATTTGGGCATTTCTAATGCTTTCTGTCATCGAAACTTTATCTAAATTATCGCCAAATTGGTAGGCCCTAAAATCTCCTGTATGTTCATCTCCTACTCCTGGAGATTTACTTTTATGATTTCCTGAACCCGTTCTTTTAATTTTGCCAAAAATATGGTTCAATGCTTGTTGACGAATGGCTCTTTCTGTTTTCGGAGTAATTTTTGTACCTCCAACTCCATCAGCATCAGCCTCTTCTTTAATGTAACCTTTTTTCTTTAAGTCTTCTACAAAATCATCAATTGTATATTCAGCAGTGGTGAGGTTATATTCTTTATCTAAAGAACGCAACCAATCTATGGCTTCATCAAAATCGCCAGAAGTATGTGTAATTAACTCTTTAAAAATTTCAAAAAGTTTCTCAAAAGGAGATTGATTTTTAGCTTGGTAGGTTTTAAAAATGAAACCCTTTCTTTTCTTGTTGTTTTTCATCACTATAAAAATACGGCTTTAAAAGATGTGTTTAAAAAAATTAACATTGCTTTAGTATATTCTAAGATAAGGTAGATTTATAAAACGTTTATCTTTGAGTATGGCAAAAATTTTGATTACAGGAGGTACAGGTTTGGTAGGTTCTAAACTTACCCAACTATTGATTGATAAAAATCATGATGTGGTAATTTTAAGTAGAAATCCTAAAAAAGAAAACGAGTTTAAATGGGATATTTCTGAAGATTATATTGATGAAAAAGCGTTTAACAACATCGATTATATTATTCATTTGGCAGGAGCTGGAATTGCTGATGAACGTTGGACTGATAAAAGAAAAAAAATAATTATAGACAGCAGAGTAAAAACAGCAAATTTACTTTATCAAAAAATTAAAACACTAAAAATTGATATCAAAGGCTTTATTTCCGCTTCTGGAAGTGGTTATTATGGAGCTGTTACTTCCGATAAAATTTTTACTGAAACTGATGCTTCTGGTGATGATTTTTTAGGGGAAGTTTGTGTACTATGGGAAGATGCTGCGCATCAATTTAAAACCTTAAAAATACCGGTTACAATTTTACGTACTGGTGTTGTTTTGTCTAAAAAAGGAGGTGCTTTAGATAAAATGCGTACTCCAATTGTAGCTCCTTTAGGCTCTGGAAAACAATATATGCCTTGGATTCATATTAACGATTTGTGTGAAATGTATTTAAAAGCAATTGAAGATGATCTAACAGGGATTTTTAATGCGGTTTCTCCTGAACATCACAACAGTACATCATTTTCTAAACTATTAGCTAAGAGTATCAACAGGCCTTATATTGGGCTACCTATACCAAGTTTTATGCTAAAGTTAGTTTTTGGTGATATGGCTAAAATTTTATTGGAAGGTAGTAGAATTTCGGCAAAAAAAATCGAAAAGAATGGGTATTCTTTCCGATTTAAAACACTTCAAAAAGCGTTAGATAATTTATAATTTTTTAAAAAGTTGACGTAATATTTAAGGCAACCTCGCTCCAAGTTTTAGATACCCCATCTCCACCTGTGTGTAAAGCTTCACATACTTTATTTAAAGAAGCTAAAGCTGCACTAGCATTCCATGTATTTACATCTATTATAGCTTTCATATTAAAAGTTTTGTCTTCAATAGTATAAGTAAATGGTACATCTTTAGTTTCTCCATTCATGGTTATTTTTGCAGTGCCATTGGTATCATCATTTAACATTAGTTTACCCGACAATAATTTGGTATTGTCCATAACACCGAAGAAAAACTTTCTGATTTTATAATCTCTACTCGAATCTTTTGTTGCCAAACTACTTACTGGTATAGAAAACTCAGTATTGTTAATAGCTTCTTTAACAGAGTTTCCTTCTCCTCCAGAAACTACGTCTAATTTTGTAAAGGTTCCGCCTACAGCAATTTTATCAGTTGTTTTATAGGCTGTAAAATTAATATCATTTTTTGCATTTAAAACTGCAAATGGTGCAGTACTTGTTTTAACTTCTTCCGTTGGTGTTTCTTCTTTAACTGTTTCTTTTTTTACTTCAGATTTACAGGCTGTAAGATAAAATGCAGCTGTTAGAATTAACAATGTGATACTTCGTTTTTTCATGAGTTTTGTTTTTATTGTTTTAAAATTGTGTTTGCTAATTTTATGTATTCTTTTTTTGCTTCATCAGCAGACATACCATTAAGTTGTATCCATGCATTTAATTTAAATGCACTTCTTACATCTAAATTACCATTAAAAGAAAAATTATTTCCATAACTGGCCTGTTTGTAGTATGCATAAAGCTTAAGCATTACATCTGGTGCTAATACTTTTTTTAATTCAGATATTTTCTTAAAAGTAACTTTAAACGTTTTATCTAAATCGCTATACTCGTCATTATTTTTCTGCAATAATTTGGACACCCCCTTTTACTTTATCTCCTAAATTTACTTTAATATTTGTACCTAATGGTAAATATACATCAACCCTAGAACCAAATTTTATAAACCCAGCATCTGTACCTTGAACAACTGTATCACCTACTTTTGCGTAGTTGACAATTCGTTTGGCTAAAGCTCCTGCAATTTGTCTGTAAAGAATTTCGCCAACCGAATTATTTTGGATAACTACAGTTGTTCTTTCGTTTTCAGTTGAAGCTTTGGGATGCCAAGCTACTAAATACTTTCCTGGATGATATTTACTGTATTTTATTATACCACTCATTGCGTATCTTGTAACATGTACGTTTATTGGCGACATAAAAATAGAAACTTGTATTCTTTTATCTTTAAAATACTCTGGCTCTTCTACTTCTTCGATTACAACCACTTTACCATCTACAGGCGCTATTATTGTATGATCACTAAGTGTAGTCACTCTTTTAGGGTTTCTAAAAAACTGCAATACAATTATTAAAAAAGCAATGGCTAAGATTTGAATGGTTTTAACAATCCAAACCACATCAATCAGCTTTTCTGCTAATAAAATAAATGCTAAAACTACAATTAAGGTAATTCCAATAATTTTGTAGCCTTCTTTATGAAATCGAATCATAATTAAATAATAAAGTTTATATACAAATATACAAAGGGTGCAGCAAACAACAAACTATCTAGCCTGTCTAAAATACCACCATGACCTGGCATAATATTACCACTATCTTTTAGATTGGCTTGCCTTTTAAATTTAGATTCTACTAAATCTCCTAAGGTGCCAATTAAAGATACGATAACAGCTATTATCAGCCAATTTAACAAAGAAAAATCTGTATTAAATTTACTAATAAACAGGCCTGCTAATAAAGAAAAAATTAGGCCTCCTAAAAGCCCTTCAACTGTTTTTTTGGGTGATACTGAAGGAAATAATTTATTTTTTCCAAAATTCTTACCTACTAAAAAAGCAAAAGAATCATTTACCCATATCATCGATAAAATACTGATGATTAAATACGGATGAAAATCGCCTTTATAAAAGGGTAATAAAATGAGAAAACACATTGAAAAAATTACATACCTAATAGCTACTCCTAGCTTAGACCGCTGGTTTAATAGCTTAATCTCTTTATTTGTAAACAGTTGATACAATAAAGATAAAGACGAAAGGATGTTGATGCCCAATACAATGGTTGTTGCAGAACTTTCTTGCCTTTTCATCAATAAAAATAACAAGAAGGGAAAAAAGATATATG
>NZ_JBTLRD010000024.1:0-35970 GCF_054584775.1 Polaribacter litoreus | reverse complement strand
TGAATAGTAGCTTCTGGAAAGAAGCCTTTAGAGCTTAGTTTTAATCCTTTAAATTCTTCAGGAACTGTATTTAACTCTGTAAAATAGAAATGAAGTTCTTCTTGTTTGACTTCATACTTGGTAAGTTTAAAGTAATTTACTAAAACTTCTGGCAATAATAATTTTATAACATCAATTGAAATCTCCAAATCTTAAATATTTTAAATATCAAAGTTCTGCTTTTTATCTGTACTCCACAACTTTTGGTATTGATCCAATTTTTGCTTAAACACAACAATTGAGAATGATCCGATAACACCCTTGCAATAGGAAGAAATTAAAAGAAATAGAAACTAAAGGAAATAAAAAAGCCCCATTTTAGTGGGGCTTTCGTCAATTTGCGTTGACTTAATCTTTAAAAAGCGGTCTGGACGGGACTATAATAAAAACCACAAACAACTAACAATCAAGTTTATGTAATTTACATTTCAAAATATGTACCGTAAAATGTACCTAATAATTTAAAATAACATCTTCATTAAACATACTTTTAACATCAATTGTAGGTAGCATATAATTATTAAATAAAGTTCCTTCTGTTTTTGCATGTAAAATTCCACGTGCTGAACCGATTGTTAAAACAGCGAAATGAATTGCTAAACCTTGAATTATTTTATAAGAATCATCTTCTTGTTTCATTTTTGTTAAGAAATCATTCTTCTCGATTTCAAATAGCGCCTGTACCTCAAGTATCAGAAAAGGTTGGTCAGTTTTTTTTTCAAAAGAAAACTTAGCATTACAAGTTACTGTATGATCGTCTATATCTAAACCGAAACCCAAACCAGTCATCAGGTTTGTTTCTCCTGTTTTTTTATAAGAGCCTTCAATGGTAGCAAAAGAAATAGTCTTAAGACCCGATAAAGCAAAACCAAGTTGATTATAAGTAGTCATTATGATTTACATTTTTTCTGAAGTGTAACTATACTCATTCATTGCTTGTAGATTCTTTTCTAGAAGTGGATTTTTCATAACAACTCTTGCAGTACTCATATCCTCTTCAATTTTTCTTATACCTTTTTTATGTACAATCTGCATTGTATTGTGAAGTACTTTTGAGTGAACTCGAGCATTCACCTTTATTTTTGGTGACGAAATAATGACACCAAGAGCATCTGCAATTTTATCCAAAGTCTCAAATGTAATATTTGATTTTGCTCGTAATATTTTATTTACTTGTTGTGGTGTCACATCCATCTTTTTAGCAAGATCTATTTGCTTGATGTTATGAAGATCCATATAATCCAATAATTCAAGAGCAAATTCTTGAGCTCGAGAAATATTTCTTCTATTAGCTCTATCCTTTTTTGCACGAGCTTTCCAGCTAGTAGCTGTTTTAGTAATTCTTTTATTCAAATTTTTTTCCATCTTAAAATTCTGTGCAGTCTGTGATTTTTTCTTCTTTCAACCAATTTTTTAAATGGTTCATTTTATCCAACTCAATTTTTAGTGCGGTTGTGTCTTGCATTTTACCTACCAATTTTATGCCATAACCTGTGATAATGATTGCATTATTGCCTAATCGAACTCCATATATTCGTAATAGTGAACCATAATCATAAGTATACATTTTTTTTCGTCCTGGATCATCATTTCGTTCTGGTTTGGATAACTCAATAAATTCATCAAATAATGTTTCAAAACAATCACCGTTTTGGGAATTTTCTATTATTTCATCTAATTTATCAAATAAATCTGCTGTTTCCTCAAGTACTATACTAACTAAGTGGTTTAGAGGTTTATGTTTGTACTTCCCTTTTTTCCAACCTGACTTGGGAGATTTAATAAAATTTCGCACGAACAAAGGATCTTGAAGTTGATCCTGTAATTTATCCAGTTCTGTTTCATACTCTTCTATTGTATTATATATAGGACAATTCACAAAGCGTGCAAGATACACTCCTTGATATTGTTCTTCAAATGTACGAAATATTTCCATTAAATCAACCTATAGGTTTATTTTTAGTGCAAAATTAACAATTTATAAAGATTAAAAAAGAATTTTAGCTGTTCTTTATTAACATTTTATAAGCGTTTTAAAACCTCTATTATTGTTTTAGAAGTATAAGTATCCAAAACTTTTTTAGATTGAAAAACCATAAAATATTTATAATTTTTACCAGCCTTATCTGCCCAAATTTTACCTAATCTATTTTTATCACTGCTATCATCGTTATCAAAAACATCACCTTTAGTTTCAATAATTATTATGTTTCCTTTTTTGGTGTAAACAATAAAATCTGGATAATGGTTTGAGTTAAATCCGTTTAAATAAAAACCTTTTCCCTTTTCTAAATTTCTATGCCAAAAAACAACATTTTCAAGTGATGAAATTTCAAGAATCATTTCTTGCTCATAGTTATTCATTTTTTCTTCTCTTTCATACAAAGATTTAGAAATTGGAGTACTTGGATATAGTGGAGTTATGTTTTCTGGAAAACTGAAATTACCTTTTGTAAAAATAGTTTCACTATCTAATAAAACTGTAAATCTTTCTTTTGCATAAGCACTTGTTAAAGCATTTATTTTTTCTTTAATTTTTCTGACATACCTAAAGTCATTATCAATAACATCACTTACTTGTTCAGAATTAAAACTATCAAAAACTCGCGAAACATATTTCTTTAATTCCTGTTCAGATATTGGAGTCATATCTCCTAGTTTAGAGACTATAATACCACTTACATCAGAAATTTGCTTGTCTTTTGGTTTCGATAAAATATTTTCTAACAATAAAGATTTCGCTCTTTTAGATAATTTTTTTACAGCAGTTGTTTTCTTACTTTCATCAAAATCAACCTTATAGATATCAGCAGAATTGTCTTCAAAATTAATCGATGAATCTTTGTTAGACAATATGAAACCATCTAATAAACTATTTTTTGATAAGAAAGTATCATAAGAAGTTAGTTCTTCAAAAAGTATATCACTATGTATTTCATCTTCATCTACTTTCTTAAAAAATTGAGGCAAATTTAATTGACTGACTTTGTCATAAAATTGTGAATCTATAGGGTATCTTTTTGGTTGTTTATTCATAATTTGAGTCAAATAATTAGATGTTTCGTCATCTTCAACAGTATTTATATTTTCTTCAAATGCATCAATATCAGCTAATGCTTTTTCTTTAATTTGTTGGGTTAATGAGTTTTGATTTTTTAAATCATCGATTGTAATATTTTCATCAAATTCAAAATCAACATCCTTAACATTAAAATCTTCATCAGATTTTGGTGCTTCTACTTCCTCAAATAACTCTTGTTGTAAAAAATCATTTTCTGCTGTTTCTTCATCTATTAAATCTTCTGCATAATAATCATCCTTACTAAAACCTGATTCTTGTAATCCTTTTACAATACTATCTAAAGTTTCATTAAACTTTGCACTTGCTGTAAGTACAAAAGATACGTTTAATAATTGGTTTTTGTGTTTTGTAACATAGGGTTGCCTTAAAACTCTACCCAAAATCTGCTCTACTTCTACAGGAGATGATTTGTCTGCTAATGATGCTAAAATATAGGCATTAGGGCAATCCCAACCTTCTTTTAATGCGTTAATGGTTATAATATATCTTACTGGGCAGTCTTTTGCCATTAAATTAATACCCTTTAACTCATCTATACCACTAACTTTAATTTTTATTTGTTCTTCTGGTATTTTTAATTTTATGAGTTGCTCTTTTATTTTCTGAAAAGTTGTATTGTTTTTCCCTTTTATATTAGATTGTGCTTGAAACAAAACGATAGGTCTTATATAAGTGCCTGATTGCTTTTCTTCTTCTCTTGCAGTAAACTCTAACTGTCTTTGCAAATGCAATGCGCTACTTATTACTTCTTCTTTTCGATTATGATTATAAACAATTACTGGTAATTTTACCATATGCTCTTTTTTAAGAGCCATAGCATTTACAAAACTTATAATATTGCTATTTTCTTTGGGGGTTGCTGTTAAATCTAAAACTAAAGAAGGGTTTAAATTATTTAACATTTCTACACTTAAATCACTTTCTGCATTGTGGCTTTCATCTACAATAACAACAGGATTTAAGGTTCTAATAATATTTATTAAAGCAGTTTCATCTGTACCTGGTAGTATTACATCTTTATCTACAAACCCTTGAAAGGAACTTAAATAACCATTATCTTGATATACTTTTCTATCGTCTTTTTTTCTTGAATTGATGCGTAAACTACTAAAATTAAACACGAAAATATTTAATTGTTCTAAAACAGAAGTAGGGTTAAAACTTGCACCTTGTAATAATGCTTCTTTTTCATACACTTCTACCCTACCATTAAATAAACTATTTAACTTTTGTCTGTAAGGGTGATTGGCATCTGACAAACTTTTTACAGTTTGTTGTAATAAGTTAGACCAAGGCACTAACCAAATTACTGCTTTTGGATTGCCTTGTGTAAAATGTTTATTTAAAGTATGCAAAGCATTACAAGCTATAAAAGTTTTACCACCAGCTGTAGGTACTTTTATAGCAATATGGTTAGCTCCTGGAATATTATCTTTGTAAGGACGCATACCTGTTGTGCTACCATCTAAATTTAGCGTATATTCTCCTATTTTATCTTTCCAAAAGGTGTTAAATGCTTTTGCAGGACTTGGTTGCTCTTGCAAATAAGAGAGATACAATTCTAGGTCTTTAATTACTTTTTGTTGATACGGTTTTAATTCCATTTATTTTATTGAATAGCAATTATAATTTTTAAAAACGACTAATATCTCTTGGTATTTTCTTAAAAATGATATGATATTTCTCCATCAGTTTTTGATCTAGCAAACAGTTGTCTGCATATACAATGTATTGTGATGCTTTTGTTTTTAGTGTTCTTAAAAAACGTTCATCTAAAGTGGTTAACTCATTCTTTATATAATAAAAATAATAAGCTGTATTATTAGCTTTACCTAAAAGATAATTTTCTTTTTCAGCAATAAAAGTGCTTTTGGTTTCACTAAACCAAATGTATTCTTGTATTTTTTCTAGACCTACTTCTTCATTTAACAACTCATTTTCTAAAAATAAAGGTTTGCCCAAATTGTAAAAGCTAAAATTACCTCCTGTACCTGCTACTGCTTTCTTATCTACACCATAACCATTGATTACTCTTTTTACTCTTTCTGCAGTAATAGTATTTGCATAATCTTCCATTTCTACCAAAATAAATTTACGATTACCACCATCTTCTTTATTTAAGTTTAAAACTGCCTGTGCTGTTGTGCCAGTACCTGCAAACGAATCTAAAATAATATCATTTGAAGATGTAGCCATTCTTATAATTCTTTCAATTAACCTTAAAGGTTTTGGAGTGTCAAAAGCATTTTTCTTTCCTAAAATTTTATAAATCTCTTTTTTAGCTTCGTCTGTATGACCTACTTCTTCATAATTCCACCAAGTCCAAGGAGCAACACCTTCTACCTCTGATAAATAACGTATCATATTGGGTTGAGAATTATTGTTTTTTCCAAAATATATTCTTCCATTTTTTAGAAGTTCATTATAAGTATCTTGAGAAATTGCCCAACATCTGCCTTCAGGTGGAATATGTATTTTTCCTTTAGGAGCTTTAACCTCATAAAACTGGCTTGCTGTTGCATGGCCTGCTTGAGCAGTCATAGGTATTGGACGCCACCTACCCTTTGGATCGTTGTTTGGATTTCTATAAACTTTTTCTTGTGCTTTTGTTGGTGGTAAAAGTTTTCTATAATTCTTAAATTCTCTAGGATTTTTAGAATAGACTACAATATACTCGTGAACATCTCCAATAGCTTGTCTATTTTCTCTTGAATATCTTTTTTGCCATACATTTGTTGCAATGTGTTTATTAACGCCAAATAATTCATCACAAATCAATCTTAAATTTGCTTGTTCGTTATCATCAATAGAAATAAAAATTACTCCATCATCTGCTAGTAATTTATATAAAAGTTTTAATCTAGGATACATCATACACAACCACTTGTCGTGCCTAGATAAATCTTCGCTCTCTTTACCAACGATATTTCCTAGCCATTTTTTTAATTTAGGATTATTAACATTATCATTATATACCCAATTTTCTTCTCCTGTATTGTAAGGTGGGTCTATATAAATACATTTAATTTTACCTTCGTATGCTGGCAATAAACTTTTTAGAGCTTCTAAATTATCTCCGTGAATAATTTTATTGTCACTTTCTGTAATATTGGTTTCTTTTCCATCAGCAAATGTGTATTGTTTTTCTAAAATTTTATAAGGTACATCTTGATGATGGTTGATTACTTTTTCTTTTCCAATCCAGTTTAATGTTGGCATATTGTTATTGCAAATTTGTTGTGAACTAAATAGTGGCTTAAAAATAAAGTTTTATGTCTTAAATAACATACTATATTGCATAGAATATTAGATTTATAATCTTATTCTTAAATACCTAATGACTTTGTTGCTAATTTTAGAGTTACATTTTATTATTCCTTGTCTGGTAGATCACAATGAATTAGTTTTTTTATGATACTCGGTTTATAACAAGATGTACAGCAGAACATAAGCATTTTTTACACTACATTTCTTAGGAAATCTTCTAAATCAGAATTATACCAACCTTCTTCTTTTAGTTGATCATCCGTCTTACCTTTTGTCATATCCCAAATTTTAGCATTGATCCCAAGTTCTGATAATAATGAAAGTTTATTATTCATTATGGATACTGCATTTTCGCTCATGTCAGGCACCAAAATAATATCTTTACCTCTAAGAACTTCTAACTTAGTATCTGTTAACCCATTAATACCACCATAAGAAAGCCAATTGAATTTTGGTAAGTTAATGGCACATATAACAGCGGTTTTTTCACTTTCTACAAGAATGATGGGTTTGTTTTTATATGTTGGTAAACCCAATAAATGCTCTCCAAACAAACAATTGTAATAACCATCTTCATTTTTATAAGGCACTTTAAATCTTTGTTTTCTTTTACCCTCTTTATTGTAATAGACAACTTTTGCCTTTTGTACTTTCTGTTGTTTATTAATGCTCCAAAAAATTATACCTCCGTCTTTGCTAGTACCTAATTGATATAAGTTTTTTACAAATTCTTTATTGTCCTCCCCATATGTCTTACCAATGTATTGCAAGAGGTTGTTTTGTGGTTGCACTTTTAGAAACAACCTAACTAACTGATATTCAATGTATTTTTGTTTCACTCCCACACTTTCCATACCTGTGTGGCGTTTAAAAGTGGCATTGTCTGTCAATTGTCCTACACTTTTGTAAGACGATTGTAAGACTGATGGAATAAACTTCTTTTGGAGCTCATCCCATTTGTAGATACTGCCATTTTCATCAGAATATTGTGTTGGTGGTAGCGTTGTTTTTCCACAAGAATGACAATATCCATAACATTCCCTTAAACCTTTATAGTTGATATACTTGCCATCTTTATTCGGTTTTGAACAGCAAGGAGTAATGAGTTTAAGATTTCTTTTTTTCTTAAACTCTAAGTTTAATGCTATTTTCTTTAATTTTTTATACATACTGGAAACTGGAAACCTGTTTTAAAACACCTATTAATAGATTGATTTTTAGTCGTCTAACCTGTTTTCCTATGATGGTTTCCAGTTTCCTGTTCTTTCATAATTCTAGTCCAATGCTTGGAAACTGTACTTTTTGCAACCTTAGTAACTTCTACAACTGATTTTTGATTTGCACCAGTTTTAATGGCTAGCCTAATAACATCATCTAAACTTGCTTCTTTATGATTCGATTTATAATTTTCATTAAGTATGATTTTAAAATTATTGAAATAGTACTCATTTATAGTAATGGCTAGTTCTACTGTGTCTTTTTCCAAAGGTTTCGTAAAATCCATATCTTTTGAGATTTTCATTAGATGAAGTACTAAACTCAATTTGTGAATTGAAATTTGCATTTTAGCATTGTATTCTTTTAAAATTGGTTTTGCACTTTCTTTTCTATCAATAAGCTCCTGAGTATAGTCAAACAAACGATCTTCTGCTTCTTTTGTTAAACTGATTTTAAACTTTTTTATCGTTTCTTCTTTACGCTCACTTTGTGTCTTATAACCAAGAATGTTAGAAATTGATGTATTGTAATCTTCAATAATTTTTGGGGAGATTATTCCTCGTATTAATTTAGTGTTTTTTGTTAGGTTTGGGGTAAACAAAAGCCTGTCTATAAAACCACTTTCTAAATTACCATTTGCAAAAAGTTTTGGGATAAATTCATTTTGAATGCCACCTAATAGATTAGGATATGTTTCTTTTATTCTGAAACTCTTTGTTGATTTTCTACCTACATCAACATAGGCATTGGTGTAACCTTGTAGCAAAAAAGTTCTCCACTCTACACCATCTCTACTATTAGAATTCCCCATTTTTTCAATTAGCGTATATACTTCATCAATAAAAATACCCACAGAATTGGGGTTTTCATAATGAGTTTTATGAACTGCTTCTATGGTTGAATTTTGTAAAAGGATTTGTTTTCTAATTGGCTCATCATTACCATCTAAATTATCCTCTCTTACCTTATTACAATAGTTATCATAACTTTTGTGATCTTGATGTGTTAATGGGTTGGTTGCCAATTTTAAGGCTTCTGATTTTGTATCTCCTCTACTACCAACAATTGTAAAATATACATTTCCATAATTTTTATACCCAAGTGCATCAATATAAAATGTTAATCCCATTGAAGTACTGACTGAAAATAAAATGGAACTCAATAAATACTCTTTTGGAATCCTTTTGAATTTGTGAGCTTCATTAATTAAATTTGAATATTCCTGAGGAATTTTTTCTAAAATTATGTTTAAAAATTCAATTGATTTGTCTCTATCTGTAAAAGTTAACTCTTTTAGCTTTCTTTCAATATCATCTTTAGATTGTATCATATCAAATAAATTAAAGTGTTATTGAAATGGTTCCTAAATTTTCATCAAAAATGAATTGGTTTAACAATTCAAAATCAAAGGCATCTGAACTTTGATAGGCAAAATTTAAACGATAAAATGATGGATAACTACTATTTAGTTCTTTTATTAAATCAACAAAAACCTTATTAAATTCATTTTTTAGCTCTTGTTTCATTCTAGTACTTGAATGCACTTTAATAATTGTATTTTTAAATTGCTCTAGTATAGTTTTATCAAATTCTAGAAGCCGAGATTCTTTTTGATCAAACATCCAAGTAACTAATTGTAAAAATTCAACTGTATAAACTATATCAGGTTCTTCGTAATCAAACTCATCTATATAGGAAGTTTCATCTAAATGATACCCTTCTTGTTCTGGTTGATTATTATTAGCTTCTAAAACAATATTGTTCTCTAAATTCGTAAAATACTGTTCTAAAATTGTTCGTGATACTTCTGAAATTGAAACACCTTCGATTTCAGACATTTCAGATAGCTTATCTTTTAAACTATCTGAAATTCTTATACTGATTTTCCCATTCATGACGCTGAATCGATTTTGATTAGACTTTCTTCTAACTCCTGTCGATTAAATCTAATTTTGTTACCAATTCGATATGCTGAGATAATTCCTTTTTTTCTCCAATCATATAAAGTAGGTAATGTTACCTTTAAAATACTAGCAGCTTCTTTGCTGGTAATAAACTCTGGCTGCTGTTTGGATTTTAAATCCGTCATGAACTCTTGGATTACAATGCTTACATGCTTTGTAACATCGTCTGAAATCTCTTTTTTTAAGTCCTCGGAAGAGATATTGTGGACTTGTGTTAATTTTATCATTTTAAATAAATTTTTAAATTTATCTAAATTTAGTTTGACAAAGTGAGGTAAAATGACTAAAAACAGAGAAATAAACTAGAAGAAATTATTGGGAAATTGTCAAAATTCTAGTTTTTTAATATAACAAACTACTAAAGAAAAAAAAACTAGAAAAAAATAATTTTTTCTCTAGTTTAAGGTTCATTTCAAAAAATTTCTAGTTTTCCATTTCTACTGATTGAGGAAAAATTGAAATAAAAGTTGATCTAATTTATTGAAAAACTCCTCTTCGTTTGTAGTTGATGGGGTTTGTATTTGATTGCTTCTAAATGAGTAAATTTTACTTTCATTTAGGAATTTAAAATATTCTTTTGGTGCTTCTTTTTTTAGATAACCTCTAGATTTAAAATACCTATGGAGTTTACTAAAAAAAGCATCATTTTTTTTATTTATATTTTTTTCAATTATATAACAAAAAAAATCTCTTGTTTGAGAATTTAAAAATAAAGAATCAGCATCTAAATCATTTAAACTTTTAAAATCTATTACACTCTTTTGTTTTAAATCAGTTATTAAGTCAATAATTATTTCTACATATTCTTTAACATCATTAGGTGTATATTTTTTTCTAAACTCAAAAAAACCGTGTTGAATGAAATAATTATACGGTATAATTGCTAATTCTTTTTTTTCATTTTGCAAAAAGGTGTTTAAGCTGGTAATTTTAGCACTATCATTAGACCTAATATTATTTATAAAATAACAGAAAAAGAAATGTTGTAAAATAACAACATAACAAGGAAAATAACCTTTATATAGAATAATTTTTTCATCTACATCTTTGCCTTTTTCGTCCAAATATTGCATTTCACCAATACCTATTTTGTTTTTATTCTTAATTTCCTCAAATCTTTCTTTGAATTGAACAGCCTGTTTATATTCTTTGTCTATCCTATAAATATCTTTATAAACATCTATTAAAACTGAATTAATATGAAAATCTACAAAAGGCAAACCTCTCCCTAAAGAATTATGAATAACGTCACTGCCTGGAAAACACTTTATAATATCCTTGTTCAGTTTTGTTTTATAACCTTCAGAGTTCATTAACCAAAGATTACTAATTAGGTTTCTGTATTTCATAATTTAAATTTGAAAAAATTTGTGATTAGCAATTCTCGAAGCAAACTCTTCCTTTTCAATACGGATATACCTCAAAAAACTTTTTTCCGTTTTATGACCAGATAGTTGCATAATAGCTAAAGTATCCATTCCTGATTTATACGCATTAGAACAGAAAGATCTTCGAGCAGTATGGGAACTAATTAATGTATGCTTCTCTACCCCATTCTTTTCCTTTACTTTCTCATTTATTTCTGCTTTTTCTGCAATTTTTTTTATTCGATTATTTATTTTTTGCTTACTCATAAATTTTGGTGCAGTAAAATTTCGCTTGTTTAATATTTTGTACACATTAGGATGCAGTGGTATAACCACTTGTGCTTTAGTTTTCTCTTGCACAATTTTAAAGCACTTTATTTCATTAACATCATAAATATTATCCTCATTCAATTTATGCCAATCCGATATTCGCTGACCTGTGTAAGCACCTAATAAAAATAAATCTCTCACCCTATCATCTACACTATCAAAATCATAATCTATTTTGTGAATTTGGTTTAACTCATTTTCATTTAAATAAACTTGAAAACTATCCACTCGAATAACTTTAAAATATTTATGCTTATGCCCCATATTTGAAGATACACCTTCTTCATTTGCAGTATTCATAAACATTTTAATATTTTTTAATTGCTTACCTATCGTATTTGGACTCATTTCACATATATCCTCTAAATACTCGACAAAATCATAGTAAAAATCCATATTAATGGTTTCAAAATTGATTTTATATCCTTCACATTTTTCAAAAGATTTTATTAATTTAAGGGTTCTTTGATAAGATTGCCAAGTAACCTTAGCCACTCTTTTTTTTGATTTTTCTATTAAAACATTTTCAACATATTCGAAAAAAGAGTCTACTTTCTTAGTTTCAACAATTTTATTGAAATAGATATCTAATTGATACTTTAAATTTTCTTTTGAAAGATTATGACTAAATTTTAAATCTGTTAATGTTTTTTCAGCAAAAGATTTTATTCTAGCAAGCTCAGCATTAATTTTATCTTTAATGTTTGCAACTTCTAACTTATTTCTAATTTTCTGATTTTTTGTATCCCAATGTTCAGGAAGCACTTTTATACCTGTTGAATAGACTAATTCACCCCTGTTAGTCCATAAAACTTTAAGACTGATAGTAGTAGGCTTTGAAGATTTCTTATTTCTGACAATAAAGTTAATAGAAGCCATAGCAAGCAATTTTAATTTTACGATTTAAAGATAATTAAAATAATAATTTGTGCCGTAAAATGTACTGTAAAATCTTTTATTTGCTTTTATATGGTTTTATTACACTTTAAAAAAAATAACACAAAACCCAGTAAAAACAAGGGTTTAAAATAAAACCAAATAAAAAAAGCATCTCAAATGAGATGCTTTTTGCGGTCTGGACGGGACTCGAACCCGCGACCTCCTGCGTGACAGGCAGGCATTCTAACCAGCTGAACTACCAGACCGTTGCTTTTAGCGGTTGCAAATATAACACAGTTTTTAATATCTGCAAACATAAAACAGAAATAAAATTAATTTTTTTTTCTTTGTAACAAATATGCTGTTAAAATATCATTGTATCCTTTATGAATATCCACTGGAACATAATCAATCATATATTGTAAACACTTATTTTTTAGTCTATTAAAATATTTTAACACCAATTCGTTGTATTTTTCTTTAATATTTTCTGTAAAAACATTTATTTCTGCTCCTGTTTCTACATCAATAAATTTCTTTGGTGCATTATCAAAATTAAATCCGATTTCTGTCTTCTCATCAAATGTATGAAATAAAACTACTTCATGTTTATTGTATTTTAGGTGTCTTAACGCATCAAAAAGTGCTTCGTCTTCTTTTGTAGTCTGAAACATATCTGTAAATAAAAAAATTAAAGACCTTCTGTGAATCTTTTCTGCAATTTCGTGCAAAAACTGATAGGTTTCTGTAGTTGCTGTAGAATTAGTAACTAATAATTGCTCTAATTGATGAATGAGCATTTTTCGATGTCGTTCACTCCCTTTTTCCGGTGCGTAATATTCGTAAGTATCAGAATAGATACTCAAACCAACTGCATCTCTTTGTCGTTTTAAAATTTCTATTAAAGATGCTGCTGCAATTGCCGAAAAACCAACTTTGTTGAGTTGATTACTATTTTGTTTTTTTGATAATGGATAATGCATAGAAGCAGAATTATCAATAATGATATGGCATCTTAAATTGGTTTCTTCTTCGTATTTTTTGGTGTAAACTTTTTCTGTTTTTGCAAATAATTTCCAGTCTATATGACGTGTACTTTCGCCTTTATTGTATAATTTATGCTCAGAAAACTCTACCGAAAATCCGTGAAACGGACTTTTGTGCATCCCTGTTATAAAACCTTCTACCACTTGTTTGGCGAGTAAATCTAGGTTTTTAATTTCTGATGTTTTTCCTTCAGCTAAACTCATTATTTTCTTTTAGTTATCTTATCTTTTAATTATTTGTTCATTTTTTCTTTTGTTCTGAGTATAAATTTGTGTAATGTAGCATGATCAAAACTAACATGTGATTGATGTCTGAATAAACAATATTTTTAAATTTTGTCACTCTAAAATTAGTACAAAGTTCTTGTATCAAAAATGTAATTGAATCAATTTGTGCTTGCCAAACCTAGAAACATATGCTCTACAGTTGATGTATTATTAATTTTACTTTTCTTATCTTTTAATTTACAACATTTTTTATCAGAAAATAAGAACCTGAACCCTATTACATTAATAAAATTTATTTTTAAAATGGAAATCTCAAAACCTTTAACCAGCTGATTATATTGCTGAGTAATAAATTTAAAAAAAATTGTTCTAGTTGATTTTTATTAAAATTTAACCGTTTTATTTATAAAGTAAGACAAAAAATAAGTTCTAATCAAGCTGAATACTTTTAGATTTAATATTTTCAAACCACTAACAACATCCATAATGTTGTTTCTTGAGATAGATTAATTTCTACAAAACTACCTTTTTCTAATCTTAAACTATTGTTCTCAGCTTTATTAAAAAACACCAACCAAAATACAATAAAATACTGCTGATATTTATATTTTCATTCAAAAAGTTTAAAATATCAACCATAAAAAAAGGTTTGACGTTAGCCAAACCTTTATGCTATTATAAATAGAATACCACTAAATAGCAGCATCAATTTTACCAGTATATACGTTTTTAGGTGCTACACCAACTTGCTTATCTACAACTTCTCCGTTTTTAAAAATTAAAACAGTAGGTATGTTTCTAACACCATATTTTGCAGCAAATTCTTGATTAGCATCTACATCAACTTTACCTACAATAGCTTTACCATCATATTCTGCATGAATTTCATCAACAATTGGCCCTACCATTCTACATGGTCCACACCAAGCTGCCCAAAAATCTACTAATACTGGTTTGTCTGATTTTAATACAACTTCTTCGAAAGTTGCATCTGTTATTTCTAATGCCATTTATATGTTTTTTTATATTATTTTTAAATTTTGATAGTCAAAAGTACGCTTTTTATTTACTTCTAAAATTTTAAAAAAATTGCTTTTTACTATCTATGTATCAATTGTGCTTATGCAAGCTTCTCGTTTTCACAGCAAATATCGTTGTTTTAAACCCTTAATTCCAATAAAATTTAGTGGCCATTTTTCATCTAAAATAACTCAGCTGCAATTGCCTGAATATTATCGCTTTTACCCATAGAATAATAGTGCAAAACAGGTACACCTGCTGCTAATAATTCTTTAGATTGTTGAATGGCAAACTCAATACCTACTTGACGAACGTCTTTATTTGTTTTGCATTTTTCTACTTCTGTAATTAAAGGCTCTGGAATATCAATTCTAAAAACTTGTGGCAACAATTGCAAATGACGTTTTACTGCAATCGGTTTAATTCCTGGAATTATTGGCACGTTAATTCCTGCTTTTTTTGCAGCATCTACAAAGGCAAAATACTTTTGATTGTCGAAAAACATCTGTGTAACTACGTAATCTGCACCTGCATCTACTTTTTCCTTTAAACGTTTTAAATCGGTTTGCAAAGAAGGGGCTTCTAAATGTTTTTCTGGATACCCAGCCACACCAATACAAAAATCTGAGCAGTTATTTGTTTCTACAACATCGTGTAAATATTTACCATCATTCAAATTCTGAATTTGTTCTACCAAATCTTTGGCAAAATGATTACCACCTTCATTTGGTTTAAAATATTTTTGATGACTCATGGCATCACCTCTTAAGGCCATCACATTATCAATCCCTAAATAATGGCAATCTACCAAAACGTATTCTGTTTCTTCTTTTGTAAAACCTCCACACAAAACATGAGGTACAGTATCTACATCGTATTTATGCTTTATGGCTGCACAAATACCTACAGTTCCAGGACGCATTCTGGTAATTTTTCGATCTAACAATCCATCTTTTTCTATATAAACATATTCTTCTCTAGATGTTGTTACGTCTATAAAAGGCGGATTAAATTCCATTAAAGGATCTATATTATTATATAAATCTTGAATATTATTTCCTTTTTTGGGCGGAATAATTTCAAAAGAAAACAAGGTTTTTCCGTTTGCGTTTTTAATGTGATCTGTAATTTTCATCTTAATTAGTTGTTCGTTTTTGGTTTTTCGTTTTTGGTTTTATAACCCTAAACTTTTTAAACTAAACTTATTTTTTGGGCGTTTCCTTTCAGGTCGCGCTTTCCATTATATCTTTTTTGCTTTGTTCTCGATACAAATTTTTCGTTCCTCAAAATTCACTCGAACTGACAGCCAAAAAGGATGCCATTTCAATCGCTAACGCAACTTGTTTGCCAACGTTATTGCGAACTCAGTGAAGCAATCCGTAATTTAATTGAAGATTACTTCGTCATTTTTCTTTTTATCAATTTATTTTTATGCCTAAAAAGTTTTAAAACCTTGCAGGATAGTTTCTCTGAACAGACCTCACAAGTTTTAAAAACCTGTGAGGTCTAAAAAACTATTATTCTGTAAGATTAGGATGCAACCATTTTCTAGCTTTCTCTTTTGGTATTCCTTTTCTTTCTGCATAATCTGTAACTTGATCATCAGTAATTTTACCCAAACCAAAATATTTAGCTTCTTTATTGGCAAAATAATATCCAGAAACTGCAGCTGCTGGCCACATTGCCAAACTTTCTGTAAGCTTTACTCCTATTTTATTTTCGACATCTAACAAACTCCAAATGGTTTCTTTTTCTAAATGATCTGGACAAGCAGGATAACCTGGAGCAGGACGAATACCTTTGTAATTTTCTTTTATTAAATCTTCATTAGTTAAAGTTTCATCAGCATCATAACCCCAATGTTTTATTCTTATTTGTTTGTGTAAATATTCTGCAAATGCTTCCGCAAACCTATCAGCTATGGCTTGCGCCATAATTGCATTGTAATCGTCTTCTTTGGCTTTATAACTATCTGCCAATTCTTGTGCGCCAAAAATAGCTACACAAAATGCACCTACATAATCTGTTTTTTCTGTTTCTTTTGGTGCAATAAAATCTGCTAATGCTAAATTAGGAATTCCTTCTCTTTTCTTTAATTGCTGACGTAAGGTTCTAAACACTACTTTATTAGATTTCTCGACTGCGCTCGAAATGACATTTTTACTTCTATTTGGCTTCAGAGAAACTTCAATATCATCTTCATTAATAGCATTTGCCTCGAACAAACCGAAAATTGCTTTTGGTTTTAAAAGTTGCTTTGCAATGATTTCATCAATCATTACTTGTGCTTCTTTATACATTATTGAAGCTTGTTCTCCAACTACTTTATCAGTTAAAATAGCTGGAAATTTACCGTGTAAATCCCAACTTCTAAAAAATGGACTCCAATCAATAAACGGAACCAATTCTTTTAAACTTAGTTGTTCTAATGTTTGAATCCCTAATTCTCTGGGTTTTATAATTTCTGAAGTTTCCCAGTCGATTTTGTATTTACGTTTGCGAGCTTCATCAATGGAGATATATGATTTTTCTTTCCCTCGTTTTAAAAACTTGGTTCTAAATTCGTCATAATCTTTTTTCAGTTTTGCAACGTAATCATTATTGGTTTTCTTATTTAACAAATCTCCAACCACAGTTACAGCTCTTGAGGCATCATTAACATGCACCACAGCATTATTGTATTGTGTATCTATCTTTACAGCTGTGTGCGCTTTAGAAGTTGTTGCTCCACCAATTAGTAAAGGTACTTCAAAGTTTTGACGCTGCATTTCTTTGGCTAAATACACCATTTCATCTAAGGATGGTGTTATCAAACCACTTAAACCAATAGCATCTACTCTTTCATCTATAGCAGTTTGAATGATTTTTTCAGGTGGAACCATCACACCTAAATCTACAATTTCGTAATTATTACAAGCTAAAACAACACTCACAATATTTTTACCAATATCATGCACATCCCCTTTAACAGTAGCCATTAAAATTTTACCAACGGGTTCTGATTTGTCAGATTTTTCAGCCTCAATAAATGGATTTAGATATGCAACAGCTTTTTTCATTACTCTTGCGGATTTTACCACTTGAGGTAAAAACATTTTTCCTGCTCCAAATAAATCGCCTACTACATTCATACCAATCATTAAATGACCTTCTATGACTTCTATAGGTGCATCAGCTTCTTGTCTTGCTTGCTCTACATCTTCTATGATAAAAGCGTCAATACCTTTTACTAAGGCATGTGTAATTTTTTCTTGCAATGAATTTTCTCTCCAAGACAAATCTGCACCAGCTTCTTTTTTAGAACCTTTAACAGTTTCTGCAAAATCTAATAAACGTTCAGTGGCATCTTCTCTTCTATCTAAAATTACGTCTTCTACGTGCTCTAGTAAATCTTTTGGAATATCATCATAAACCTCTAACAAAGCAGGATTTACAATTCCCATATTCATTCCGTTTTTTATGGCATGATATAAAAATACAGAGTGCATTGCTTCTCGAACACCATTGTTTCCTCTAAACGAAAATGACACGTTACTTACACCACCACTTACAGAAACATTGGGTAAATTTTCTCTTACCCATTTTGTAGCTTCTATAAAATCGATAGCGTTTCTTTTGTGTTCATCCATACCTGTTGCTACAGGAAAAATGTTTAAATCGAAAATGATATCTTCTGATGGAAAGTTTACTTTGTTGACTAAAATATCATACGATCTTTTAGCTATTTCAATTCTTCTTTCGTAATTATCTGCTTGCCCAACTTCGTCAAAAGCCATTACAATTACTGCTGCTCCATAACGTTTTATTTGTTTGGCTTCCCAAATAAATTTTTCTTCTCCTTCTTTTAAAGAAATGGAGTTTACCACACATTTTCCTTGTACAACTTGCAGTCCAGCTTCTATGATTTCCCACTTAGAACTGTCAATCATAATTGGAACTCTACAAATATCTGGTTCTGCAGCAATTAAATTTAAAAAACGAACCATAGCTTCTTTTCCGTCAATTAATCCGTCATCAAAATTAATATCGATAATTTGTGCACCACCATCTACTTGATGTCTTGCAATATCTAAAGCCTCGTCAAATTTTTCTTCTTTAATTAAACGTAAAAACTTACGTGAACCTGCAACGTTTGTTCGTTCTCCAACGTTTATAAAATTGCTGTTTTCGTTTAGAACTAGGGGTTCTAATCCAGACAATTTCATGTAACGTTTTTGGTTGATGGTTATTGGTTGTTGGTTGTTGGTCTCACTCATACTTATAATTTTTTATAATAATTGATAAAACCATTTAATAATTTCTTGCATGAAATCACTTTTTCTAAAATATTTTTTAAATCTTCCTTTGACATATAACCTAAATCAAAAGATAAATACAATTGTGTTTCTACTTCTTGTAAAGAACCTTTAGCTATAAATAAAAAATGAATAGTTTCCTTATTTGACTGTCTCCCAATTCCTTCTGCTATATTTGAAGGAACAGAAACAGCACATCTTCTTACTTGATTTGTTAATCCATACATTTCTTCTTTTGGGTATTTCTTTGTTAAGAGATATACTTCTTTTACAAGTCCTCTTGAATATTTCCAAACATCTAAATCTGTATAATTCATAATTTTATTTGGTTTTTGGCTGCTAGTTTTTATTTAATGGTGTTTTAAATCTAACCATAAACTAAAAACCATTAACCAACAACTAACCTTGGTTTATATTTTGCTGCAATACTTGCGATAACTCTAATGTGTTCTGGGCTTGTTCCACAACATCCACCAATAATATTAATTAAGTTTTTCTTTAAATACTCTTCTATTTGCTCTCCCATTTCTTCTGGAGATTCGTCATATTCTCCAAATGCATTGGGTAGTCCCGCATTTGGGTGCGCAGAAACTGCAAATTCAGTTTTATTAGCAATTGCTTCTAAATGAGGTTGTAATAAATTTGCTCCTAAAGCACAATTGAATCCAACAGATAATAAAGGAATATGAGAAACAGAAATTAAAAAAGCTTCTGCTGTTTGCCCAGATAACGTTCTTCCTGATGCATCTGTAATTGTACCACTTAACATTACTGGAATCTCAAGATTTCTTTCTTCTTTTACCTCTTCAATAGCAAATAAAGCTGCTTTAGCATTTAAAGTATCAAATACAGTTTCTACCAACAATAAATCTGCACCACCATCTAATAAGGCTTCGGCTTGTTGTTTATAAGCAATTCTTAATTCATCAAAAGTTACAGCTCTATACCCAGGATCATTTACATCTGGAGACATGCTTGCAGTTCTGTTGGTTGGTCCCATAGAACCCGCTACAAAACGAGGTTTGTGTGGTTCTTTTGCAGTGAATTCATCAGCAACTTCTTTGGCTATTTTTGCAGATTGATAGTTTAGTTCATATACCAAATCTTCCATTTGATAATCTGCCATTGCTATTGTAGTTCCTGAAAAGGTGTTAGTTTCTACAATATCTGCACCTGCTTCAAAATATTTACCATGTATGGTTTTGATAGCTTCTGGTTGTGTTATTGACAATAAATCATTATTACCTTGCAGAGGTGTTGTATAATCTTTAAAGCGCTCTCCTCTAAAATCTTCTTCAGTGAATTTATAAGCTTGTAGCATGGTACCCATTGCACCATCTAAGACTAAAATTCTTTCTTGTAAAGCTTTATGTATGTTTGACATATTTTATTTTTCTTTAATATGTCATCAGGAAAAGTGAAATTTTTCGCTGTTATCTTTCAAGTAAATCTTGTAGAAAGTAGCACCTTTCTCAAAAACGAGAGGTTGCCAAGGTTTCACAGGGTCTATTCCCTCAACCTTTCGTGATAACATATTAATTAAGTTTATGAACCAAATTCGAGACAAAGTAACGAACTTTTTTTTTTATTTTATAATTTATTCAAAGATATCTGATGATAAGTATCTGTCTCCTCTATCACATATTATAGCCACAACAACACCTTTATCTATTGAATTGGCAATTTTTATAGCTGTAGCTACTGAACCTCCACTACTCATTCCTGAAAAAATTCCTTCTTCTTGTGCCAAACGAATGGTCATTGCTTTGGCTTCTTCTTCACTAACTTCTAAAACTTGATCTATTTTGTTTGCCTTAAAAATTGCAGGTAAATATTCTTCTGGCCATTTTCTGATTCCTGGGATTTTAGCACCATCTTTTGGTTGTGCTCCAATAATTTGAATATTTTCATTCTTTCCTTTTAAAAAGTCTGAAACACCTGTAATGGTTCCTGTAGTACCCATTGCTGAGACAAAATGGGTTACTTGACCTTCTGTATCTCTCCAAATTTCTGGACCTGTAGTGTTGTAATGTGCTTTTGGATTATCGAAATTATCAAACTGATTTAATCTAAAATATCCTTTTTTATATTTTAACTTTAAAGCGTGATCAATTGCACCTTCCATTCCTTTATCAGCAGGTGTTAAAATTACTTTTGCACCATAAGCACGCATTGTTTTTACACGTTCAATGGTTGAGTTTTCTGGCATTGTAATGACCATATTTACTCCTAATACTTTTGCCATTAACGCTAAAGCAATTCCTGTATTTCCACTAGTTGCCTCTACTAAAGTATCACCTTTTTTTATATTTTTTCTTTTGATTGCCTCAGAAATCATATAATAAGCAGCTCTATCTTTAACACTTCCTCCAGGATTATTTCCTTCTAACTTTAACAATAATGTTACTCCGTCTTTTTGAAATATATTTTGAGCTTCCACTAAAGGGGTATTTCCAACAAAATCTATAATACTTTTAGTTTTCATCTTTCTATTTTCTCTTTTGAAATATTTTATTTTCTGATTGTACTGTAACCACAGAATTTTCTGATACTGATTCTGTAATGCATACATTTGCACCGATTACAGAATTTGCACCTATAACAACATCACCTCCTAAAATAGTGGCATTTGCATAAATAACCACTCGGTTTTCTATGGTTGGATGTCTTTTGGTTAATGCTAAACTTTTCTTTACTTGGATTCCACCCAAGGTTACCCCTTGAAAAATTTGAACATCATTTTTAATGACAGTTGTTTCTCCAATTACAATTCCTGTTGCATGATCGATAAAAAAAGAATCCCCTATTTCTGCTCCTGGATGAATATCTGTACCTGTTGTACTGTGTACAAACTCGCTCATCATTCTTGGTAAAATAGGCACTTCTAATTGCAACAATTGATGACTTAAACGATGTACGGCAATAGCGTAAAAACCGGGATATGCTAAATACACTTCTTCTAAACTTTTAGAAGCTGGATCATTTTTATGAGCAGCTTGTGCATCTAAATCCAATTTTTTTCTTATTTCTGTAAAATGACTTTCATAAGAACACCAAATTTCTTCACCGTTCTCAATTGACAGTCTTTCTAAAATCTTTAGGAACTGTGCTTTAGTTTTTGCCCCACTTTCTGACAAATGATTTACATCGAACAAATTATTGATTAATTGTTTTGTAAAAGATGCAACTGCATCTCGCAAACACATGCTGTAGTTTTTAAAACTAATCAATTGTTTTGTTTTTATTTGTTCTGTTTGTTCCATGATATCACCTTAACTTTCTGGTGCTAATTCAACTTCTAAACCATCCATTTCTGGAGTCATTTGTATTTGACAACCTAACCTACTATTGTCTTCTACATTAAATGCTTCTGCTAACATCGCATCTTCATCATCTGTCATTTCTGGTAATTCGTGATTAGATTTTACATAACATTGACATGAAGCACACATTGCCATACCTCCACAAATACCGATAGTTCCTTCTTCTGCTAATTCGTAAGAACGTACCACTTCCATTAGGTTCATTGCCATGTCTGTTGGTGCTACAACTTCGTGCGTCTCACCATTTCTGTCTGTTATTTTTATATTGATGTCTTGCATCTATCTATTTTCATTATTTATGTTGTCTGCAAATTTATACAAACCTAACAAATTTACACTTAGATTGTTCCTAAATAAACAAGAAAGCCTTTAAGGTTTAAATTCGCAATTAATTGGAATAAATCTATAGGCTTTAGACAAGTCTAGCCCAGATTGAAGTATTTGTTTGAGCTCTTTTTGCTTTTTGGAGCAAAAAAGCGAGTACTGAAAGCTGGAAATAGCTTCTAAAAAAATTACTGAATTGCTTTTACAACTGCTTTTGGTGCTTCTTTTTTTGTTCCGTCAAAACCTTGAACCCCACCAACTGTGGTATATTTCATTACATACTTTTTATCTGGAAATATTCTCTTGTATGCACTTTGACACATTAATGTAGCCTCGTGGAAACCACAAAGAATCAGTTTTAATTTCCCTGGATATGTATTTACGTCACCAATTGCATAAATTCCTGGAATATTGGTTTGATAATCTAACGCATTATTTACTTTAATGGCGTTCTTCTCAATTTCTAATCCCCAGTTACCAATTGGCCCTAATTTTGGAGACAATCCGAATAGAGGAATAAAGTGATCTGTATCTACAATAAACCCATCTTCTCCTTTTTTCTCTACAACAACACCTGTAACTTTATCATCACCAATAATTCCTTTTACTTCTGCAGGAGTGATGATGTTAATTTTACCCAAGTTTTTTAATTCTTGTGCTTTTTCTACAGAATCTAAAGCGCCTCTAAATTCGTTTCTTCTATGAATTAGGGTTACTTCTGATGCTACATCTGATAAGAAAATTGCCCAATCTAAAGCAGAATCTCCACCACCAGAAATTACTACTTTTTTATCTCTGTACAATTCTGGTTCTTTAATAATGTATTCTACACCATTGTCTTCGTACTTTGCTAAATTTTCTAGTAATGGTTTTCTTGGTTCAAAAGAACCTAAACCACCTGCAATTGCAACAACTTTTGCGTGGTGTTTTGTACCTTTATTTGTGGTTACAATAAAAGTACCATCTTCTTGTTTATCAATAGTATCTGCTCTTTCTCCTAAGGTAAAACCAGGTTCAAATTGTTTGATTTGTTCCATCAATTTATCCGTTAAATCTCCGGCTAAAATTTCTGGATAAGCAGGAATATCATAAATAGGTTTTTTAGGATAAATTTCTGAACATTGACCACCTGGTTGTGGCAAAGCATCAATTAAATGACATTTTAATTTTAACAATCCAGCTTCAAAAACTGTGAATAATCCTGTTGGTCCTGCTCCGATAATTAGTATATCTGTTTGTATCATAATCTACTTTTTGTAGACCTTTCAGTTTTTTAAAACCTGAAAGGTCTCAATCTTTCTACTTTTTTTCTACTAAACTTTTTGTGAATTCGTTTAGCTTTTCTACTTTTTCTTCAAAGTCTCCTTTGATAGTTTTTCTATACTCGTTTAAATTTTTCACTAAATCATCAATATTTTCTGGAATTACTTCTTCGAAAAATTGACGTAATCTTTTAGCTGTTGTTGGCGATTTTCCGTTTGTTGAAATTGCCACTTTTACGTTTCCTTTGGTTACAATTCCGCCCATATAAAAATCGCAATATGGAGGGTTATCAGCCACGTTTACCAATTTTGCTTGAGCTCTACAATCTTTCCAAACTTGAACATTTATCTCTGGAATATCTGTAGTAGCCACCACAATATGTCGTCCTTGTAAATATTTCTCGTGATAAACATCATTTATTAATGTAACGCAACCTTTTTTTGCTAAGGCAATTGTACCCTCTCTAAACATTGGAGAAACTATTGTTACTTTTGCATCTGGACTTGATTTTAATAAAAAGGTTAATTTTTCTTCTGCCACAAAACCACCACCTACAATTAGAAAATTTAGGTTTTTTGCTTTTAAGAAAATTGGATATAGATTATTTCTTTCCATTTCCATTTTATCCCCAAAAGCTGGAATCTGATTCTCTGAACTTTTATTTTTATCTAGTACTTTCACTATTTACTTATCGCTTCTTTTACTAAAGAATTTATGATTGCTCTGTGCTTTACAACTTCTCCTAAAACAATTATTGCAGGGTTTTTTAATGCTTTTTCTGCAACAATATTTTCTATGGTGTCTACAGTTCCAATTCCTATTTTTTCGTCTGGTCTTGTCCCATTTTGAATAATAGCCACTGGCAAATCATTTTTACTTTCAGCCTGAAATAAATTTACAATTTGAGGCAATTTGCTCATCCCCATTAACACCACAACTGTTGCATTAGATTTTGCTGCCAATTTTATATCTTCAGATATTTTATGGTCTTTTGTTGTGCCTGTAATTACCCAAAAACTTTCTGAACTTCCTCTTTTAGTAACTGGTATATTTTGATTTGCAGCTACTGCCATCGATGATGAAATACCTGGAACCATTGCCACATTTATTCCGAAATTTGCAGCATATTCCATTTCTTCTGCACCTCTACCAAAAATGAAAGGATCTCCGCCTTTTAAGCGAACCACATGACCAAAAGCTTTTGCTCTTTCTACAATGAGCTCGTTAATTTGTTCTTGTTGATAACGATAACAACCTCTTCTTTTTCCTACAAAAATTTGTTCTGCTTCTGGGTTTATATAGTCTAATAATTCTTCGTTTACCAAAGCATCATATAACACTACATCCGCCGTTTTTAAAACCTTAATTGCTTTAACAGTAATTAAATCTATGTCTCCAGGCCCAGCCCCTACAACTGTTAATTTTGGTGTTTTAAAACTCATTTTTTTCTTTTTACTATTTACTGTGCAATTGTAGTTTCTGCTGCTCTAAAAGCTCTTACTTTTTGCAAAAATAAAGTTGCATCATTGATATATTTTTCTGCAAACTCTTTGGTTGGTGCAAATTTATTAATTTGATAGATCAATTCTGAAAAAGATGTACCTAAATCAATTTTACCAGATGCTACAAACAATTCATCGAATTGAGCAATAATACTTGCATGCGTATTTGTTTTCTTATTTTCTGCTAATAAAGACGCTTTTGCCGAATTTACAATTGATTGATATGTATAGTATATTGAACCTGAATACACTCCGTTTTCTAAAGCTTCTTTTGCATTCTCTATTTTTTCTTCGCTTTCTAAAAATAAAGTAGCAATTAAATCGATAACAACTCCTGCACATTCTCCTACACCAATTGCTTTTACATACTTTTCATCTTCACCCCAATCAATAAAATCGTCTTGAGTTAAATTAGTTACATCTTGCAAATCGTTTAATAAGTCATAGAAATATCTTTCTCCTTTTTCTTTATAATAATCTCCGAATTTAGATGTATTACTATTAGTTTCAAAATCATTTAAAATTCTACGCAAAGCCTCAGGACCTCTTTTACTTGGCACTTTTACTACTTTATCTGCAAAAATTGCATTTCCATCACCATTATTCTGACCCCCTAGCAACACTTGTAATGCTGGTGCTACTAATTTGTCTTTAGTTCTTACTGTCATCCCTTGGAAACCAATATTAGCCATATTGTGTTGCCCACAAGCATTCATACATCCACTAATTTTAATGATTAAATCTTCATTTTTTAAATACTGGGGGTATTCAGTCTTAATTACTCGTTCTAATTCGTCTGCAATACCAGTACTACTTGCAATACCCAAATTACAGGTATCTGTACCTGGACAAGCTGTAATATCTACTGCTTTGTTATACCCTGCTTCTACAAAACCTAATTTTTCTAATTCTTGATAAAAATAAGGGACTAAATCTTCTTTTACAAAAGGAATTACAATATTTTGACGTAACGTTAAACGGATTTCTCCTGCTGCATACCCATCAACTAAATCTGCTAATAATCTTGCTTTGTCTGTGTAAAAATCGCCTAATAAAACTTTAATTCCGATTGCAACATAACCTTCTTGTTTTTGCGGAATTAAGTTGGTCGATTTCCATAAATTAAAAGCTTCTTGATTTTTAATTTCAACCTGAGGGACATCAACAGAAACTGGAGTTGAGGCAACATAAGCATCTGCATTTATGGTAACCGTTTTAAATTCAATTGCTTTTTGTTCTTTGGCTATTAAATCTCTAAAAGCCTCTAAACCGATATCTTTTAGCAAGAATTTCATTCTAGCTTTGGCCCTACTTTTACGTTCACCATATCTATCAAAAATTCGTAAAACACCTTCCATAACTGGAATAATTTTATCTGATGGTAAAAAATCATAAAGAACATCTGCGTGTCTAGGTTGTGAACCTAAGCCGCCACCAACCATGACTTTAAAACCTCTTACACCATCTTGTATTTTTGCGATAAAACCTAAATCGTGTAAATAAGATAAGCCTGTATCTTCATCTGTAGAAGAAAAAGAAACTTTAAATTTACGACCCATTTCTTGACAAATTGGGTTACGTAAAAAGAATTTATACAAAGCGTCTGCATAAGGAGAAACATCAAAAGGCTCGTTTACATCTATACCAGCAGTTTCTGAAGCAGTTACATTTCTAACCACATTACCACAAGCTTCACGTAAAGTAACCTCATCTTTTTCTAATTCTGCCCACAATTCTGGGGTTCTATTTAAATCTACATAATGAATTTGAATATCTTGACGTGTTGTGATGTGTAATCTACCTCTTGAATATTCATCAGAAACCTCAGCAATTCTTCGTAATTGATTACTTTTTACTTTACCATAAGGTAATTTTATACGAATCATTTGAACACCTGCTTGACGCTGACCGTAAACTCCTCTGGCTAAACGAAGACTTCTAAATTTTTCTTCATCAATTTGTAAGTTATTGAATTTTGCAATTTTATCTGCTAATTCAATAATATCTTTTTCTACAACCGGATTTTCTATTTCTGTTTCAAAACTTTTCATTCCTCTCCCCAACCCTCTCCAAAGGAGAGGGAGTTTTTTACGGTTATTTTAAATTGTTAATACTTATTACTTTCTTCTTTTTCACAAACTTGCTAAATTCCCCCTTTGGGTGTTAGGGGGCTTTTATAAAACCAACCCCTACAGTATTGTTAGTTTTTGGATTAATTAAAATAAATGAACCATTTGATTTGTTGTTTTTATACGCATCAAAAGCCAATGGTTTACTTAATTTTAATTGGATATCTCCTATTTGATTTAATTCTAATTCTGATGGATTTTCTTCAATACCAGAAAAATCAGTTTTTATAATACTTGATAGTTGCGTAATTTTAGCTTGTGCATCGTTTACACCATGTTTAATGTAATATTTTTGTGATGCTTGCAAAGGTTCTTTGTCCATCCAACAAATTGTTGCCTCTAATTGTTTTGCAATTTGTGGCTCCTCATTTATTTTTACTAACATATCTCCTCTACTTACATTTACATTATCTTCTAGAGTAATGGTAACTGAGCTTCCTCTTTTTGCTTTTTGATATTCTTTATCAAAGAAATTAATGGTTTTTATTTTCGATTTTGTTAACGAAGGTAAAATTGCTACTTCATCTCCAACTTCAAAATCACCTCCATAAATTTTACCTGCATAGCCTCTAAAATCGTGATAAGCATCTGTTTTTGGTCTGATTACAGTTTGAACTGGAAAACGTGTTTGAGACTCATCGTTAATATCTTCTGCATCTAATCTTTCTAAATGATGCATTAAGGTTTCTCCTTGATACCAATCCATATTTTCAGATTTTTCTACAACATTATCTCCTTTTAAAGCTGATAATGGAATAAAAGTTAAATTCTGACCTTTATATTCACTTTTACTTGCTAAATATTCGATTTCGCCTTTAATGATATTGTATTTTTCTTCAGAAAAATCTACCAAATCCATTTTATTTACAGCAATTACAACATCTTTTATCCTTAATAAATTATTGATAAAAAAGTGTCTGTATGTTTGTTCTACAACTCCATTTCTTGCATCAATTAAAACAATTGAAGCTTGTGCTGTAGAAGCACCTGTAACCATATTTCTGGTATATTCTATATGCCCAGGAGTATCTGCAATAATGAAACTTTTGCTTGGCGTTGAAAAATAAATATGTGCTACATCAATGGTAATTCCTTGTTCACGCTCTGCAACTAAACCATCTGTGGCCAGAGAAAAATCTAAATAATCGAAACCCCTTTGTTGACTTTTTTCTTCTATGGCTTCTAATTTATCGTCAGTTAGTGATTTGGTATCGTATAAAATACGCCCAATTAAGGTACTTTTACCATCATCTACACTACCTGCTGTTGCTATTTTTAATACTTTCATAAGCCCATCCTAACCTTCCCAAAGGGAAGGAACACTCTTGTGGAAAGTGTTACTTTTATTAATTTTACTACTATTTTTTATACCTACAAGGTTTTTAAAACCTTGCAGGATGTTGTTTCCAGTTTTACCCCCTTTGGGGGAAAGGGGGCTAAAAATACCCTTGTTGTTTTCTTTTTTCCATGGCAGCTTCAGAACGCTTATCATCTATTCTTGCGCCTCTTTCTGATATGGAGGAATCTCTAATTTCTTCTACCACCTTAGAAATATCTACTGCATCAGATAAAACTGCTGCTGTACAACTCATATCTCCTACTGTTCTAAAACGAACCATTTTTTCTATTACTTCTTCTTCTTCATCTCTATAAACAACATCATCTGCAGCAGACCAAATCATTCCATCTCTAACAAACACCTTTCTTTTATGTGCAAAATATATTGATGGAATTTCGATTTGTTCTTGTTCTATATAAGACCAAACGTCTAATTCTGTCCAGTTAGAGATTGGAAAAACACGAACATTCTGACCTAAATCAATACGTCCATTTAACATATCAAACACTTCTGGACGTTGGTTTTTTTCATCCCATTGACCAAAATCATCTCTTACAGAAAAAATTCTTTCTTTAGCTCTTGCTTTTTCTTCATCTCTTCTTGCACCTCCTATACAGGCATCGAAACCAAATTCTTCTATAGCATCTAATAAAGTTTCTGTTTGCAACATATTTCTACTTGCATACCTACCTGTTTCTTCTTTAACTCTACCAGAATCGATATTATCTTGTACGTTTCTTACAATTAGCTCAACACCTAAATCTTTTGCCAAACGATCTCTAAACTCAATAGTTTCTGGAAAGTTATGCCCTGTATCTATGTGCATTAATGGAAAAGGAATTTTAGCAGGATAAAATGCTTTCTGTGCTAAACGTACCAAAGTAATACTGTCTTTACCTCCTGAAAATAATAAGACAGGTTTTTCGAACTGCGCTACTACTTCTCTAAAAATATAAATTGCTTCACTTTCTAAAGCATCTACTTGTATTGTTGTCTGACTCATGTCTTATTTTTTATATATGTAAACCACATTCACGGTTACTTTCTACTTTTGTTGGATCGAAATAGGTAAACTCGTTTGGTAAATTCTTTTCTTTTAAATAAGCATCTAATTGCTCATCAGACCAGTGATAAAATGGGCTCACTTTAACAATACCATCTTTGCTTAAAGAAACAACATCTATACTATTTCTAAATGCTGTTTGTCCTTTTCTAAGATTTGTAAACCAAACATCTGGTTGATGTTCTTTCATGGCTCTTGCAAAAGGCTCTAGCTTTACTTGCTCTGTAAAAATTGCATGTTTTGGATCTTCTATTGATGGAACTCCTAAAACCACATTTCTATGAGCAGCTGTTTGTTTTGGTGTGTATAACTGTATGTTTAAGGCTAATTTTTCTATAATTTCTTCTGCGTGTTTATAGGTTTGCACTGTGTTATAACCAGTATCACACCAAATTACTTTTATGTCTTTTTTCACTTCTGTAACTGCATTTAAAATTGCAACTTCATAAGGTCTAAAATTGGTAGTAATTACTGCATTTTTTGCAAAAGAAATAGCCCAAGAAATAATTTCTGAAGGGCTTTTGTCTTTTAATTCTTTGTTTATTTTGTCTAAATCTAGGCTCATTATTTTCCCCATTTTATTTTATTCCAAATTCTTTCATGGAAGAAGTATAAAACTAATTTTGTTAAAAAATCTACTGATGCTATAGAAGCTGCTAATGTAATTTTGCCTGTAAGAAAGTATGAAACCACTAAAGTATCTAATGTACCAATAAGTCTCCAACTCAATGCTTTAACTATACTTCTTAAAGGTTTTTCTGAGGCAACATCATCTTCAAAACTTTGTTTTGCTATCTTTTTGCTAAAAATCATTTGATCTGCAATCATAAAAAATTATGAATTTTATTATCCTACTTATTTAGTAGAGTAAGCAAACATACATCATATTTTTGTATTGAAGTGATAAAAAAACAACAAAATTTATAAAATCCTATAGATTTAGTAGATTTCTAATAAAATGACGGTAATTTTAAGGATTTAAGATTACTAAAACCTTTTCGCAAAAAAAATAAATGTTAAATATTGTTAACATTATCTTTAGACTATTTATAAAGTTAAAAAGTTTTTCCTAAAGTAAGTTGTAAAGGGATAGCAACACCATCATTTCTGGTAAAAATATTACCATTTGAATAGTGCATGATGCGCATTTCTACATTGTATTTTCTTTTATCACCAAAAAAAACGCCAAAGCCCATAGTATCTTGATAGGTGATTTTTGGACCTGATTTAAAACCATCTATATCAGCTTTAGAGATAAAGGCTGGTCCTATAATAGAATAATTTGTATAGAAATCGAAACCTTTTTTTCTCATTATATAAAAACGTAATGTCGGAAAAATAGAGAATGCAAAAACATCTGTTTTGCCTTTTTGAGATTGGAAATATGTAGCGCTTAAACCCCAATCTAAAGAGAATATTTTTTCTGACCTGTAAATTAATTTTTGATACGTTAATGATACTGCATGTTGTGCTTTAACATTACCAACCCAAAAAACAGGAATTCCAAAACTATCGAAATTACCAACTGGCAAGCTCATACCAAAAAATTGGTTGAAACCAAAGCCAATTGCTCCTGTTCCATAACTAAGTTGAAAAATATGATTCGGAAAAAAATATTCATTATTTTCATATTCATCAGCCGTTTTATCATCAACTTGTTGTAAGTGATATTCAAACCCCAAGGATGCTTGCGAAATAGAAGGTTGATTATTTTTATCTGACCTTGGCAAGAACGTACCGTTTGCAGATAGACGCCATTTATTAGATAGCTTATATTGCAACCCAAAACCATAAATTAAACTAGCATAATGGGCATCATTATAAATAACTTTATCATCAATAGAAAAACCAAATCTGGTTAAATTTGCTAAACCAGCTTCTAAGTAAACAGCTGTTTTTTCTTGAAGTTGAAAGTCTTTTTTTAAGGAAAGGGACCAAGCATTAATCCACACACTTCTGTAATAACCTATATTATTTACATTATCGTATTTAAACCAAGCTGCTGGCCTCATTGTCCCAAACTGAATTGATACGTTGTCATTTAATTTATGGCCTAAAAGTAATCTACCAGAAAACCAATTTCTGCTAAATGTTTCTGTTTCATAACCATCAATTAAATTATCATTAGAAAATGGGTAAAAAATTCCACCCAAATTAATGCTGTAGTATGAGTTTGCTAAGAAATTGGTAAATTTTGTTTTCTGTTTCTTTGTTACTTGGCCTAAAAAATCTAACGTAATACAAAAAAACAAAACAAATAATACTCTTTTTTTCATGTTTAAGTTATTATTTCTAATCTGTTTTTTTAACTGCTGAAGATATATCTGCTAAAGTTGTATTTTTAAAAATTTTTAGCGTATTATCTCTAACTTGTATCATTAATTTATGAACAGCGCATGTATTTTCATCAGGACAATCTGCACATTTTTCATAAAAATTTAAACTCACGCAAGGTACCATAGAAATAGGGCCTTCTAAAATTCTATAAATAGTAGTCATTAAAATTTCGTTTGGCTCTTTTAATAAATAGTATCCTCCACCTTTTCCTTTCTTAGACCCTAACAAACCATTTTTTCGTAGTGTTAATAAAATACTTTCTAAAAATTTTAAAGAAATATTTTCACTTTTAGAAATAGTTGCAATCTGAACAGGCGCTTTGCATTCTTGTTTTGCCAAGTAAGTAAGCGCTTTAATACCGTATTTTGTTTTTTTAGATAGCATAATGCTAAGATAGAGAATTTCTAATCAAAAAAAGTAACTGATTTTTTATCCTATAAATATGAACATCTGTTTTGTTGCATGTGTTTATTATTTACCAAATTTATACTGATATTAAAATACTTAACTATGAACAAAATTACTTTTAAAATTACTCTTTTTTTAGTTGCCATATTTGGCATGCTTCAGCCATTAAATGCCCAAAATAATATAAAATATGGAGACGATTATATTGTTTTTGAAGCAGAAGACACAGAGACAGACTTAGGAAGTTTGTGGACAGTTAGAACACCTCAAAGTTCTGGATATTTAGAATACCTATTTTACAAAAATGATTCTCCAGATCCAATAAATGATACTTATTTAGAATATACAGGACCTTGGCAAGGCGCTGGAAGCGAATTAGAATATAAATTTACTTGCCCAAAAACAGGTACTTATCAAATTGCAATGCGATTGCATACTCCTTTACGAGAATCTAATAATCCCAATAAAGGTAAATGGCTAACTCCTCCTGGAGACACTGACCCAGTTTGGTGGGAATTGGCAGATCTTAGAAACGATTTCTTTGTTAAAATGGAAGGCAATTTTACTAGTGGATCTGCAAAACATACTGAAAATGATTTAAGAACATTTCATAAATTTTTTGGTAGAGGTGCCAATAAATGGGGAACTTGTATCAACTTAGAACATAATGGTAACAATGGTTTATTTTATAATTTAGTTGAAGGAGAAGAATATACCTTTTACTTAAAGGGCAGGTCTAACACAGCTATTGTTGATTATATTGTTTTTTATGACACTTCTTATTTAGCGCATAACATCAACAATCAAGGACCAGATTTAGCGATTCAACTTCCAGAAGAACTGCGTCCTTATGCAATTCCTACAGCTATGGTTTTTAACTCAAATAAAATAGATTTAAGAGTAGGTACATCATTACAACTTGAAACAATTATGACTCCGACAAATGCAAATCCGAATGCAACTTGGAGTTCTTCTGATGATGCAATTGTTAGTGTTGATGAAAACGGAATTATAACCGCTAAAGGAAGTATTACAGACAAAGTAACCATAACAGCAGTTAATAAATTTGATAATTCTTTAATAGCAACCACAGAAATTACTTTGGTGGCATTTTTTAATGAACCGGTTACTTCTGTAACTGTAAACCCAAACCAAATTAATATTGTAGAGGGAGAGTCAGATCAATTGTCTGTTACTGTTTTACCAGAAACAGCTGATGACAGAAGTGTAACCTGGTCTAGTAGTGATGATGCTATTGCAACAGTAGATCAAAATGGAATGGTTACAGGAATAAGTACAGGATCAGTAAAAATTACAGCAACCTCTAATGATAACAATACCATTTTTGGAGAAGCTGATGTAGTTATAGAAGAAGCTATTCCAATGTCTGTTTCCATTAATAAAATTAATGGTATGTCTATAGCTGATTTTAAAACAGCTAGATCTAATAAAATAGAAATTGATGAGGTTTTAGAAATGGAAATATCTCATTCTAATATCACAGAATTTGGTGGTACAGGTTTTGGAAGAGTAGTAATTAGATATGCAATAAATAACGGGGGTAAAGCTGTTGGACCCAACTTAAATATAGACAATGTTGCACTTGGAGCAGCAGAAGTTACCGAAACTGTAAACTATACAGTTGCAGATCATAACACTGGAAACAGTTCTGAAACTGCAGTTTTACAAATTTTTGCCGCACAAAATTTTGGTGGTATTAATAGTTTATATGCTGGTTTTGAAGTCGTGCCATCTGGAACTTTATCAATTAAAAAAGAACTCCTTAATCAAGCAATACAACTGTATCCAAATCCTGCTGAAAACTATTTTATGATTAATACTAGCGCTAACGTTTCAAACTTAAAAGCGCAAATTTTTGATATGTCTGGCAAATTAGTGTATTCAAAACTAGTTAGCCACAGACAGATTTCTACTGATGCATTTAAATCAGGTGTATATATTGTTAAGTTACAAGCTGATCATATTACAATTCATAGAAAACTAATCATTAAATAAAAATTATGTTACAAAAGGGTATGTTCAAGAATTTAGTTTTCATAATATTTATATCATATTTTAACTATACGAGTGCTCAATCTAATGTAAAATATGGAGATGATTATATAGTTTTTGAAGCCGAAGATACACTGAGCAATATACCTTTACAATGAAAGGTAAATCTAATGGGGCTTCATACGATTAATTGCTTTTTTATATGGATACAGCATGGCTAGATCAAAATATTGATTTAGCACTTCAAATATCCACTGAAATAAAACCAATATCATTTAAATTATGATGAAGAAAGCTAAAACATCCAATATCCTGCAAGGTTTTAAAAACCATATAGGTATAAACACATAACTAAACCTCTAAGATCTCAAAATAATCATAAATCCAGTTAGCAAAATAAAAACCTTCCAAATTAATTCGTTAATTAATGGCAAAATCTATACAACAAGAACTCAAAACAATCAAAACACGTCTTTAAGATTCCGTACGGATGATAAAGTAAGCCAACAGAAACACTAAGCAACCAAAACAAATCCCTAATCCCCCTTCCTTGATTGTTAAGCAGCAATACGAACTACTCAGTAACCCTACTTATTAACAAAATAATGCAATTTATTAATAAAGTCAGTAAATCTATAGAAGAGTAATTAATTTTAATCGTCAAGGAACGCCACGTAAAAGTAATGAAAGCTAAATTAATACAATTACCTCGTTATTCCACGAAAAAGAAATCGAATATTAAAGATAAATAAATTGCCATTGCACTAAAAAATCCACGCTCACAATCAGAAATCTTAGAAGCAACAAGAATTACATTACACAATGTAGAAACCAATCCAGTAATCAAACCTTTAATGGAAGAATTGGGTTACAACACCACAAAAATTGATGAAGGTAAAGCATTGTTAAAAGAGACTAAAAATCAATTCTTACAAAACCAACAAATAGAAGACAGCAAACTAAAGGCCTACAAACTCTTCGAAAACAAGCGCATAGAAATCGATGCAACATATGGTAAAGATCGTAAAAAATCTAAAATCATTTTTAAAAACAATACTTTAGTTCTCAAAGAACTAGCTTTAACAGGCTCAGTCCCTAAATCATATGTAAAATGGTTAGAAACCATAAGTTTATTTTACAACACATTAAACGCACAACCAAACTTAGTTAGTCAACTAACAGTAGTACAAATCACAACACAATCTGTTACAGAAGCATTAGCAGCCATAAATGAATTAGAAAGTTTTAGAGCAGCCTATATTCAATCCAAAGGAAATGCACAGAATGCTACCAAAAAAACAAAGCATTTGTTAAGTTAGAAAAATACATGAGCAATTTTTACGCTATGTCAAGAATCGCCCTAGAAGATGAACCACAATTATTAGAATCTTTAGGAAAAATTATTAAAAGTTAAGCTCTAATCTTACAATTGAAATAAAATAAATTTCGAAATAATTTAAAATAAAAAACCTCATATCGTAAGATATGAGGTTTAAGAATCTTGATTATTACAAGATAAAGAAAGGCAGCGACC